>DKXD01000158.1:3471-4270 GCA_002492075.1 Ruminococcaceae bacterium UBA7135
ATAAAGCAGCTTGAAATAGAACAGCTGCTGTCCGCATTGCAGAGCATAACAAGCGGTATGACAGTGAACTACATCGCTGCGCTGCCGATATTTCTTACAAAACACTCGCAGATCGATCTTGCGGCGCTGGGGCTGGTAAAAAGCTATTCGGAAGCGATAGGGCTGCTTCACGGAACGGCGTACGAAAAAATTGTATGCCCCGCGCTCGCCGAGGCGGAAAGCTCGGGCACGATGGATATCTGCGATATAGAACGGCGGCTTTACGCGGACTATTATATGCAGATGCTGAAAACGTTCGAGAAAGACTATAAGGGCGCGGAGAGAAAAGAACTAAAGCGCCTGCTGTTGAGCGTTATTGATATGAAAAACGTCGTGACGGTGTACAGATACACGCTTTTCGGCGCCGGAACGGCAGACGCCAAGAAAACTCTGATCCCGTTTAAGCGGCGGCTCTCGGACGACGCGATAGAGCGTCTGGCGGCGCAAAAGGATATTTCCAAAATAGCCGCCGAGCTTGACGCGCTGGGTTATGGTCTTCATTCGCAGGAAATGCCCGCGACGGTAGAAATACTTACGGACAAGATAAGTCTTGACCGTCTGAAAAAGCAGCTTCGTCTTTCGCAAAGCTCCGCGGTGGTGTACTTCGCTTTTATGGAACTTATGGGCGTCGAACTGAAAAACATCAAAACGATCATAGAGGGGATACGTTACGATTTGGACGGCGACGCTATCCTTGAAATGCTGGTGATTTAGAGCGTAGAGATAATCTCCGATTTCTTGCTTCTGATCTCTTGCTTCT
>DKXD01000158.1:4563-25477 GCA_002492075.1 Ruminococcaceae bacterium UBA7135
TCTTGCTTCTGATCTCTTGCTTCTGATCTCTTGCTTCTGATCTCTTACTTCTAAATGGGGGTGATGCTATGGGCATCGAGAAAATGTCCTTGTTATCGATAGAAGGCTCAATAAACGATTTGGACAGCGCGCTTATGGCGTGCTGCACAAGTCATCGGTTTCAGATATCAACAAGGGGCGCGGTGCTTCGCAACTTGAACGAACAAAATCCGTATCTGGGAGTTTATTCCAAGATCCATGATATGGCGGTGAATTTGAAGATAAAACCTCAATACTGCGACTTCAGCTCCCTGCCTTACGATACGCCCGAGGAGTTTAACAGCTACTTCGAGGATATAAGCAAACAGTATTATGAGATCAGCGAAAAGCTGGAAAACGTCAACCGAGTTCTTGAAGAGCACCGAACGACCGACGCGTATTTGCAGCATTTGGTGGGTATGGACGTATCATTTCACGACCTGTTCGCACTGAAATATGTTAAGATACGTATCGGGCGGCTGCCTGCCGAAAACGAACAGAAGCTGGGGTATTACGCCTCCAAATGCTTTGTGTTTATTCCATTCGAGCGTTCCGTGGAATATGTTTACGGAATATACTTCGTGCCGAAAAACCTCGTTGAGATCGCGGATAACGTGATGGGCTCGCTGGGCTTCGAGCGCACAAGACTGCCGGATTATTTGGAGGACGACGCCGAGCACGCCGACCGAAAGATCGCCGAGGCGATAGCTCGGGAAAGCAAGCAGAAAGAGGAGCTTGAAAAGGAGCTGGCATACTTCACCGATAAGCTTAAAGGCGATTTTACCGCGGTGATGTGCAAGCTGAAATACAAGGCGGACTGCTTTGAGCTGCGCAAGAAAGCGGTCATCTCCGACGAGCAGTTCTCGTTTTCGGGATTTTGCCCGACGCGCGAATGTGCGCTGCTGCGCGAGGAACTGAAAAAAGCCTCGCCATATATCCAATGTCTTGAAATACCGGTAGAAAAGAAGGGCGCTTCCGAGGAGATACCCGTGAAGCTTCGGAACAATTGGTTCGTTCGCCCGTTTGAGATGTTCGTGAAGATGTATGGACTTCCCACATACAGCACCTTCGACCCCACGCCGTATGTGGCGGGAACATATATGATACTGTTCGGACTGATGTTCGGTGATGTGGGTCAAGGCTTGGTGGTAACACTGCTGGGTCTGCTGCTGACAAAGCTCACCAAAAACGGTCTTGCGCCCATTATGACAAGGCTTGGAATATTCTCTATGGCGGGTGGGTGTATATACGGCTCGGTGTTCGGAATAGAAACGGTAATACCGCCGATATATCACCGCGAAAACATCTGGCGCGGCGTTTGCAGGCTGTTCGGAAATCTGGGCATACCCGAACACCCCGAAAGCATTTTCCAAGCAGCTATGGTGGTGCTGCTGTTCGCGCTTGTTATCGGAGTTATTCTGATACTTATCTCGATGATATTCAATATGGTTCTGAAATTCAAGGCGGGACACAAGGGCGAAGCGATCTTCAGCGTGAACGGTCTGTGCGGCATCGTTCTTTACGCGGCTTTGGTCATCGGACTTATCTGTCAGCTGCTGTACGGCATTGCTCTGATGAACGCCGCGTACGTTATCTGCCTTATCGCGCTGCCGGCTCTGCTGATATTCTTCAAAGAGCCTATACTGAACGCTATGGCGCATAAAAAATCCGAAGAGTCGTTCAAGGTCGGCAACTTCATAATCAGCAACTTCATAGAGCTGTTCGAGGCGGCGATAAGCTTCCTTTCAAACACGATGTCGTACCTCAGAGTAGGCGGTTTCGTTCTTTCGCACGCGGGATTTATGCTCGTTGTATCACAGCTTGCGGGAACGGCTTCGGGCGCTCCGATAACCGCCAAAACCGTTATCGTATATATAGTCGGAAACATCGTGGTTATGGGCATCGAGGGACTGCTTGTCGGTATTCAGGTGCTGCGTCTGGAGTTCTATGAGATATTCAGCCGCTTCTATGACGGCAGCGGCACGATGTTCAAGCCGGTTGAGATACAGCTTGATTCCGAAACTTAATTTTTAGGAGGATATTATAATGAATATGGTATTTCTTTTTGTTATGCCGCTTGTTGCGGTCGCGGCAATTATGCTGCCCCTTTTCGTAAGCCTTAAAAGGATACACGACAAGAAACCCGTGAACAGAAAACGCGCGGTCATCACGAACATAGTATCGTTTTTCGGAGTGCTGCTGGTAACGACGCTGCTGCCTATTACAGGCGCGTTCGCCGCAGCAGCCGATCCCGCCGCAAGCGCCGAGGGCGTTTCCAACGGACTTAAATATATCGGCGCGGCTCTTTCGACGGGTCTGGGCACGATAGGCACGGGCGTTGCGGTAGGCGGCGCGGCTCCCGCGGCGATAGGCGCTGTTTCCGAAAACGACAAGGCGTTTTCCAAGGCGCTGATATTCGTGGCTCTCGGCGAGGGCGTTGCAATTTACGGACTGCTTATTTCCATCCTTATTTTGTTTGGTTGATCTTCGGTAAAAATTATGAAGTTCTTTTTGATAAGCGATAATATAGATACGCAAATGGGTATGCGCATAGCGGGCATAGAGGGCGTTGTGGCTCACCGCAAAGAACACGTTCTTGAAGAGCTTGACAAAGCGGCGGCGGACAAGGATGTTGCTGTAGTCTTGATGACGGAAAAGCTGGTGGAATTGTGCCATGATAAGGTCTACGACATCAAGCTCAACCGCCGCAGACCGCTTATCGTTGAGATACCCGACCGCCACGGAAACAGCGGGATAAGCGAATCTATATCGCGATATGTTGAAGAATCTATCGGCATCAAGCTGTAATTAATTGACAATGTACCATTGACAATTATACATTCGATTTATGGGGGTACTATGGATCTGGAAGCAATGTACGCCGAAAAAGTGGAGATGTTCCGCGCGGCGATAGATAAACAAGCGGACGAGGAAATAGCGCAAAGCACAAAGGAGATACGCGCGAAGAAAAGCGCGGCAGGCAAAGCTCGGGCGGAGCACGCTCTGGCGGAGGCTCTGTCACAGGTACGCGCGGAAAAGAGCGCTAACGAAATGCAGTTTAAAAAGGAGCTTTCGCGGTGCGAGTTTGAAACCACCAAGGCTGTGCGCACTCACCGCAAGAAACTCATCGACGATTTTTTTGAAGAGCTTCGCGGCGATCTTGAAGAATTCGCAAGTTCCGAAAAATACGAGGATTTTCTCAAACGTTCTCTCGCTAAGGCGGAGCGTGAGCCGGGCGGAAATTTTGTCGTGCTTACGGCCGCGAAGGACGTTGATCGCGTAAAAAAGCTCACTGACCGCGAGGTGCGCGCAGAGCTTACGATAATGATAGGCGGTATCGGCGCGCTTGATGAAGAAAAGGGCTTGTATGCGGACTTGACGCTTGACAGCGCTCTTGAAAGCGAACGGGATGCGTTTACGGATAAATCCGAACTCAGGCTATAACCTCATGAAGGGATGAACGAAGTGAATAACACGATCTACTCAATAAACGGACCGGTTGTAAAAGCTGCGGATACGCGTGATTTTTCCATGCTTGAAATGGTGTATGTGGGCAACAAGCGCCTTATCGGCGAGGTTATCGGAGTTACCGATAAATTCACGACAATACAGGTTTACGAGGACACCGCCGGGCTGAAAATAGGAGAGCCTATCGAAAGCACCGGGCAGCCCGTTTGCGCGACATTGGGTCCGGGGATAATCTCGAATATATTCGACGGCATCGAGCGTCCTCTGCGCGATATGACAAAGCTTAACGGAGCGTTCGTAGCCGAGGGAAACGCACTGTTTTCTCTTGATACGGAAAAACAGTACGACGTTACCGTCACCGTTAAGATCGGGGATAAGCTCAAGGGCGGCGATATTTACTGCACCTGCCCCGAGACTGCGCTTATCACGCATAAATGTATGCTCTCGCCGAACGTTTCGGGCGAGGTGACATTCGCCGCGGAAAACGGAAAATACTGTGTAAACGACACTATAATCAAGCTGAAGCTCGCGGACGGCACGGAAATGCCGCTCACTATGGTTCAGAAATGGCCGATAAAGAAAGCGCGCCCCATGGCAAAGCGTCTTCCGATAAACCGACCGCTTATTACGGGGCAGCGCGTTATAGATACGATAATCCCGATAGCGAAAGGCGGAACTGCCGCTATTCCGGGCGGATTCGGCACGGGCAAAACCATGACGCAGCACCAGCTTGCGAAGTGGTGCGACGCGGATATCATCGTATATATTGGCTGCGGAGAGCGCGGCAACGAAATGACGCAGGTCTTGGAAGAGTTCGGGGAGCTTATCGACCCAAAATCCAACCGCCCGCTTACCGACAGAACCGTGCTTATCGCAAACACGTCGAATATGCCCGTGGCGGCGCGTGAAGCGTCTATTTACACGGGAATAACCTTAGCCGAGTACTACCGCGATATGGGCTACCACATCGCTATAATGGCGGATTCCACTTCGCGCTGGGCGGAGGCTCTGCGTGAGATTTCGGGGCGTTTGGAGGAAATGCCAGCCGAAGAGGGTTTCCCCGCATATCTTCCGTCAAGGCTTTCGGAGTTCTACGAGCGTGCGGGTTATGTAGAAAATTTAAACGGCACCGAGGGTTCTGTAACGATAATCGGCGCGGTATCGCCGCAAGGCTCCGACTTCTCCGAGCCTGTAACTCAGAACACCAAGCGCTTTGTGCGCTGTTTCTGGGCTTTGGATAAGTCGCTTGCTTATGCGCGTCACTATCCCGCGATAGACTGGAATCAGAGCTATTCCGAATATATTGAAGATCTCAGTGATTATTACAACAAAAACGTCGATGCAGACTTTATGAGCCTTCGCCAGGAGATATCCAATATACTCCAGGAAGAGACTAAGCTTATGGAGATCGTAAAGCTTATCGGCGCGGACGTTCTTCCCGATGACCAGAAGCTCGCGATCGAAACAGCGAGAGTAGTTCGCGTGGGTTTTTTACAGCAGAACGCGTACCACAAGGACGATACTTATGTTCCGCTTGAAAAACAGATGCTGATGATGAGAGTTATTGTCGAATTGTATCATCAGTCGCTTGACGCTCTGAAAAACGGAGTTATGCTGTCGGATATACTTGCTTTGGGATTATTCGACAAGGCTGTGAAAATGAAATACGATATTCCGAACGACAAGCTTGAAATGTTCGATGATTATTTGAAAGAGATAGAAGAAAAGATTGGCGCGTTGAGCGTCTGAAAAGGGGGACGGATATATGAGTTTGCAGTATGTCGGACTGAAAGATATAAACGGACCCTTGGTTGCATTAGAGGGCGTTTCGGGCGTGGCGTATGACGAGATAGCGCGTATCCGCCTGAACGACGGCACGGAGCGCATAGGGCGCGTTGTCGAGCTTGAGGGCGACAAGGCTATTTTGCAGGTTTTTGAGGGAACGAACGGTATCTCGCTTGAAAACACGCGCACAATTTTCTCGGGAAAGCCGCTTGAAATACCGCTCGCGACAGAAATGCTGGGCAGAGTGTTCAGCGGCGCGGGCAAACCCATTGACGGTCTTGGGGACGTATTCCCCGAAAAAATGGGCGATGTAAACGGAAAATCGCTGAACCCCGTAGCGCGGCAGTATCCGAGGAACTATATCCACACGGGAATTTCCTCGATAGACGCGCTTATGACCCTGATAAGAGGACAAAAGCTTCCTATCTTTTCGGGTTCGGGACTTTCTCACAACAAGCTGGCGGTGCAGATCGTTAAACAGGCGAAATTGACGGGGGAAGGTTCGGGCGACTTTGCTATCGTGTTCGCGGCAATGGGCGTTCAGAACGACGTAGCAAACTATTTTCGCAAGAGCTTTGAGGAAACAGGCGCTTCCGAACGCGTTTGTATGTTCCTCAATCTTTCCAGCGACCCGATAATCGAGCGTCTGCTCACCCCGCTTTGCGCGCTTACCGCGGCTGAGTATCTGGCATTTGAAAAGAATATGCACATATTGGTAATAATGACCGATATGACGAGCTATGCCGAGGCATTGCGTGAGTTTTCCAGCTCAAAAGGCGAGATACCCGGACGCAAGGGCTATCCCGGCTATCTTTACTCAAACCTTGCCGCGCTTTATGAACGCGCGGGAGTTATCGAGGGAAGCACAGGCTCTGTAACGCAGATACCGATACTCACTATGCCCAACGACGATATCACGCACCCTATCCCCGACCTTACCGCGTACATCACCGAGGGGCAGATAGTTTTCGACCGCGAACTCGATCAGCGCGGCGTTTATCCGGGGCTTTCCGTGCTGCTTTCACTGTCCAGACTTATGAAGGACGGTATCGGCGAGGGCTATACGAGAGCCGACCATGCCGCAGTTTCCAACCAGCTTTTCGCGGCTTACGCGAAGGTTCAGGACGCGCGGAGCCTGGCTTCGGTTATCGGAGAAGAAGAGCTTTCCGACGCCGACCGCGCTTATATGCGTTTCGGGCGTCTTTTCGAGGACAATTTCCTCAATCAGGGCTTCGACGAAAACCGTTCTATGGACGAAACGCTCGATCTCGGCTGGGATCTGCTGTGCAGTCTCCCGAAAAACGAGCTTGACCGTATCGACGAGAAACTGCTCGACGAAAAGTACGACCCCGAACGTGCGGCGCGTTTTCTTGAAAATACCGCGCCCGCTTCGGAAGATACCGAGTAAACCCGAAAAACCAAAAACGAAAGGCGGTGAGACACCATGGCAGAGCAGATATTTCCCACAAAGGGCAATCTGATAAAGACTAAGCGGCAGCTAAAACAGGCGCAGCTTGGGTATGAGCTGATGGACAGAAAGCGCAACATACTGGTACGCGAAATGGTGTCGCTCACCGACGAAGCGAAAGAACTGCGCTCGACTATCGAAAGCACCTACGCACAGGCGTACAAGGCTCTGGAGTACGCGAATATAACGCTCGGCGTGGTAAATGAGCTTGCGCAGACTATTCCGACAGAACAGTCGCTGAAGCTTTCGGTTCGCAGCGTTATGGGTGTGGAGCTGCCAAAGCTTTCCGCCGACATCTCCCCCGCCGATCATCCCATTTATGCGCTGAACCGCACCAATTCCTCGTTCGATTATGCTTACGTCTGCTTTAACAAGGCAAAGGAGATAACCGTGCGCCTTGCCGAAGTGGAGAACAGCATTTATCGTTTGGCGGTGGCGATCAAAAAGACGCAGAAGCGCGCAAACGCTTTGAAAAACATTATGATACCGCGTTTTCAGGAGCAAGTCCACTTTATCACCAACGCTCTTGAGGAAAAGGAGCGCGAAGAGTTCTCGCGGCAGAAAGTCATCAAGCGCAGAAAAACGAATATGTAAGGCAAGCTCCCCGATTTGGTTCGGGGAGCTTTTTATTCTTCGAGATTTTCGGGCGCGGAACGGGGATAGGGCTTTGAAACGTCGGTAAGCCCGAGAAGATAATCCGCGCTTACATCGTATAGTCTTGCCAGCGTTATTATATGGCGAACAGGAATTTCTTGATTGTATTTGGGGTTCTCGTTTTCGTATTTCCATATCTGCTGTTGAGTGGTTTTTAAAACCTCGGCAATCTGGCTCTGGCTGTAGCCCTTTTGCTTGCGGACGTATTTCAATATAAGAGGTACAGTGTTGATTTGCATATCATTTCCTCCACAAATAAACTTTATAAAAATATTTTACACCTTTTAAAATGTACTTGACAAGTAATTGAAAAGGTGTTATAATAGTTTTAACACCTTTTAGAGCATATACCATACTCTTAAAGGCGTAATACATATTATATATATTTTTGGAGGGAAAATTATGAAAATTAAGAAGTTAATGGCAGCTGCTATGACCGCAACAATGGTAACAACAGCCGTACCACTGTCAAGTGTGCTGACAAACGCTGTCGGCGTTGCGGTAAGCCCGGATGAAGTGCTCGAACGGGGGGATGAATTTGTCGATGGAAATCTAAAGTATGAGGTAAATGAAGACGGTACATTATGTCTTTATAGCGTAGTTAATAAAGATGAAGTCACATCGCTTGAGATTCCCGCACAGGTCAAAGGAAAAAATGTAACAAGTGTTGCATACAATGCTTTTCAAGGTTGTCAAAACCTTACATCGGTAACTATACCCGACGGTGTAAGTACCTTTTTCAAGAATGGAGAGAATTATTGTTTTAGACAATGCCCTCGTCTGGTCGAGATCAATATCAGCGAAAATAATTCGCAATATGCTTCCGAAGATGGAGTTTGGTTTAACAAAGACAAAACAAAGCTGATTTACTATCCGGCAGGCAAAACGGAACAGACTTATAAAATACCGGACAGTGTAACAAGCATTGGTTATTACGCCTTTAACCAAACCGGTTCCGATTCGAGTGCGCTGACAACAATAATTACGCCTGTCGACGTAACAGATATTAATGCATTTGCTTTTTCGGGCTGTAAAAGTCTAAAATCAATAACATTATCGGATAACATTGTAAGTATTGGCGGTGAGGCTTTTTCCGGTTGTTCCGGTTTGGAATCAATAACGATACCGGAGAGCGTAACAGAAATTGGCATGAGGGCTTTTAGAGGTTGTTCCAGCCTTACGTCAATAACGATACCGGAGGGCGTAACAGAAATTGGAAATGAGACTTTCATGGCATGCTCCAATATAGAATTGATAAATTTGCCGAGTAGCGTAACAGACATTAGCTCTTTAGGTGTTTTTAGCGGATGTGACAGCTTAATCACAATCAATGTCGACGAAAACAATATACGATATTCTTCTGAAAATGGTGTTTTGTTTTCTGAAGATGAAGAATGGGGAAAACAGCTGTTTAGATATCCGGCAGGCAAAACAGAATCTACTTATGCGATACCGGATGGCGTAACAAGTACGTATCATTACGCATTTGATAATTGTTCCGGTTTGAAATCAATTGTAATACCTGAAAGTGTAACAGTGGTTGGTGCTTCCGGGTATTCGGAGGATTCTTCCGAGGCATGGATAAATCTTGATGATGTGTACTACAGCGGCAGCGCAGAGCAGTGGGATAAAATCGAAATTTATGAAAACAACGACAAGCTCAAGTCCGCAGCGATACACTATAACTGTGCCCCGATTGATATCACGGACAAAAACACCGGAATAAACGCGAGTGGAATACTCCCCAACGGAGCTAAGCTCTCTGTAACACCTATCATGGAGCAAACCACAGACACGCAGTATGCGTACGATCTCTCATTCACCGATGCAAATGGCAAAGAAGTTCAGCCGGAGAGCAACGTGACTGTAAAAATCCCCGTTCCCGAAGCGTTTAAGGATAAGAAGCTCTATGTATATCACGTTCTGGACGGAAAAAACATACCTATTGAACACATTGTTGAAGACGGTATGATAGTATTTTCCGCTGACCATTTCAGCACGTTTATCATCTCCGAAAAACAGCTTTCGGAAACCGAAGAGCAGCCGAGCGAACCGGAAATCGTCACCCCCGGCGACACCGATAAAAACTCCGGCACGTTAAACGGAAACGACCAAGCCAGCACTGGTATAGCTTTAGCAACAGCGCCCGTTATTCTGACGGCGTGCGCGGCTGTTGTGATATTTAAGAAGAAACAGTTTTAAGCCATAACACAGGAGGAAATGCTATATGAAATTTAAAAAAATAACGGCTGTAATTCTTGCGGCAACAATAACGTTTGGCTCACTTACTACATTTGGTTTGGCAGAAGAGAACTTAACGGCGGATGATTCTGAGCAGGTTCAGGCACATACGGCAGGCAGCACCTTTATTGAGGGCGATTTGCAATTTAAAGAGCTTGAAGACGGCACTTTAAGCGTTTCATGTGCAGACGAAAGCAGAGAAACAATTACAGAGGCTATCATACCAAATGAGGTAAATGGGAAGATGGTTACAAAAATGGAAAACTTTGCTTTTGAGGATTGTAAAAAGCTTACCTCGATAATTATTCCCCAAAATGTCACAAACGGAATTAAGAGCGATTGTTTTGGAGGGTGTATAAACCTTGCTGAAATAAAAATTGATTCGGAAAATATAGTGTATTCATCTGAAGATGGCGTTGTATTTAATAAAGATAAAAGCAATCTGATTTACTATCCTCAAGGCAAAACCAATAAATATTATACCATCCCCGAAAGTGTTACAAATATTGGCTGGAGTGCTATGGTTTATAGCGAGAACCTTATGTCAGTAAAAATTCCAAACAGTGTTGCAGAAATTGTTTCAGAATCCATGTGGGGAATGACCGGACTTAAAACATTAATAATACCAGATAACGTAACAACATTAATGCCGGGATCGTTTACCGGGTGTATAAATCTTGCTTGGGTTTTTATACCCGAAAGCGTTGCAACACTTAGCGGCAGTGCTTTCGCGGCGAGTGTCAGTACTGCGGGAACTTCTTTTAGTGATAACTTCACAGACATTTATTATGGCGGTAACAAAGAGGACTGGAACAAGATAAGCGGTGCCAATTCATATGATAACATCGTAACAATACACTACAACTGTGTTCCAATCGATATCACCGATAAAACCACAAAAATTAACGCCACAGGCATTTTTTCAACGCAAGTGGATTTCTCTGTAAAGCCCATAGAGGAACTATCCAACGATACGCAATACGCCTATGACTTAACATTCACCGATGCAAGCGGCGTTGAAATTCAGCCCGAGACTGAGGTAACAGTAAAAATTCCCGTTCCCGAAACGTTCAAAGACAAAGAGTTATATGTATATCACGTTCTTGACGGAAAAAACATTCCCGTTGATACCGTTTTCGAGAATGGTATGGCAATCTTTACCGCAGATCATTTCAGCACGTTTATCATCTCCGAAAAACAGCTTTCGGAAACCGAAGAGCAGCCGAGCGAACCGGAAATCGTCACCCCCGGCGACACCGATACCGCAAACTCGGGCGGCAGCGAGTCCGGCTCCGATCAGAAGTCTACGGGTATTGCGCTTGCGATAGCTCCCGTTGTTCTGGCGGCAGGCATGGCGGTTGTCGCGCTCTCCAAGAAGAAAAAGTAATTTGTCCATATATGTTTTTCGCGTCCCGGAAAATCGGGGCGCGATTTTATAAAAAATTCACAAAATCCTTTGACCAATATAAATATAGTACGCGAATAAAACGTGATGCCCGCGTTAAAATACATTGTAAGGACTATGAAACGATATCAAAACTTTCGTCTCCACATTTCCTCCTTATCTTTTGTAAATATACTTTCTACATTCCGAACATTAGGGCAAAAACAGCCGCGTCATCGCGGTCATCTTACCGTTCCGACGGGTTCGTAACGGATACGGAAACTCGGAAGCTCCGTCAGCTCGGCGTAATAGTTCTCTGTCCAATCGGCCGCGCCGTTATCGACGTTTACGCCGTCGGCGGGAGTGGCAAACAGCTTCAAAGTGAGTTCTGCCGCTCCGTTGAGCGGTTTTTCGTAGAACGCGGGCATAAGATCGACGGTTTTTGTGCTCGGACTTTTGTAAAACCACTTTCCGTTAAGCTCCAGCATCAACGACAATGGTTCATTTATAGTCACTTCGCAGAATATCGGAGTCCTCTCGAACGGGAGCTTTATCGCTGCGCCGTCCGCGTCCTCCGCGCCGCCCCAGCGCAGCCGCACCGGGAGCTCAGCGCCGCCTCTCAGCTCCGTTTCGGGCATAAAGTACGGGTCGTTCAGAACCTTTTTGTACTCGCGCATTATCGGCTGTGGTATGCCGACGTCTTTGTTGTTCGGGTCTTCTATCTCAAGACCCAATCTTCCTCTGTCGCGGAACTGATAGAACGAGACCGATTTGAACCAATCCGCTTTTTCGTCGCGTATCATCTCATAGAAGCGGAGCACGCTCTCGCCCTGCTCCGCCGCACCCGTAACGTCGCCGTCGGTATTCAACTCGGCGGTTATCATAGGTTTGGGTACGCCTCCGTTTACCTGCGTAAGTCGCTCAAACGTCTTCTTGAAAAGCTCGAAATTATCCTTGACGCAGCCCGTGGTGTGACTGTCGCCGCCCTTTTCCGCGACGTCGAACGGCCAGCCGTAATGCAGCGCCAAATACGCGTCGCCGCTCCACTCGTCCGCCGCTCTGTAAGCATCGGCGAACGCCGCCTCCTGCTCGACCGAGCCATCCTCGTTTCTCGCAAATCCCGCGCAGAACACCGTTTTGACATTCGGCGCTTCTTCCTTGATGATGTTCGCAAAGCGCACAAAGAACGCTCCGATTTCCTCGAATGAAAAGCGGCGGTTATGCGTGAACCACGTGCCGACGCACTCGTGATTTATGCGCAGTCTCATTCTGCCGTAGGGCTTTAAGTCACGAGCTATTTTACGCAAGGACTCATCGGGAAGAGAGCAGTCTATCGTAAGCGTAAGAAAAACGTCCTGCCCGTGACGGCGCACGTCTTTCATCTGCTCGAAAGGCTGACCGTTCGCGCCGTAAGGAAAATAATCGTCATACGGGTAATCCCACTGGAAGTGTATCTCCATATCCTTACAGGTAACGGATATTTTTTTGTTGCTCCATTCGGGGTCGTTGGGGTAGTAGGTATACATCAGCCCAACGGAACGATGCGGTCTGCCGAGAACGTTCAGAATATAATCTTGATTCACGTACTCGCCGCGCTCGCTGCCGTCGCCGAGGTCAAGCGCGCATTTCGCCGCGCCGAGATGAATGCGGTAGATATCGTTCATATTGTCACCTCATCTCCAGCATTACGGACGTTTCGCCCGCCGCAACGCTTAACGTCTCTTCGCCCGCGAGCTTTACCTTGAACGGCTTCGGGGCGCTCGAGAATGTCACCTCGACTTTATTTCCACGGCGCACCGCTTTTAACTCGAATACCTTATTCGCGTCGGTATCGTAAACAGGTGCGGTTATCTCTGCTCCCTCGCTCGGCTCGTAGATGACGAACTCCGCGTTTTCGAGATAATCGTATTCAAATCCGCGCTTGAAATCACCGTAAGCGATGATGGAATTCGGCTTTGCGAGGCACGGAAGACCGAAATAATCATAAGTCTCTTTATAGAACTTGCCGCCCTCGTATACCTTGCCGCTGATTATATCCGTCCATTTTCCCTCGGGGAGATAGAACTCGCCCAAACCTTTATCGTTGAGTATGGGAGCGACAAGGATATTGTCGCCGAACATATACTGACGGTCAAGGGTAAGGCACGCGGGGTCGTTCGAGTAGTCGACTACCATCGCTCTCATCATCGGAACGCCCGTTTCGTGCGTTTTTATCGCCTGCGCCCAGAGGTACGGCATAAGTCTGCCCTTCAGCTTTGTGAAGAACCTCAGTACATCCACCGCCTCGTCGTCGAACAGCCACGGAACGCGGTAGGAGTTGTTTCCGTGAAGCCGCGAATGAGAGGACAGCAATCCGAACGCGCTCCAACGCTTATAGATATCGGGAGTGGCGGTCGACTCGAAGCCCGAGATATCGTGACTGTAAAACCCGAAGCCGCTCATACAAAGCGACAAACCGCCGCGTATCGTCTCCGCCATCGACGTGTACTCCGCCGAGCAGTCGCCGCCCCAATGCACGGGGAACTTCTGCCCGCCTACGGTCGCCGAACGTGCGAACAGGCACGCCTTGTTCTCGCCGTAGTATTCTTTGAGCACGTTGAACACGGTTTTGTTATACAGGTAGGTGAAATAGTTGTGCATAGCCACGGGGTCTGAACCGTCGTAGTATTTTACATTGATCGGTATCCTCTCGCCGAAGTCGGTCTTAAAGCAATCTACGCCCATTTCGCAGAGCTTTTTGAGCTTGGACGCATACCACTCGCAGGCGGCGGGGTTGGTGAAATCGACTATCGCGAGCCCCGGCTGCCACATATCGCACTGGAACACGCTTCCGTCGAGATTCTTTATCAGATAGCCGCCCCGCTTGCCCTCCTCGAACAGCGGCGAGCACTGACCGATATACGGGTTTATCCAAACGCAGGTCTTGAGCTGCTTATCCGTCTTCAGGCGTTTGAGCATCGCGGGCGGGTCGGGGAACTGGCGCTTATCCCACTCGAAATTGCACCATTGGAACTCCTTCATCCAAAAGCAATCGAAGTGGAACACCTCAAGCGGGATATCGCGCTGTGCCATACCGTCGATGAACGATGTTACCGTCTCCTCGTTGTAATCCGTGGTAAACGACGTGGTGAGCCACAAGCCGAACGTGAACGCGGGCGGCAATGCCGGTTTTCCCGTGAGGTCGGTGTAGTTTTCGAGAACCTCTGCGACGTTTTCGCCGCCTATCACGAAATATTCCAGCGTTTCGCCCGGCACGGTGAATGATACCTTTGAGACAGTATCGGAGCAGACCTCAAACGACACGTTATCCGAGGAGTTTACGAATATCCCATAGCCCTCGCTCGATACGTAAAACGGAATAGACTTATACGACTGGTCGGAGCAAGTGCCGCCGTCGCTGTTCCAGATCTGCACGGTCTGACCGTTCTTGACAAACGGCGTGAATTTCTCGCCAAAGCCGTAGAAATACTCGCCGATGTTCATCGAGAGCTGCTCGCGGATGTATGTCGTCTTTTCGTTGCGCGGATAATCCCAAAACGTATTGTCTTGGGCGGCGTCAAGGCGCGACGACTTTATAAACTCGCTTTCCGTAATAACGGATGCGCTTCTCCACGCGCCGCCCGTCAAGCGCTTATCCTTGTAATAATACTGTACACTGTAGCCGCCTTTTGCGATAACGACTTTAGTGTCTCCCGAAACGATCTCCCAATTGTTCTCGTTTTCCTTTATCTCGGGCTTGAAGCCTTGAAGCTCGTTAAGCTCAAAGCGCGGAACATTGTCCAAGCCGCCTTTATAGTGCGCCATCGACACCTTGATGACGTTCTTCTGCGTCGATGTGATCGTGATATCAAGACAAGGTCCTCCGAGGGTCTGTCCTCTGTTCTGAATATACTGCGTCGTAACGTAAACATTGAGTCCGTTCTCCACGGGCGTTATCTCGTATGCCTGCGCCGCGTAGTTTACATCATAACCGCGCTTGTTGAGCCAAAATCCGTCCGAAAATCTCATGGTGTATCCTCCTTATAATATTGCGTTCATGAGGCTTGCCGCAAAATGCTTTACCTCGATATTATCCGCTATTTCCCACAATCTTGATGTGCAGACAACGCCGCCGTCGCGGTACAGAAGCGCTAATCGCGACGCGCGCTCGGGGTTGTCTATCACCCAAACGTCGGGCGTTATCTCCGTGCCGTCCAAATTTGCCGCGAAGCTGTGCGTTACGATATCATACCACACAGGCGAGGTATGAGCCTCGCACGGAAATCCGCGCAAGAGCTCGCTTTCCGTATTCGGAAGCAGTCCAAGAGTTCCCGCGGGAACGGGTTTTCCCATACTCTCCGATATGGACTTGAACATTCCGTAGCACCAAAAATCAGTGCAATATTCCCCTTTGAGGTCACCCTCCTCGGAGTACGGGATACACAACGCGCCGCCGCGCGGTTTATCGTGCACTATCGGGAGAGTTTTGCCGTTGTATGTTATCTCGTTTTCCGTTATCTTAACGTCGATACGCGGATAGACGTACAGCGTATACTCGTTGAAATAACCGCCTGCGCGAAGCAGGAGCGTCACCGCCGCGGGCTTATCGCATCGAAGCGTGAACTTCGCGCTTTCGGCTCTCGTTATTCTGCCGTCCGTCCTTTCGAGCTTGCTTTTTCCCTCGGCAAGCTCCTCGCCGTTCAGCGTTACTCTCCACTCTATCTCGCGGATATCGACATTCGGCGCGGTGTTTGATATCAGCAAGCCGCAGGTTATCGGTTCGCCGCTTGTATATACGAACCTTGGAAGCTCCGCCAGCAGAACGGTGGACGCACAGAAGCGCCGCCACTCGCTCGGCTCTATCAATCCCTTGCTTTCCATGAACGCGTTCAAAATGCCGACAGAGGCTATTCCCTGCCCCGGGAAGTCCTGTATATCCAAAAGCTGAAAGCCCGCCATTTTTCCCGAACGGAGAACCGTCTCTATCTCACGGCGGTAACATTCAACCGAAAGCGCGCCGCTCGCCTTGAAAAAGCGCTCCGCGTAAGACAGCAAGCCCTTTTCCGCCGCCGTATCGCGGTACATCTCATAAGCGAAATGCCGCAAAGAGCCCGTGTAGCGCTCTATCTCCCCGTAATCTGGGTAGGTGTAATACTGACCTATCTCGTGCGAGACCACGGGAACGTTCGGTATCAAGAGCTCGCCGCCCTCGCTTTGCACTTTTTTCATCTCCGTGCCGTACTGTATCATTATCTCGCCGCCCGCCGAGCCGCCCGATGTCACCGATTCGTGAGCTATCATAGCATCGTAATTGTGAACGCTTTCGGGACGGGCGGTCTGAACGCGTCCCTGCGGAGCGTCGCACATCGCGTAGCTGCCGCGAATAAGACGCTCTCCGTCAAGGCGCACGCCGCTGAAAAAGTCGTCGTTTGGGAGAACGCACGGCACCCACTGAAAATTATTCGAGCCTTGCGTAAACAGTTTATCGGGAAAGCCGTGCTTATACTCTCCGAGCAGAGAATCCAACGCCTCTCGGCTGCCCCAAAGCTCGTTGCCCATCGACATCATCACGAACGACGGATGCCGCCCGAACTCCCGCAATATCCGAAAGCCCTCGGCTTTCAGAAACTCAAACTCGGCGTCGGGCTTATCGGGGATCGTTCCCCAAAACGGCAGCTCGGGCTGCAAGTATATCCCAAGCGCGTCCGCGGCGTCAAACGCTGCCTCAGGCGGACAACAAGTGTGAAAGCGGTAATGGTTTATCCCGTATTCCATCGCGGTCTTAAAAACGGAAAGCCAGCTTTCGATATCGGTCGGTGCGCAGCCCGTTCTCGGAAACACCATACCATCGTGCTTGCCGCGCAAAAACGTTTCACTGCCGTTTATTCTGAACTTCAAGCCGTCCGCTTTAAACTCTCGAAAGCCGAATTTCACAACGCGCGTATCTTCGCCTATCGCTATTTCTAAATTCAAAAGATCGGGGCTGAACTCGCTCCATTTCGGAACGCTGCCCGAAAGCGTGAGCGTACACTCAAAGCTTTCCGAAAACGCGGTCGTTTCTCTTGCGAACTCAAACTCATCGTTGTAAATCCTAAGGAGCGCCGTGCCGCTTTTCCCGCCGAGAATAGCCGAATTTACCGTCACCGTGTTTTTTGAAAGGTCGGACGTTATCCGAATGGCTTCGGGATAAGTATCGTAACTCAACAGCGCAAGCTTTCCCGTTATACCGTTCCAATTCGTCTGAGTATCGGGGCTCGTCAGATGCCCGCCCTTGGTGGGATATTCGGTGTTGTCCACACGGACGACAAGCTCGTGTTCGCCCTCCGAAAGCCCGTTTATCGCGTATCTGTGAGGCGCGGTAAGCGAGCAATACTCTCCGAGCTTTTCGCCGTCAACATAAACCGCAGTCTTGCGGGTGCGTTCAAGCAGCAGCGTCAGCTCCTTTTCCGACTGTTCGCGCGTTATCGCTATCTTTCGGCGAAACCACGCGTAACCCTCGAATCTATAGAGGTCGGTCAGATAACCGTTCGCCTTTTCCTCGTTTTGCTTGCCGAGACGCGCGTTAGAGGTCGTGTTCGGCAATATTATTTTATCGGGGAATGCTTTGGGCAGCGTCTCGAACTTGGTTTCATCAAGAAAAACGCTCCACTCTCCGCTGAGATCGGTGCAAGTCATGTTCTCTCCTTTAAATTATATAAAATCCCGCGGAACACGGTGGTACGCTGACCTTTTTGCCGTCCGAGCCCGCCGCTCCTCCGAACACGTAAGCAGTGCCCTTAAATGTTAATTCGCACGGAAACTCCGCCGCTTTGTCCGACGGATTTATTATAACGAGTATGCGCTCGCTCTCGGAGCTTCTTATGTACACCAACGGATAAGCGTTCTTTTCCGCATAAACGAATTCTATCTCGGAACGGTTGTGAAGCGCCGTGTGCTCCCGCCGTATCGCGATAAGCTGCTTTACTTCTTGATAAAGCGAGTTTTCGTCCGCTTGCTGATTTTGGACAGTCGGTCTATCGGGAGAAGCGTCCTGCGATATATACAGCTTTTCAGCGGGCGCGGTGCTGAATCCCGCGTTGGCAGAATCGTCCCACTGCATAGGCGAGCGCGAACCCGTTCTGCCGTAGCCGCCCTCAACAGACGTCAGCCCCTCGACATAGCGCATACCTATCTCGTCGCCGTAGTAAATAAACGGCGCGCCCGGCATTGACAGCAGAAACGCAAACGCTATCTTTAAATTATCACCGTGAACGTTCCTTGAAAGTCTGTCCATATCGTGATTTCCGGATGGTATGCAGATAAGCCCTTTTCTCTCGGATTTTTCATAGTTTTCCGTGTACTTTTTGACGAACTCCGAAACGTCGCCTTGTCCCGCGAAAAACGGATATTCGCAGCGGAACAGGTCGTTGTAGTGCGACGGGCCGAAATGCAGCAGAAAGTCCATATGAAATCCGCCTTGAAGCGATTTGTCGGGCTCGCCCCACTCGGAAACCATAGCGGCGTTCGGGAACTCTTTGTCGAGAAATTCGCGCACGTTTTGCCAGAGCTTTACTGTTCCCTTGCCGTCCTCATCGTTCTTGACGAGCGACCCCGCCATATCCACGCGGAAGCCGTCACAGCCTGCGTTCAGCCAAAAACGCATAACGTCTTTCATCGCTTCGAGCGTCGCCCGAGCGCCCTCGCTGTCCGTTGACTGCTGCCACTTTTTGTCAGGATCGGGCTTGTAAAAGCCGTAGTTCAGCGCAGGCTGGTGCGAAAAGAAATTCACCGCGCATGAGCCGTCACGATCGGAAATGCCGCGAATACAGCCCATTGCCTCAGGGCTTTCCCAAATGCTGTCCGTCCACACATAGCGGTCGGTGAACTCATTGCGCTCCGCTTTCATCGACTGCTTGAACCACGGGTGCTCCACCGAGGTGTGCCCCGGAACAAGGTCTAAAAGTATGTGCATACCGCGCTTGTGAGCTTCGGAGAACAGTCGCTTTAAATCCTCGTTTGTGCCGTAGCGCGGCGCAGTCTCCAGATAATCCGAAACGTCATAGCCCGCGTCTCCGAACGGCGATTTAAAGCAAGGGTTCATCCAAATCGCCGTGCAGCCAAAGTCTTTTACATAATCCAGCTTTTCGATTATCCCGTTGAAATCACCTATGCCGTCACCGTTGGAATCCTTGAAGGACTGCGGGTATATTTCATAGAAAACCGCGTTGTCAAGCCATTTAGGAACATTCATAAAACCACCCCTTTCAACATTTTCAAACAACCTCGCGTACTATAAACGCCCTTTTCCAATGCTTGAAGACATATGTTCATCTTCTTAAAGTACAGATATGTCAGCGCATCGCATATCGACAGCGAACCGCCCGGGTGTCCCGACTTCGCTGCGTGTACCGCGTCTATCACGCCCATGCGTGCCTTGCACGCCGTAATTTCGAGAACACGTTTCTCGTTTTTATCCATAACATCACCTTTCAGTCTTTCGCCGAACTTCGGGTGTGTCCGCACCATTTATGCTATACGGGCACATACCGTAGGTTCGTTGATTTGATGTTATTGTAACCGAAAAGGATTCTTTTGTCAATAGACTTTACTAAAGTTTTAAAAAAAGAAAAAATATTCTGCGATTTGTACAAATTCGGCGCGTGGAAGTTGTGAATTTTATTAAGTCCATTGATAAAATACCAACGCTTTGAGTGCACGAAAGACGGCTCACCGCCGTTCGCGGAGAACCGTCCGAAAACAAATGAAAACAAAAAAACTTTTAAACAGCCGCTGAACAATTTACAATGTGTAAATTAAAGATCCTCCCCGCAAGTCGAGAGTCACGCCATATACTTACAATCGCATTATTAAAATAAAGCGGCGAATCCGCAGCCTTAACTGTCAACCGTAAACTGAATCACAGTTCGTCAAGGAACTTTATTATATAGTACAGTGCCGCGCCCATGGGTATGGTGTGCTTGCGGCAGCGGCTGAGCTTTATGTAATCGGCGTCTTCCCCGAACGGATTCAGAGCGGTGAGGTATTCCTTAAGGCGCGGCAAATAGGGCTCGATGTACTCCGACATAAAGCCGCCGAGGACAACGTCGCAGTCCAGTACCATTCGGATATTGTTGATACCGATAGCAAGATGACGAAGGTAATTTTCCCAGCGCTGGATGTACTCAATGCTGCCGTTTCTCAAGCCTTGAAAGAACTCCTCCTCGGTAACTCCGATATCAGTGCTTATCCGTCCCACCGAACAGTACGCCTCAAGACAGCCCTGTCTGCCGCAGCTGCACCTCAAACCGCCCGGCTCAACGCAGATGTGCCCGAACTCGCCGCTGCGGTGATTATCGCCATAATAGGGCACTCCGTTGCCGAATACCGCACCGCCTATGCCGTGCTCGAGCGAAAGGTAGGCAACGTTCTTTATAGAGTCGCGCACGAACCACTCCGCGCCGCCGCCGCAGTTCGCGTCGTTTTCAATGTGGACGGGGTACGGGCACTCTTTTTCAAAACGATCGAACGAAACATTGCAGAGGTTGAGCGTCGGGGCGTACTCGAGCTTAGAACCGTCCTCCGATACCACGCCCGGCAAGGCTATTCCAACACCCAGCAGGCGCTCGCGGTCTATCTTGAACTCGTCAAGGAATTGCTCGATCTCCCTTTTGAGCAGATCAACGTAGTCCTCCAAGCTGTTGGAGCGTGGGAGGGATATCTTTTTATAAGCGAGCTCGTTCATCTTCAGATCCACCTCGGAGATACGAAAGCTGTTGACGCTTATCGAAACTCCGAGCGCAAAGCGCGCCTGTGAGACTATGGAAAGTCCCTCCACCTTGCGTCCGCCCGTGGAGAGCTTTTCATCCGTCGTGCACACGAGCCCGAGCTCCATAAGCTCCGCGAGATTCTGATAGACCGTGGGCAGGCTGAGTCCCAGC
>DKXD01000158.1:25775-26174 GCA_002492075.1 Ruminococcaceae bacterium UBA7135
CGTGGGCAGGCTGAGTCCCAGCTCGTTCGCGAGCGTTTGCCGCGAGCAGAACTCCTTGCTGTCGTACAGATAGCGGTAGATGCTGTTACGAGTGGCGCGCTTTCTGTCACTGTTGTCCGACTTCATATACGGATACCTCGTTTTCATCGAGCCGCAAAACGGCTTCAAATAGGGAACTGTCTTGCCCTGAAATGCCATTGTGCGAGCTGACGTTTTTTGCCTTTTTATTTATATTGTAACATATTTTTGAAATTAGTCAAGGGCTTTTATAAGATTTTTCGGTGCTGCGGCTCAAAAAGATATTTTTATGTATCTGTAGTTTTAGACAATTTTGTAATAAATATTCGTTAAAAATTCCCAAAATTTTTTATAAGGCAGAAAATCCTCTTGACATTTATA
>DKXD01000077.1:0-601 GCA_002492075.1 Ruminococcaceae bacterium UBA7135
ACAACAAACTATAATTTACAATCCAAGGCTTACTTGAAGCGCGTCGTTTACTTGCTGCATAGAGCCGCTGTCGAGCTCTCCCATACGCTCTTTCAGGCGGCGCTTGTCCAATGTACGAACCTGTTCGAGAAGCACTACGGAATCCTTTGCAAGTCCGCAGGAGGAGGCTTGAACAGATATGTGAGTGGGCAGCTTGGACTTCTCCTGCTTGCTGGTTATGGCAGCCGCAATGACCGTGGGGGAGTGCTTGTTTCCGACGTCATTTTGTACGATAAGAACGGGGCGTATTCCGCCCTGTTCGCTTCCTACAACGGGGCTTAAGTCGGCGTAATATATCTCTCCACGTTTAACTGTCATGATAAAACACCTCTTTAATATATTCGATAAATGTAATTTGCGTTTGGCTCGTTTTGCGTACAAGCCGTTAAATGATAAGGAACGTTCCGAAAATATTATTGACGGTGTTTTCGGCATTATTCAAAAATTTTCCGAAAGGAGTTATTATGAACTGGAAAGAATTGCTGTGTCCGTGCCGCGAATATCAAAGCAAGTTTTTCAACCCGCAGGATATTCGTTCCGAATTCCGCAAAGACTATCACAG
>DKXD01000077.1:917-4931 GCA_002492075.1 Ruminococcaceae bacterium UBA7135
CGAATTCCGCAAAGACTATCACAGAATAGTCGGAAGCGCGTCTTTCAGGCGGCTCCAGGATAAGGCGCAGGTCTATCCGCTTCAGCGCGGGGATTTTGTTCGCACAAGACTCACACACTCTCTGGAGGTAAGCTCGTTTGCGGGTTCTCTCGGCGATACGATATTCAGAGAGCTTATCGATAAAGGCGAGGACAGCGTTACCGAGCTTGTCCGCGAGAATTGCTGCGATATTCTTGAATGCGCGGGGCTTGTTCATGATATCGGAAATCCGCCGTTCGGACATTTCGGCGAATTCGCGATACGGCAGTGGTTCAGTGATAACTTCTCCGAATTGAGATTTTGCGGCGAGCCTGTGGAGGACTTGCTCTCGGAGCAGATGAAAGCGGATTTTCTGAACTTCGAGGGCAACGCGCAGGCGCTGCGAGTACTGACAAGGCTGCATTTGCTGATGTATCTCGGCAAGGGTATGAACCTTACCTACGCGCTGCTCAACACTATTATAAAATATCCCGTAAGCTCGGTGAAAATCGACAAAAAAAGCGGCGATATCCGCACGAAAAAAATGGGATATTTCTTTTCCGAACAGGAGCTGTTTACGGAAATAACCGCAAAAACGGGCGCGGGAGAATTCCGCTATCCGTTGACGTTTATTCTGGAAGCTGCCGACGATCTCGCCTACAAGACAGCCGATATCGAGGACGCGGCTGTGAAAGGCTATGTAAATTATGAGCTTTTGCTGAACGAGCTTCGCTCGGAGAAATACCGTTCAATGTGCAGGACCTCCGAGGAAGCCGAGGAGCTTGAAAAAACGGTCGCGTCGCTGGAAAAGTCCTTTAACACGGCGCGTGAGTTCAATATGCACGACCCGGAATTGAAAGCGATACAGCGCTGGATAGTCAAGGTACAGAGTTCGCTGGTTTACAGCGCTTCGGGAGCGTTTTGCGGCAATTATTCGGCTATAATGGCGGGAGATTTCAAAGGCGAGCTTTTTGAGAGCAGCTCCGCGAGAGTGCTTATGTATGCGCTTGGCGACATTGCGTACCGTTACGCGTTCCGCTCGAACGATATCGTAAAGAGCGAGCTTTCGGAGAGCGCCGCGATGAAACTTCTGCTTGATAAGATAGTGGGCGCGGCTCTGCGCTTTGATACGGACGGCGAACGCATTTACGACCGCGATCTCGTTCAGGTGCTTTCGGAGAATTATCTTGACATATGCCGCCGTTCCTGCGAGGGAAAAACGCTTGGCGAACAGTGCTATTACAGGCTGTTGTTCGCGACGGACTGCATAAGCGGTATGACCGACAGCTATGCATTGGAGTTTTATCGCAAGCTGCTTGGCCTGGACGCGTGACTTTTGGAGATTTTATGTACAAAGTATTTTTAGCGGAGGACGACGACGGCATTGCAAACGCGATAATACGCAGGCTTTCCGAATGGAAGTTTGATGCGTGCCGCGCCGAAAATTACCGTGACGTGATGTCGGAGTTTTCCGAGTACGAGCCTCATATCGTGCTTTTGGACATCTCTCTGCCGTTCTTCAACGGCTTTTATTGGTGCGGGGAGATACGCAAAATAAGCAAGTGCCCCATAATGTTTATATCCAGTATGTCGGACAATATGAACATAGTCACCGCGATGACTATGGGTGCTGATGATTTTATCGCAAAGCCTTTCGATCTTGGCGTGCTTGTGGCGAAGATACAGGCTCTTTTGCGGAGAAGCTATGATTTCGCCGCGGATATCGGAACGATAGAGGTGCGCGGCGCGGTGCTTAATACGGGCGACGCTACGCTGACTTTTAACGGCAGGAAAATAGACCTCACCAAGAACGAGTACCGTATCCTCGAAACCCTGTTCGAGAGCCGCGGCAAAGTCGTCAGCCGCGAAACGCTGATGAACAAGCTCTGGGAGACCGACAGCTATGTTGATGAGAACGCGCTTTCGGTGAATATTATGCGGCTGCGCAAGAAGCTCGAACAGGCGGGGCTGTCGGATTTTATCGGCACTAAGGTAGGCAGAGGGTATATTATCGAAAAATGAACACTGTGTCGTATCGCCGTAAACTGCGGTATTTCGCCTTGCATTTTCGCGGCGAGTGTGTTATAATAAAGTAACGAACGATTAGCAAAGGAAAGCTTCATTATGAAAATTATCAATTCCACACCCCGTTCGGACGGCTTCCGTATGCCAGCGGAATGGGAGCGTCATTACGGCTGTGTTATGATATTCCCCGAACGCGCCGATTCGTGGCAGTACGGAGCATACGCGGCGCGGCGGGCATTCGTTGAAACCGCGTCCGCTATTGCGGAAAGCGAACACGTTACCGTATGCGCCTCGGCAAATCAGTATGAGAACGCGCGGCGAATGATGCCGTCTCACATCCGCGTGGTCGAGATGAGCTCCAACGACGCTTGGGCGCGTGACTACGCGCCGACCTTTGTTACGAACGGTTCGGATATACGAGGGATAAACTGGGGCTTTAACGCCTGGGGCGGGCTTGTCGACGGGTTGTATTTCCCGTGGGATAAAGACGACGCAATGGCTCGAAAGCTCTGCGATCTTTTCGATAAGGATATGTACGATCTCGGCAGGTTTATTCTCGAGGGCGGCTCGATACACGTTGA
Organism: Ruminococcaceae bacterium UBA7135; assembly: GCA_002492075.1. Classification (GTDB taxonomy): domain Bacteria; phylum Bacillota; class Clostridia; order Oscillospirales; family Ruminococcaceae; genus CAG-115. The sequence goes on from DKXD01000077.1 coordinate 3,542, forward strand.
CGGCGAGGGCACCTGCATTACTACGGAAGCCTGTCTGCTCAGCGCGGGGCGCAACCCTAATCTCTCCAAAACCGAGATAGAGAACTACCTTCGCGAGTGCCTGAACGTGAACAAGGTCATTTGGCTCAAAAACGGCATTTTCGGCGATGAGACCAACGAACACGTTGACAACATCTGCGCGTTCGTAAAGCCTGCTGAGGTCGTCTTGGCATGGACGGACGACACGAACGACCCGCAGTATGAGCTGTCGCGTTCCTGTTTGGAAATACTCGAACGCGAAACGGACGCGCAAGGGCGCCGAATAACCGTGCACAAGCTGCGCCTGCCCGCTCCCGTAACGATAACGGAAGACGAGTGCGCGGGGCTTGACACGATGAACTTTAAGCCCACGCGAACGCCGGGAGAGCGGCTTGCGGCTTCCTATGTCAATTTCTACATAGCGAACGGCGCGGTGGTAATGCCGTTTTTCGGCGACCCCGCGGACGAGCCTGCGCGGGAACTGCTGGCAGCGCTGTTTCCCGAACGAAAGGTCGTGCCGATAGCGGCGCGTGATATTCTTATAGGCGGCGGTAATATACACTGCATTACTCAGCAGATACCGATGTTTTAACGCCGTTTCTCCCCGCCGCAGGCGGGGAGAAACAAAATCCACATAGAGTAAGACTTGAGAATAAGGGGTAATCAAAATGGTTGAGGTCGTTTTTGGGGAAAGCGAAGCGGGTGCTTTGAAGATCGCTTTGCGAAGCGGAAAACTCGGTTTGGACGTGATGTGCCTTGCGTTTGCTCTTGAAATAGGCGATATCAGAAAGCCCGTCACAGGCAAATACCGCGCAAAGTTGCTTTGCGATCTGCTTTACGCGGAGCAATGGGGCGCGGATATTGAGCTGCAAAACGAGTTAAAGGAGCTTGGCGGAGTGTATAGCCGAGAGCTTCAAAAGCTCGACAGTTACTTGGAAAAAGGCGAGCCTATCCGCGTTTGGTATGACAGCGCGCCGTATTCGGTGTGCGGTCTGCTGTGGCTTTGCGGGAGACTTCGTGCGCTTGCGAACTCTATCGAAATGTATGTCGTAAAGCTGCCGCGGACGATCACACACGGAAAAACGGCGGTCGTTCGCACTAATTGGGGCGAGGTGTGCCCCGGCGAGTTCGTGAAGCTCTTGCCGCTTCAAAGGCGGCTCAAACCCGTTGAGATAACGATGAACGCGGTAAGCTGGGACGGCTTGCAGAGCCAGAACGCGCCGCTCCGCGCGGTCGTGAACGGCTCCGTGATGAGCGTTCCCGCCAGTTTCTACGATTTTCTGATCTGGGAAAATTTAGGTAATAAACCAATTCAGGAAGCCGTTCTTATTGGAACTGTTTTAAGTGAGGATCATATTGGTGTAGGGGATTG
>DKXD01000077.1:5227-10211 GCA_002492075.1 Ruminococcaceae bacterium UBA7135
CCGGAGAATAGACAAGTTTATCGCTCAAAACCGAATAAAGATCGTCAAGGATTCGCCGCGAAAATACGAGCGTTTGATCGCGAAAAACGAGCGCTGAAAAAAGCGTTCAAAATCACCTGTTTTTTTGAATGGAAGAAATCGGATAATTCTGCTTTGTTTAGCCAAGTCAAGAACTTTATTTCAGATTTTTTTGTTATCGTTAAACGATATTGAGATTTGCCCGAATATCGGTCTGTTTTCGGGCGGAATTTGAGGAGAAGAACTATGAGAAAGGTCAAGGTCGCGGCGGTTCAGTTTTCGGTACCCGAAAACCGCGAACAGTCGATCGAAAAGGCGGAGAAGCTGGTAAGAGAGGCGGCGAAAGGCGGCGCTAATATCGTGCTGCTCCCGGAGCTTTTTGAAACGTCGTATTTTTGTCAGGAACGACGCTACGAGCATTACGAACTTGCCGTTTCCGTCAACGAAAATCCCGCCGTAAAGCGTTTTCGCGAGGTCACGCGGGAGCTTCGATTGGTTATGCCGATAAGCTTCTATGAGCGCGATGTAAACTCCTTTTATAACAGCATAGCCATGCTTGACTGCGGCGAGCTTTTGGGAGTTTATCGCAAGACGCACATTCCCGATGACCATTTCTATCAGGAGAAGTTCTACTTTACGCCCGGCGACACGGGCTTTAAGGTTTGGAAAACGCGCTTCGGGCGTATTGGCGTGGGAATATGCTGGGATCAGTGGTTTCCCGAGGCTGCGCGGTGTATGGCGCTTGACGGCGCGGAGCTGCTGCTGTACCCCACCGCCATCGGCAGCGAACCCATTATAGAATGCGACAGTATGCCGCATTGGCGGCGCTGTATGCAGGGACACGCGGCGGCAAATCTTGTGCCTGTTGTCGCGGCGAACCGTGTCGGTGCGGAGAAAGTAACGCCCGACGACGGCAACGCTCATCAGTCAAGCGAGCTTGAGTTTTACGGCTCAAGCTTCATCACCGACTGTTACGGCGAGCTTTCGGAAGCCGCCGACCGCTCTTCGGATTGTGTTATTATGCGGGAGTTCGACCTTGACGAGTGCCGTATCGCCCGACAGGAATGGGGGGTGTTCCGCGACCGCCGTCCGGAAATGTACGGAGCGGTATGCGGCTTGAAAAAACGTTAAAAATGCGCTTGCCGTGAATATTGCTGTAACGGCAGCGATAAATAAAGAAAGGATGTATAATTATGAAAATTGCGGTAACTTACGAAAACGGAGAGGTTTTTCAGCATTTCGGACACACTTCGGAGTTTAAGATATACGAAGTGAACGGAAAAGATATCGTGTCCTCGGAGGTAGTCGGCACGAACGGCAGCGGTCACGGAGCGTTGGCGGGGCTGCTTTCGGATATGAGCATAGACGTGCTTATCTGCGGCGGTATCGGCGCGGGCGCGCAGAACGCTCTTGCGGCGGCGGGAATAAAGCTTTACGGCGGCGCGTCGGGAAGCGCCGATGCGGCGGTGAAGTCGTTCCTTGACGGCGATCTGAACTACGATCCGAACGTTCACTGCGATCATCACGATCACGGCGAGGATCACGACTGCGGAAGTCACGGCTGCGGTGGCAGCGGATGTCATTGAGTGATACAAACATTTTTTCTTTCTCTCCTCTGCTTTGCGGTGGAGAGAAAGTTATTATTTGACGCTGCGTAAAAAAATGCAAAAAATGTTGAATTTTCACATTTTAGTATTGACAATTAAAGAATAATATGTTAAAATATTACATATAAGCAAGCTTTGACCCGACAAGTTAATGTTCTTGATTGAGTTGATATTCTTAACGGCGAAATTGCTTTTTCTACCGTATGATATAAATTGTGCGGAATTTCATTCAGAAAGGAAATTTAGGTTATGAATACTCGAATAGGAAGAAAGCTTCTTTTGGCAATTATAATTTGTATTGCCCTTACGATAGGAATAGTAAATACGTTTACTATTTTCCGTTCGTCTACCCATACAAATGAGATTATGCTGTCGCACGCGCGGACAGGCATACAGGTTTTGATGAGTGAGATGACAGACCAGCAAGAACGTTTCGAGGATACGATCGGCGTTATTGAGATCGCTCTCAAACAGAACGAGGGGCTTGACCTTGAAGGCATCTGGAAGGATAGAAAGGAAACCGAAAGCGATTTTATCGCGCTTTTTGGTCCCGACGGCACCGTGTTCTGGAAGAGCGACAACTATGCTCTTGCGGACTTCGATCCCAAAAATGTCAGCAACGGCGGATATAAAGGGATCGTAGTAGATTCCGCTGCGGGTCTTACAGTGCAGGCGGCGGTTCCTTTTATCAGGGACGGTAAGTTTAACGGCGGCGTTGTATGCGGTATGCTTTTAAGCGAGAACAGCTGGCTGGATACCCTTAAAGAGGAGACCGAAAGCGAGCTTACCATATTCAACGGCTCAACGCGCTATGCCACCACTATCGTGGATAACGGCAAACGCGCGGTGGGAACCACTATGGCGGACAGCGTAACAGATATCGTTATCGGTCAGGGCAAGCAGTATTCGGGTATGGCAAGCATACTTGGACAGACGCACTATGTGTGCTATGAGCCTATGCTTGATATAAACGGCAAGCTTGTCGGAGCGTATTTTGCGGGTATTTCTTCCGCAGAATCCGATTCGCTGAAGAATTCGATGATTTTTACGTCTATTATTGTGGCGGTAGTTGTGGCGGTCATTTCAATGCTCGTTATCGGTTATGTTGCGATAAAGATCGTTATAAAGCCTATCAGAGAGGCCGAAAAGCTTTCAAACGATATGAGTCAGGGCTTGCTTAGCAACAGTGACGTTAATATAAAGCTCGGCAACGACGAGCTGGGAGATTTTGTCCGCAGACTGCAAGAGACCGAAAAAACGCTCAGCAGTTATATCAACGACATCAAGAGCGTTCTTTCGCAAATGGCAATGGGCGATTTCACCGCGAAGCCCGGTGTTGAGTATGTCGGCGATTTCACGGAGATCAGGGTTTCGTTCGAGCAGGTAAGCGAGGTGCTTTCCGAGATAATCGGCGAGATCTCCGAAACCTCGAGAGACGTTATGAACGGCTCGATGCAGATCTCCGAGGGCTCGCAGGTGCTTGCCGAGGGCACCACAAAACAGGCTGCCTCCATCGAAGAGCTTTCCGCGTCCATAAACGATATAACCACAAAGGTAGAGCAGACCGCTCAGAATGCCGCAGAAGCAGGAAAAATTTCTTCCGAGAGCGCGGATAAGATCGAGTTCCAGAACGGCGAGGTTCAGAATATGCTCGCGGCTATGGACGAGATCAAGGCGAAGTCCGATCAGATCCAGAATATCATCAAGGCTATCGACGATATTGCGTTCCAGACGAACATATTGTCGCTTAACGCCGCAATTGAAGCGGCAAGAGCAGGCGAAGCGGGCAAGGGCTTTGCGGTGGTTGCGGACGAGGTTCGCACGCTTGCCGCAAAGAGCGCGGAATCCGCTCAGCAGACGGGTGAGCTTATCAACGCGACCATTGCGGCGGTGGATAAGGGCACCGAGATAGCTCAGAAGACGGCGGACACGATGAAAGAGGTCATCGACTTCTCCAACCGCACGAACGAGTATATCAACGGCATTTCGGCGGCGTCCGAGGATCAGGCGGAGTCGATACAGCAAGTAAAGATCGGCATAGAGCAGATATCCACTGTCGTTCAGCAGAATTCCGCTACCGCGGAGCAGTCGGCGGCGTCTTGCTCCGACCTCAATAACGAGGCGGCGCGGCTTCAGGAACAGATCACCAAACTCAAGGTTTGATATGTGTTCACCGACAGTTGTTAAAATCGGACAATTTTCTTATTTGCTCTCTCCCGCGAAGCGGGGGAGAGCTTTTCGACTACATATTTTTCGCTGAAGTTCACCGTCTCATTTCCGTGGAGCGGGGCTTTATGCACAAACGCAAGCAGCGACCATGAATAGGTTCTCCCGCGCGGAGCAGAGGTGAACCAATAGAATAAAATGCCCGATTTTCCAAAAGTAGTATCGGAGGGAGTAAAAGTGGGAAATGTAAGAATCGTAAGCTATGGAAGTGAACAGATAAAAATAGTTGAGGGCGGAATTGATGCTATCGGCATGGCTTTGTATAACAAAAGTGAAGAAGAAAAAGCAAGCATTTTATTATGTCTGGATAGATATTTAGACCCATATTACGGTCATCATCTGCCCTATGAAGCCGAGATTTTTGTGCTGCTGCAAAATCTTCTTTTTGAAAATCTCAGCGCCGATATTAAAATGGATATTTTGGATCTGCTGCTCTACAGTGAACGACCGCTGGATATTTTAGAAAACGGTTTAGACAAGTTATCGGGCGAAGTTTTATCTCAAGCAAAATATATTTTATATGACGAAGAATAAGTAATACTTTTTTCATTCGATAACAGACATATTTTCTTGTTTTTCTCTTCCGCTCCGCGGGGGAGAGTAAATGAATTTTGTGCTCTTTTAATTTAAAATTGGTTTGGTATTAAAATAAATCGAGAGGTGTCTTATGGATATAGAAAAGACAAGAGCCTATTATGCGGGTATTAAAAGAGAAGACATTTGCGGTTGTCCCTATTGCCAAAATCTGATAGATGAAATAAAACGATCGTATCCCGATGTAGCAGAGTATCTCTTGTCTTTGGGAGTTGATATTGAGCGCCCCTTTGAAGTGCTTTTGCCATCAGACCCGGAGAATGGGTATATGGATTATTACGGGGTTCAATACTTGATTACGGGGGAGCCGGGAGATTTCGAAGATACTCAAATCGGAGATATTTCGATTTACCTTACCGAGCATCATCCGTGTGCCACTTACAAAGGAGAGTATTATGTTATAGAAGCGGGAACTTTTCATATAAAGTGTCGATATGATAAGTACAGTTTTGATTAGACCTCTTCGGAAGTTTACAAGGAGGTCTAATGATAATTTTCGATTTACGCGCAGTAAAGCAAGCCCCGAAGCAACTGCTTCG
>DKXD01000204.1:0-855 GCA_002492075.1 Ruminococcaceae bacterium UBA7135
ACAAAAATCACAAGCAAAAGATATTGACATTAATGCACAATCGTGGTATAATTATAGTATTCAAACAGTATATAGACGCTTGTCTATTATTACACAAATATCGAAAAGGTGGGGTTTATTTTGAGCGCTGAAGCAATGAATTCCGCAAAGCCGAGCGCAATGGAAAAAATATCCGCGTTTATTGTCGATAAGCGCAAGGCGTTCTATCTTTTGTATATCGGGTTTGCGATTTTCTGCGTTTTTTCAAGCGGCTGGGTGAAGGTAAACGACGATCTTACAAGCTACCTGCCCGAAAGCACGGAAACTCGCCGCGGTCTGACGATAATGGAGGAAGAATTCACGACTTTCGGAACGAACCGCATTATGGTGGATAACATCGCGTTTGCGCAGGCTGACGAGCTTGCCGAGGAAATTCGCAAGGTCAAGGGCGTAAAGGAACTGAAATTCGAGAACACCGACGAGTATTTCAAGGACGGCGCGGCGCTGTTTTCGATAACCTATGACGGCACGGCAACAGACGAGGTGAGCCTTGACGCGCTTGGCCAAGTAAAGGAGATACTCGACGGCTATGATGTGTATGTAACAGGAGACACAGGCAACGACGCTTCCGCTTCTCTGGACGCTGAGATACAGGTCGTTATGATAATAGCGGTAGTGATAATCCTGCTGGTACTGCTGTTTACCTCGCAGACCTATATGGAGATACCCGTGCTGATAATGACGTTCGGCATGGCGGCGATAATGAACAAGGGCACGAACTTCCTGTTCGGCGAAATATCGTTCGTATCGAATTCGGTGGCTGTCATTCTTCAATTGGCGCTGGCTATAGATTACGCCATTATCCTCTGCCACCGC
>DKXD01000204.1:1152-7402 GCA_002492075.1 Ruminococcaceae bacterium UBA7135
TGCCACCGCTACACCGAGGAGCGCGAGCGTATGAACGCGCATGACGCGGTAGTCATTGCGCTGTCCAAAGCCATTCCCGAGATAGCGGGCTCTTCGATGACCACGCTTTCGGGCTTGGGAGCAATGTGCTTTATGAAATTCGGAATAGGCAAGGACTTGGGCTTCGTGCTGATGAAATCCATACTGCTGTCGCTGCTTGCCGTATTCACGCTTATGCCCGGATTGTTGATGAGCTTCAGCGGGCTTATCGACAAAACGCACCACAAGAACTTCGTGCCGCAGATAACCGGCTGGGGCAAGCTGGTCGTGAAAACGCGCTTTATTATGCCCCCGATTTTTGTGGTGCTGATAGTACTGGGATTTATCTTTTCCAACAAGTGCCCCTACGCGTTCGGACAGACAGACCTCACAACGGCTCGCAAAAACGAAACGCAGATAGCGCAGGAGCGCGTCAACGATAAATTCGGGAAAGAAAACGTGCTGGCGGTAGTCGTGCCCGTGGGCGACTATGAAAAAGAGGGACAGCTCGCGCGGGAACTTGAGAAAACGGACGGCGTAAACTCCGTCACCGCGCTTTCAAACGTTGAAGCAATGGACGGTTACGTCCTCACCGACAAGCTCACGCCGCGTCAGTTCGCCGAGCTTGCCGACCTTGATATCGAAGTATCGCGGCTTCTCTATTCAGCATACGCGGTAAACGACGAGAACTATGGGCAAGTCGTTTCGGGAGTTGATACATACGGCGTTCCGCTTGTGGATATGTTTATGTTCGTATACGACGAAATGCAAGCGGGCTACGTCACGCTGGATGCGGATATGACGAAAACCATCGAGGAGCTGCACGATACGCTTTCCGACGCGCTCAAGCAGCTTAAGGGCGAGAATTACAGCCGTCTTGTTCTTCAATTGAACCTCCCCGAAGAGAGCGACGAAACGACCGATTTCCTTGACAAGGCTCACGCGCTTGCCGCGAGATATTACGGCGAGGACGCTTGCCTGCTCGTGGGCAACTCCACCTCGGACTTCGACCTTTCATCGTCGTTTGCGGGCGATAATCTTATGATAGCCATTCTGACTATCGTATTCGTGGTGCTGGTATTGATATTCACGTTCAAGTCGTCGGGGCTGCCGATTCTGCTTATTCTGGTAATTCAAGGCTCGGTCTGGATAAACTTCTCGTTTCCGTTTTTGCAGAACGACCCGCTGTTCTTCCTGAGTTATTTGGTAGTAAGCTCCATTCAGATGGGCGCTAACATCGACTACGCTATCGTTATCGCGAACCGCTATGTCGAGCTTAAGAAAACCATGCCGCTGAAAAAAGCGACTATCGAAGCGCTGAACCAATCCTTCCCGACCATTGTCACATCGGGCACGATACTCGCGTCCGCGGGTATTCTGATAGGAATTCTTTCCACAACGCCCTCGATAGCGTCTATCGGCGTTTGCCTGGGGCGCGGCACGCTCATCTCGATATTCCTTGTTATGGGAATACTGCCGCAGATACTCCTGCTGGGCGATGTGATAATCGAAAAGACCGCGATTACGATGAAGCGGAAGCTCTCCTCGCAAAGCAAAAGCGGGAATATGCGCGTTCACGGGCATATGCGCGGCTACGTTTCGGGTATGATTGACGGCGAATTTTCGGGAACTATCCGCGGAACGGTAAACGCGGCTCTTGAAACAAACGCGATCGAATTTGAAGAGGAGGAGCAGACAGATGGCTATGATGAATAAACGTATATTCGCCGCGTTGACGGCGGGTGCGATGTGCGTTTCTCTGCTGACCCCCGTAAGCGTTACCGCTGCCGCCGCTCCGAACACAATAGTCATTTCCACCGCCGAGGAGCTTGCAGAGCTTGCCGAAAGTTTCACGCTTGACAGCCGCTCGAAAGGCAAAACGGTAACACTTGCCGCCGATATCGACCTTGGTTACAGCGAATTTTCGCCGATACCGACATTCGGCGGAACGTTCAATGGAAACGGATATACGATATCGGGGCTTAAAATAACCGCGTCAGGTTCAAGCTTGGGGCTGTTCAGATATGTGGAAAAGAGCGGACGGGTAGAAAACCTGAACGTTATCGGCATAGTTATGCCGGAAGGTTCGCAAAGCTCCGTCGGAGGTATCGTGGGGAAAAACAGCGGCACGATAAAGAACTGCGCGTTCAGAGGCAGCATTGCGGGCGAAACAAAGGTCGGAGGGATAGCGGGGCAGAACGCGGAAAGCGGTTCGCTGATATCCTGCGAAGCTTCGGGAACCGTCCGCGGAAAGACCGCCACGGGCGGCATAGCGGGCAGCAACTCCGGTATGGTAATGAACTGCGAAAACAACGCCGGGATAAACCTCACGCAAAGCGAGGAAACGCTGCTTCCGTCCGACATCAACGTTGACGATATACTCGGCGGGGAGACCAATGAGGATGAGGACAATATCCTCAACAGCTGCTCCGATACAGGCGGCGTTGCGGGGTACTCCGATGGCATAGTGCAAAGCTGCACGAACAACGGCGACGTCGGATATCCGCACGTCGGCTACAACACCGGCGGTATCGCCGGTCGGCAGAGCGGATATCTTTCGGGGTGCGTCAACAACGGAACGATACACGGCAGAAAAGAGGTCGGGGGTATCGTTGGGCAAACGGAGCCGTATCTTTCGATAACACCGTCCGAAGACTTGCTGAACGACCTCCAAACCGAGCTTGATAAGCTGAACAATATGATAGACGATGCTTTGAACGATACTTCCGATATAGGAAACACCGCTTCAAATCATCTCACAAACATCAAAAACACCGCCGATATCGCAAATGAAAACGCTCAAAGCATAGCAAACGGCATGGACGATTTTGTGAACGGAAACATAGACGCTGTGAATATGCTCACCGCCGACATCTCCAACGCGATAGACCTTGCAAAGCCCGCCGCCGATGATTTTGCGGAGCTGGGAACGGAGCTTTCAACGATAGCGGACTTGCTTTCCGAAACGGTGGATATTATGAAAGACGTTTCCGATATGACCGACGACGCGGCGGCGGACGTTGAAAAATCGATCGATGATATGAAAACGTGCTCCGATGAGATGAAAGAGCTTTCCGAAAAATTGGGTGACGCTTTGGACGCGCTGCGGGACAGCGTTTCCGACGATGACGAGCAGGCAGTTCGCGATGCTCTGGACGCGCTTGCGGACGTTATCGACGCGGCAAACGAACTTTTGAAGCGCATATCCGACGACGCCGACAGCTCGGGCGATATCGCGGATTGGATAACCGGCGGAAATGACGATGATGAAACGCAAAAGGACATAGACGCGCTTACCGACGCGCTGGAAAAATTCGGGGATTCCTTGCAGGCTGTCTCCGATATGCTGCCCGACTTGGCTGACGGGCTTGACGAAGCGGGCGACAAGCTGAAAGGCGCTTCCGATAACGCCAAGAATGCCGCCGACGCTTTAAGCGGCGCAATGGATTCTCTGCAAAACGCCGCCGATGATCTGGAGCCGATAAACGATTCGGCAGACGCGGCTTTGGATAAGCTGAAAGCCGCCGCAGATCACACTTCTTATTCGGGAACGCTTATCTCTCATGCATTAGAGTGCGTTTCAAACTCGCTTGACAGCCTGTCGAATATGGAAAAAGACCCGTTCAAACCGCTAAGCGGAGACGTTCGGCGCAGCAGCGACGAGCTGTTTGACGCGCTGTCGAAGATATTTGACGAGGCGGACGCAATGAACCGAGACCTTAACGGTCAAGCAAACGCTCTGAACAACAAGATCAAGGCGATAAACGAGCAAATGGGCGTGATAACCGATCTTGTAATAGATGAAATGCGGACGATAACCGACGCGAATGTATCCGACCGCGGCGACTACATTCAGGACACATCGGAGGAGGATATCGCAGCCACGCGCGAGGGCAAGGTAGCGGACTGCCGCAACAACGGAGCGGTGGACGGCGACCGCAATATCGGTGGGATAGCGGGAGCTATGGCGATAGAGTATGACCGCGACCCGGAGGACGAAATAACCGATGAACTGAACGTTCACGCGCGGTTTGAAACAAAGTCCGTGCTTCAGGGCTGCGTAAACTACGGCGAGATCACCGCCAAAAAAGACTGCGCGGGAGGTTTGGCGGGGCGTATGGATCTCGGCACTATGATAAACTGCCAAAACTACGGCACAATAAACGGCTCGGACTATGTTGGCGGAGCGGCGGGTATGTCGTCCGCTTCCATTCGCGGCTGTTATACCAAAAGCCGCCTTTCGGGCGCGACCTATATCGGCGGCATAGCGGGCTTTGGTGATCGCATAAGCGGCTGCCGCGCGATAACCACGATACTTGAATATGATGAGTTCGCGGGAGCGATAGCGGGTGAGATAAGCAAGGACGGCGCGATTAAAGACAACGCTTTCGTGGATACCGGCATAGCAGGCGTTGACAACATAAGCTATACGGGCAAAGCGGAGCCGATAGAGTTCAATAAACTTGCGGCTAACAAAGATGTCCCCTCCGAAATGCTGTCGTTCAACATTATACTCAACGCCGACGGTGAGCTTGTAAGCAAGCTGCCGTTCACCTACGGGCAAAACCTATCGAAAACAAAGCTGCCCGAACCTCCGCAAAAAGACGGATTTTATGGAGTGTGGGGTGATTTTGATAAATCGGGAACGCTTTCGGATATCGTCCTTGAAGCGGAATACAAGCCGATCGTTTCCATAACGCAAAGCGACAGGCTTGATGGTAAGCTGGCTCTGGCGCTTGCCTCCGGAGCGTTCACCGAAAGCACTGAGCTTCTGGTTGAGGAGCAAGACGACGAAAAGCCCATAGGAGCGGGCGCAAACGCCAAGATCTATCGCCTGAAGCTGGAGAACTCCGATATCGGAGAAGGCGACAGCGTTTCTATTCGTCTGCTGAACCCCGGCAGCGGCAAAGCCAACGTCTGGATAATGGACGGCGGCTCGTGGAAACAGATAAGCGCGGAGCAGAACGGCAAGTATATGCTCGCCGAAATGGAGGGCACGGAGGCGGTATTCTGTATAGCGTCTCCCGAAACGCGCTGGATACCGTTCGCGGCGGGCGGCGCGGCGGCTGTTATCGTTCTGATAGTCGCGCTGAACGTCAGAAAAGCGAGAAAACACAAAAAAGAGAAAACGGCTGTGAACTCCAAATAAACGTTATAAAACAACTATTGCTCCCCTCGCCCGGCGGGGGGAGCAACGCATATTATGCCGCCATTGAGTTTGTCTCGCTTTGCGCGGGTTCCTCAACGGAATTAACGTCGGTATCGAACTCGGAGGGCTTCTCCGCGGTCGCGTCGATAAACTCCATCACGCCGCCGTATATTGTAAACGCCACCTTCTGCTGATACTCCCACGTCGAAAGCTTCTGCTCTTCTTCGGGATTGGAAAGGAAGCCGCACTCTATCATCAGTGACGGATTTTTGTTGGATTTCAGCAGAAACAGCTCCTCACCCGTCAGCTTTATCTCGCGCCCGTTGCCCGGCTGGAGCTGCGCGAATTTGTTCTGCATTATCTGCGCAAGAGTTCTGTTTTGCGGATTATTATTGTTATAAAACATCTGTCCGCCGAAGTATTTCGGATCGGTGAAATTGTTTTGGTGTATGCACAAGAAGATACTGTCGGGATATTTTTGGATTATTTCCAGACGATTATCCATATCATTCAGCTTCTGGTTGCGTATGCCCTCAATACCCGGATCGTATATCGAGATGTCCTCATCGCGCGTGAGAACCACCTCAAAACCCGACATCTCGAACATATCACGCAGTGCCAGAACTATTGATAAATTCACGTCTTTTTCAAGAACGCCCGTTGCTCCCACCGCTCCCGAATCCAACCCGCCGTGCCCCGCGTCAAGCACTATCACAGGCTTTGTTGAAGCGGCGGCGGCAGTCGGCAGAGCACGTTCCGTAATGCGGGCGCATATAGCCAGAACTATAAAGCAGCCGATAAGTACAAACGTCAGCCGCAGCGATTTTTTGTTGACTTTCATAATCTACCTCCGTAATCGTTTTGTACAAGTCTATGCGGGCGGACAAGAGAATAGAACATAAAAGCTGCTGCGGCGTCAACTGATTCACCTGTTTTAAGACGCTGCTGTCACACAGCTTGTATATCTATTTTGTAATAAGATAGATAACTACCGATATTGGTATATTGTTTTGCTCCCCGAGAGTTCGGGGCGCTTTTTTCAAGATACAAAAAGCCGCGGCAAAATACCGCGGTTATAGAAAA
>DKXD01000166.1:0-3353 GCA_002492075.1 Ruminococcaceae bacterium UBA7135
TAAATCCGGCGGCAAACGAAAGATAAGGATTCGATATTCACGCACATCGAGTCCTTCGGTGTGCAGTTTTTTTATTTCTTAAATTTGTAGAAAGAAAGGAAAAAACAATGGAAAAAAGATTATTTACCTCCGAATGTGTTACCAACGGCCATCCTGACAAAGTGGCGGACTCCATTTCTGACGCCATCCTGGACGCCTGCCTTGCCCAGGATCCCACGTCCCGTGTCGCCTGCGAGACCATGGTTACCACCAACTTCTGTCTGATCTGCGGTGAGATTACCACCAAGGCAGTGGTTGACTACAAGGAAGTTGCCCAGGAGGCCATCCGAAAAATCGGCTATATCTATCCCGAAGACGGCTTCGACGCCGATACGGTGGAGATTCAGTGCCGGATCCATACCCAGTCCGCTGACATTGCCCTGGGCACCAACGACGAGGTTGGCGGTGCGGGAGATCAGGGCATGATGTTCGGCGGTGCCTGCACCCAGACCCCGGAGCTGATGCCCCTGCCCGCGGCTCTTTCCCGGGCGCTGTGCAACCGGCTGACCGAATGTGTTCACGGAAATGATCTTCTCCGTCCCGACGGCAAGACCCAGGTCACCGTGGAATTTGACGAAAGCGGTAAGGTGCTGGGCATTGACACCGTGGTGGTTTCCATTATGCACAGCGCGAACTTTGCCATGGAGGAGCTGCGGTGGTACATCCGGGAGAACGTCATTGCCCCGGTTTTAAAGCAGTACGGCTTTCACATCGAAAACGTTCCTCATATCCACATCAACCCCACCGGCAATTTCGTCATTGGCGGCCCCAACGGGGACACCGGACTTACCGGACGGAAGATCATTGTGGACACCTACGGCGGATATTTCTCCCACGGCGGCGGCGCCTTTTCCGGCAAGGACCCCACCAAGGTTGACCGGAGCGCCGCTTACATGGCCCGGTATATGGCAAAGAACCTGGTAGCGGCGGGCCTTGCCACCCAGGTGCAGGTGCAGCTTGCCTACGCCATCGGCGTTGCCCAGCCCGTTTCTCTCCGGGTGGACAGCTATGGCACCGGCGTTGTTTCCGATGAAGCCCTCACCGCCCTTCTTCGAAAGACCTGTGACCTGACCCCTGCCGGGATTATCCGCAAGCTCAATCTTCGCCGTCCCATCTATGCCCCCACCGCCGCCCAGGGCCACTTCGGCGTGGCGGACCGGCCCTGGGAGCAGACCGACCTGGCGGAAGAGCTGAAAGCACTGCTAATGGAATAAGCCATTCCGGGCAGCGAATATTCGCCGCCCGGAATTTGTTTACCGCACAGATCGATAGATAAACACATCTTTCCCCTGAAGAACGCTGTCGCTGTCATATTCGCCGCAGACAACCAGAGATACCTGCTCAACGATATTCTCTATCCCTGCCGGTTCATAGGTGACTGCCCCAGTCTGGACATTCACATTAGCAATTTGAAAGGTACACCCTTCCCCATACCCAATGGTAACCAGCTCCGTTTCATAGCCCGGTGCGGCTTCATAGGCCACATTCTCTTCGTACTGTGTAGGCGTGATTCTACATCCGCTGTCGGAAAAATCCACAACGGTTCCGCTGATTGTGCCGATTTTCATCAGTTCCTCGGCACTGGCTGGATTTTTGGTTTCCGGGACGGTGGCTTGGAATGCCTTGGTTTGCACTGGAACGGTAGAAACCGCTTGAATGGTTTCCTTCGGAGCAAGATCTGTACACCCGGAACAGGCCAGCACGAACAGCATTGCCAGCAGCAGAAACCTTCTCTTATGCTTCATAGGTAAGCACCTCCTTTTCTCCCCCATTATAACGTGCTCACTCTCTAAATGGCCTCTAAGCACTGATTTTTCACTGAACCTTTTATATTTTCTTGCAAAGCGGGAAAAATGCGGTATAATGAAAAGAAAAACACCGGAGGAACTTCCATGCTGGATTACATTCGGATCGCCTGTGCCGTGCCTGCCGTTCAGGTGGGTGACATAGAGAAAAATACAAAGGATATCTGCGCCTATATTGCAAAGGCTGACGCGCAGAAGGCGGATATCGTTCTATTCCCTGAGCTTTCCCTCACCGGCTATACCTGTCAGGATCTGTTCTTTCAGGACAGCTTAAACGATGCCGTGGTTAAGGGTCTGGAGAAAATCTCCCTCTGCACCAAGGCTTATCCTGGTATCACCGCCGTGGTTGGTCTGCCAGTCCGGGCAGAAGGCCAGATGTTCAACTGCGCCGCTGTTGTTTCCCGGGGAATGGTTCATGAGCTGGTTCCCAAGACCTATATTCCCAACTACAATGAATTCTACGAAAAGCGTTGGTTCTCCTCCGCTGTGGATTTAAGCCAGGAGACGGTCACTCTCAGCCCCTCTCTAAAGGACATCCCCATTCTCAAAAAGGGTCTGTTCCAAATTGGGGATGGAACCCTGGTGGGAATTGAGGTTTGCGAGGATCTGTGGACGCCCATTGCCCCCTCCGCTTTATTGGCCCTCAACGGCGCGGAAGTAATCCTGAACCTGTCCGCCTCCAATGAGGTCGTGGGCAAGGCCGCCTACCGCCGGGATATGGTGCGGCACCAGTCCGGAAGCCTGAGCTGTATCTACGCCTACTGCTCCGCCGGTTACACCGAATCCACTCAGGATATGGTCTTCTCCGGTCAGAGCATGGTAGCGGAAAACGGCAGCCTCCTTCGGGAGTCTCAGGATCCCATTGCCACGGACTATATGCTCCTTCAGGACTGCGACCTGGGCCGCATCCGGGCCGAGCGCCGAAAGAACAAAAGCTTCAAGGATACGGCCTTACAGTATAGAGAGCATCCGGCCTCTGTAATCTTCACGGGCGCCCCTGCCCTGCGGTCTGACGGCAGCCTCTACCCCATTTCCAAATATCCCTTCCTCCCCTCCGCCAAACAGGATCGCGCCCAGCGGTGCCGGGAGATCTTCTCCCTTCAGGCGGCGGGACTGAAGCGGCGGCTGTCCGTCATCGGAAACGCCAATCCTGTCATCGGCATTTCCGGCGGCCTGGATTCCACCCTGGCGCTGCTGGTATCCGTGGAAGCCATGCGCCAGATGGGCAGGCCCGCTTCTGACGTTCACGGCATTACCATGCCCTGCTTCGGCACCTCCGACCGCACCTACCGCAATGCCTGGGCGCTGATGGAAAAGCTGGGTATTACCTGCAAGGAGATTCCCATAAAGGACGCCGTCTCCCGGCACTTTGGGGACATCGGCCACGACCCCAGCATCCACAATGGCACCTACGAAAACGCCCAGGCCCGGGAGCGCACCCAGATTCTCATGGACTACGCGGGTATGGTAAACGGCATTGTGGTAGGCACCGGGGATCTCAGCGAGCTT
>DKXD01000166.1:3682-4034 GCA_002492075.1 Ruminococcaceae bacterium UBA7135
ACGGCGACCATATGAGCATGTATGGTGTCAACGCCTCCGTGCCGAAAACTCTGGTTCGCTGGATGGTAGACGCCATTTCTGAAATGCCCGCCTATGCTTCCGTCCATGACGTCCTCCAGGACGTTCTGGACACTCCCATAAGCCCGGAGCTGCTGCCCCCGGATCCCCAGGGTAAAATTGCCCAGCACAGTGAGGACCTGGTAGGTCCCTATGCCCTTCATGACTTCTTCCTGTTCTTTTGCCTGCGCTTCGGCTTCACCCCTTCAAAAATCTACGCCCTGGCCTGCCGGGCATTTCAGGGAGAATATGAGGCTGAAACCATCAGGAAGTGGCTCAAGACCTTCTACCGCCG
>DKXD01000166.1:4373-5314 GCA_002492075.1 Ruminococcaceae bacterium UBA7135
CAAGCGCAGCTGTATGCCTGACGGCGTAAAGGTCGGCTCCGTGACCCTGAGCCCCAGAGGAGACTTAAGGATGCCCAGTGACGCCAGTGCCCGGGTATGGCTGACGGAAGCGGAGGCTCTTTAACATGAAAAAATCGGAAGGTTTTGAAGCCTTCCGATTTTCCTTTGGGATTATTCCTCAGAGAACTGATCCTTNNCAATCTTATAGGAGTTTGAGCAGTTTGCACAGTTCTCCCTCCCGCGCAGCGGTGGGGAGAAAAAGAGACTGCTCCCGAATTTGTGCGTTTCGACCAAAGGCGCGATTTTTCTGTGTGCATTTTTTACATATTTCAAGCAGTTTTTATAAAAAACTACTTGAAATATGTTTCGAAGTGTGGTATAATAGTACACGGGGAAAGACGTTCGCACAGGGGAATTGTGCGTTCGCCGAAAAATGCATGACATTTGGAGGAATACCTATGAAGAAGAAGTCTGTTTTGGCGGCTTTGGCTGCCACGGCAGCGCTTTCGTGCACAGCGGTTTGTGCTTTCGCGGAATCTGCGGATTCACAGACAAGCAGCACGGAGTCCGTTACCTCGGTAACGGAAGCGGCAGACCCCATGGACGGCAACCCCGTTTCGGGCGTTGACGGTGCAGCGGTGGTCGCGGGTGCAGCTGTAGTCGCAGGCGCGGCTATGGTCGTTGCTCACAAGCGCAATTGATCATTGCAAAACCCAACCTCCGCGGTTCGCCGCGGAGGGATTTTTTTCGCAAATCGCTTGACTTAAACGCGAATTAGTGTTATAATCATAAAGTAATACAGATTCTCTCTCCCCGCGAAGCGGTGGGAGAGAATAAGATGATTGCTTTTAATGAGAAACTAAAGCAAACAGGAGGTAAATTATGGATATTACAAACGATATTAAATACATCGGCGTGGACGACCGCGACATCGACCTTTT
>DKXD01000166.1:5604-9624 GCA_002492075.1 Ruminococcaceae bacterium UBA7135
GGACGACCGCGACATCGACCTTTTCGAGGGTCAGTACACGGTTCCCAACGGTATGGCGTATAACTCTTATGTTATAATTGACGAGAAAATCGCGGTTTTCGATACCGTGGACGCGCGTTTCGGCGAGCAGTGGCTCAATAATCTCGAAAGCGCTCTCGGCGGCAGAACGCCCGATTACCTGATAGTTCAGCACATGGAGCCCGATCATTCGGCGAACATCAAGGTGTTCGCGGAAAAGTACCCGAACGCGAAGATCGCAGCGTCCAAGCAGGCGTTTGTGATGATGAAGCAGTTCTTCNNGCACAGGGGGCACTCGAAATCCTCGGGTACATCCTCCCACTTGGTGCCGGGAGCAATGCCGCCTTCGGGATAGCCCTCCTCCTCGTCGTAAGTCCAGCCGCAGACCTCGCAGACATATTTCATACGCTTTATTCTCCTTCAATTCGATTTGATTACAGGATACCCAGCCCCAGTGAAAATGAAATTGACTTTTCACAAAAGCTGTCATATACTGTGTACAGCAAACGAATGCTGATGTTCCTATCATAGCACAAAAATGAAATCAGTCAAGGAGAGAACTATGAACATTTCGAAAGATATTTTGTATGTGGGCGTCAATGATCATCAGGTGGATCTGTTTGAGGGACAGTATATTGTGCCCAACGGCATGGCATATAACTCTTACGTCATTCTGGACGAGAAAACTGCCGTTATGGATACCGTAGACCAGCGCTTCGGCGACGAGTGGCTGGAAAATGTGAAGGCCGCTTTCAATGGCCGCACGCCGGACTACCTGGTGGTGCAGCACATGGAGCCTGACCACTCCGCGAACATCGGCCGCTTCCTGGAGACCTATCCTGATGCCACCGTGGTTTCCTCCGCCAAGGCTTTTGTGATGATGAAGCAGTTCTTCGGCACGGATTTTGCGGAGCGTCAGATCACAGTCGGCGAGGGCGCCAAGCTGGAGCTGGGAAAGCACACGTTGAACTTCATCACCGCACCGATGGTTCATTGGCCCGAGGTCATCATGACTTATGACAGCGCCGATAAAGCGCTGTTCTCGGCGGACGGTTTCGGAAAGTTCGGCGCTCGCGATACCGATGAGGATTGGGCTTGCGAGGCTCGGCGATACTATTTCGGGATAGTCGGCAAGTTTGGAGCGCAGGTGCAGGCGGTTTTGAAAAAAGCCGCTGCTTTGGATATCGAGCGCATACTTCCGCTGCACGGTCCGTTCCTAACCGAGAATTTGCCGTACCACATCGGTCTTTACAACACATGGAGCAGCTATGGCGTGGAGAGCGAGGGCGTTGTTATCGCATACACGTCCGTATACGGGCACACCAAGGCGGCTGCCGAGCTGTTGGCGGAGAAGCTCACCGAAAAGGGCTGCCCCAAAGTCGCAATTACAGACCTTGCCCGCGACGATATGGCGGAGGCGGTAGAGGACGCGTTCCGTTACGGCAAACTTGTGCTTGCCACTACCACTTATAATATGGACATCTTCCCGTTTATGCGCGAGTTTATAGAGCACCTTACCGAGCGTAACTATCAGAACCGTACGATAGCGCTTATCGAGAACGGCACATGGGCGCCCAACGCCGCGAAGGTCATCAAGGGAATGTTTGAAAGCTCAAAGAACATCGAGTTCGTTGACACAGTTACCATAAAATCCGCAATGACTGAAGAAAACAAAGCGCAGCTTGAAGCGCTCGCCGCAAAGTTGGCATAATAACGCGCCGCCCCGAATGTTCGGGGCGGTTTTGTTATCATTTTTTATCGGTTTTATCCTTGTCGCTCTTATCGGTTTTCTTTTCCTTTGGCGATTCTCCGGTTATCTCCGCGAAGAATTTCAGCGCGGCGGCTATTTCGTCCTCGTTGGGGTGCGATTTGTTCTTGCCGCCGAACAGCTTAAAGCCCCCCGCGCCCTCCGTTCCGAGACAGCCATATTTTCCGACAACATCGCAGTTCTTGAAATGAGCCGTGCCCTCAAGCTCCTCGCAGTAGTTTACCTTTGTGTTCAGCGGATAGGTGTACAGGAAGAATATCTTCTTATCGCGCGGCATCCAGTTTGCGGCAAACGACGCGATGTCGCGGTAGAAGCAGTCATCCTCGGTCTCGGAAGCGAAACCCACCAAGTCGTATTGTGTGAGGTTTGCAGAGCGCGTTTCGGTAACGTCTATCGTATCGACGGAGTACTTCTCCTCGATAGCCTTTACCAGCTTCAGAACGTTTTGTTTTCCTTTTGATTCGTAGCAAATAACAGTTTTCATCGTGTAATTTCCCCCTTAAAATAAGTTATATTTTTCCATGGTTTCGCTTGCGCGGTATTCATGTTTTTCGTAGTACCCTATAAGCTCTCCCTGTTCGTTTCGCAGAGCGATCATATACACGTCCTTGTTTTCCTTGTCGTTGCGGTATGTATAGACCTTGTTGTGCGACTTGTCCGTCCCGAACCACTCTATAACACGCCGCATTTTTTCGTTGGAGTCGGCGTTGTGGCAGCCCGCAAGGCTCGTGCCGACAAGATCGCCGTGCTTTTTGTAGCGTTCCCGTGCGGCGGGATTCATATAGAGTATCGTGTTATCCAAGCTGCATATAACGATTGGTGCGCCGTCTTGATCGATAACGCTTTTAAAGAATTGTGAGATTTCCATAAACCCTCCTTACAGCTGATCTTTCATATTCCCAATATCCAGAACTCATCATGCTCGGCAAAGTTTTTCTCCGACCACGGGGTTATCTCGAAGAACAGTTCCTGCACTTCTCCGCCCGTTTCAATGGCGAGCGAGAGCATATGTTCCCATATTTCGCGTGTTAATCTGTTTCCGCCCCAGCGGCTGAACTTTTTGCCGAATTCCGTGAATGACGGCTTGAACACCAGCTCGTAGAGCTTGAGGTCGCTCATATAGTCGTCGCGGAGGTACAGGCTGTTGTCGTTCCAGAACGTATTGCCGTCCCATTTGCCGCGCGTGAACTCATGATAACAGGTTCCGCGTCTTTCATCGTTAGTTACAAAGTACTTCATATTCTCACCTATAAATTGGATTCGCAAATAATTATTCTTGAAAGAGCCAGTGCTTCATCGAACCACTTTAAAAACGCCTCATAAAACCCGCGTTCTTCGTTTGAGAACGTCGGCAGGTCGCGCCGTATCGCCAAGAGCGCCTTATCCCAGTCCTCCGCGCTGAGCCAATTCCAGTAAAGCTCGTCAAAGACGGGCTCGGGAGTGCCGTCGAATGCGTCCTTTGTCGGGAACATCAGCGCGAAATAGCTCTTTAACAGGCGGCGGTAGTCCTCAAAGTATATGACAAGCGGTTCGGAGCAGCAGCTCCATTCTTCGGGCATTGGGTTCCAATCCGGCGCGTCGGATATTTTCAGCGGATTAAACGTCAGCGCGGGAAGATTCCCGTCGGAAAGCTCATAGAGCCGCAGCACCTTGTATGTTTGCTTTTCGCCGCTATCGAGCCACCTCATTTTGAAATCCTCCTCGCCTCGCAATAAAACCTTTTATCATTCGCGTGACCCATCGAGAAGGTTTTTCTCGGCAGAGCGCCGTCCTTGATGACTGTCGGGAACAGCTCGGCTTTTGTCATGCTCGGCAGCAGAAATCCGACAGCACCGTGTTTTTGGCAAAGCGAGTGCACCACGTCCTCGCCGTGAATGTAATCGATCTTGCCGCCGTTTTCTTTGAGGAATTTATCAAGGAATGTTTGCAGCGAACCCACGGTAAGGTTGGAGGTCGGCTTTGTTATCCCGAACGTCCGCTCCTTGCCGTCTGTTATCGCGATAAACTCTTGCTGTGCATTGTCCGCAAGACCAAGCTCCTTTGTCATTTCCTCTATGAGCCTGTTTGTATCGACCCCGGTGACTATTCTGTGGATCGCCTCAAATTCGAGAGCTGGAGAGTGCAGGTTTACTATCTCGACAAGCGCGTACCGCGCAAGCTCCGTATCGGGAGAGTTTGCTTGTTTTTTCTGCTCGTAGCACTCCTTGGCGGTAGCCAGGGAGTGGTTGCCGTCG
>DKXD01000166.1:9872-10808 GCA_002492075.1 Ruminococcaceae bacterium UBA7135
CTTGGCGGTAGCCAGCGAGTGGTTTCCGTCGCCCATAGCGTAAAGAAGCAGTCCCTCTTTATCCAAACCGTTCCAATGTCTTATCTTCAGCTCTTTTTCAGCGAGCTTGTCCAGCGCCGCGAGGACGCTGTCGGCGTTTTCGCCGTCCACCACCGCTCCCGACAGATGCCCGCCGTTCTGCATAAGCCTGAAGTCGTATACGGTTTTCAGCTTCTTATTCAAAAGCGGTTCTATCACCGTGTTTTCGGGGTCGTCTATAAGTATCATTATGTGGGGCAGCTCCAGCGGCGCGTTCATACGAATTTTCACGCGCGGCGGGATTCTTGAGGCTACCGTTGCTTCCGTTGCGCGAACCTGCGACCTGCTCCCTTTATTGTAATCGTACATTTCGAGGTCGATACATCCCACCAATCCCGCGCGAAGTCTGCCATCCGCCTGTGTGCGCTTTGTTAATATAAAGCAATCTTTATACTCGGCGAACAGGTCGCTTTTCAGGTAATCCGCCATTGTCGCGTTGATTTTTTCTATGCGCTTTTCGCAATCGGGTTCATCCAGATACACCTCGGGGAGTATGAGCTTAAGCGCGGACGGCGCGTCTCCCACCTTATCGGCAACCGTTTTCCAATACTCGGGTTCGCCGGTGTACTGGTCGCACGCGACCACCGACCATTTCTCCATGCCCTTTTCATCGAGCTTCGGCAGCAGTATATTTGCCTTTGAAAATGCGGTCATATATGATGTTCCTTTCTGTTAAGGGCACTGTGCCCGTGTTCGTTTTATCGGACCTTGCTCCGATTCGCAGAGACGGCGCCCCTGCGACCCGCGGGGCGTACCCGCTTGGGGTGCGGCTTGCCCGCGTTTTGCGGCTTTGCCGCAAAACCACGCCGCGTATGCGGCGTGAATTCGCCTTTGGCGAATTGCGGGCAAGCCGCACGC
>DKXD01000166.1:11050-21061 GCA_002492075.1 Ruminococcaceae bacterium UBA7135
AAGCCGCACGCAGGCGCGTAACGGCGGGGCGAGCCGCGCTGCGGTTCAAGACGCGCTGTGCGCCTAGTTTTTGATGATCCCTACCGCCTGGTAGCACGTAAGGGGATACTCGCGCACGGGCACGCTTTTTTCCTTGGCAAGCTCCGCAAGATGCAGCGTCAGCGGGTTGTCGAGCTTTCGCAGCAGAATAAGTTCGGGGGTTCGGCGAAGTAAAACGCGCGTTGCCTCTCCGATACTCGGCTTTACAAGGTTGAGGTCGGAAACGCCGAACTCTTTGGCAATGCGCCGAGTTTCTTCCAGACCGTCTCCCGCGGGAGCGGCACACTCGTTCGGAGAGTACGGCGGCAGCTTTTCAAACTCGCGTTCGATAGCGTCTATGAACTCGTAGGTCCTGTCGTAGGGAGCAAGCTCGCCGAAATATACAGCGCCGTGAAAGTCGCCGGGGAAAATAATATCATCGCGCAGAACCGTGCGTGAAAACAATCCCGAAACGACGCTGTTAAGGCAGGAGCAGGGAATGAACACGTCCTCGCGTGTGCCGTAAATATCGCAAACGGAGGCGGGGTCGGCAAGCACGGCGGGGCGGGGGTCTATCTCGGGAAAATCGCGGAGCGCCTCGGCAAGCTGCCGAGTTATCGCGCCCTTGCCCGTCCAGCCGTCAACGAATTGTATGTCCTTAGCGGAATGACGAGCCAGGATATATTCAAGCGCCGCTTTGTCTATTCCGCGCCCGCGTATTATAGACACGGAATAATGCGCCGCCGAAATGCCGTGGACACGCTTTAAATAGCGTTTTATCAGAACGCCGACGGGAGTTCCCGCGCGTGCGAGCGATACGATAACGACATTTCGTCCTTTGGAACGCAGTATCTGCTCCGATACCGAGCGCACTGCCAGAGCGGTCTGCCTGCCCCACGTTTTCAGCCCCGTTTCGTAGAGCCAAATGTATTCCGCGCTCGGAACGAATTCTTCGGGGAGCAGCTCGCAGTAGTGAGTGCCGCCATGTAGCAGCTTTTGGCGTTCCTCGGAGGACATCGGGGTTATTTTTCCCGTAACGTCCTTCAAAAGCAGTATGCAGTCCTCTTTTTTCAGCGATGTTCTCATATCGCGTCCGCGCCAGCTCACAAAAGCCACTCGTTCTCCGCCGCAAGCTCCGCAAAGCGCCTTAACAGCGGGGTCGTCGGTACTTGCGTTCGCGTCCGTTATCACTATCGAAAGGTCGCTCTTTACGGAGTTGTATAGATAAACGGTTCGTTCTTGCTCGTACAGGCTCTGCAGAACGGAGCGCGTCTTTATCGGGTAATTGCCGGCGTCGGACGGGAGTATGGGACTGCGAGTAACGCCGTGAACCCGCACGTCAAATCCGCGTCGGCTGAGCATATTGCCCAGCACTATCGGCGGCAGACAAAGCTCCTCCGTGCCTATCACCTCAATGGTCCTGACCCGCGCGAGAACGTCCTCCAG
The DNA here is from genome assembly GCA_002492075.1 of Ruminococcaceae bacterium UBA7135. GTDB lineage: Bacteria > Bacillota > Clostridia > Oscillospirales > Ruminococcaceae > CAG-115. Next base: position 12,515 of record DKXD01000166.1, read on the forward strand.
ACGCTCTGTGATCGTTTCGCAAAGCCGCTCACATTCCTTAAAATATTTGGCGCAGGGAACTCCCTCGCGAATATCATACAGCGAGTTCAGCTCTATGGAAATATCGGGCGCGCTGCTGACTGTCGGTTCATCAGCGGAGAAAGAGCCGGGGAAATCCGTTTCGGTTATCATATCGTATGTATACTTTGCGTACACCTCTATACCGATATCGCCGAGAGCGGCAATGCTTTCGCGGCTCGCCGCGAATACGTGAACCGTTATCCGCGCCGCACACGTCTCGCGAAGCCGCTCCGCAAGCGCTTTTACGGTATTTCCTGTGGTAAGCTCGTCGTCAATGATAAAGATGTGCCCGAACCTCTCAACATCAATATCACCGCGTTCGCAGAGCTTGTGAACGGGCGCATGGCTGTGCGATTCCTCAAACGAAATATACTCTCTGTATTCCGGGAGCCGTTCGCGGGTGGTGCTTATCAAAAAACAGCGTTCCCCAAGCGCGGACGCCGCTAAAGCGCCGATACCCACAGCGGTTTCGGCAAACACTATTGTCAGACATTCCCCCTTGGGATATATTCTTTGCATCTCCCCGCCCATTTCGGCGCACAGCTTTACCGTATCGCGCGGGTCGGAGGGAGTATGTTTTGATTGCGCCTTGTTTACTATCAGATAATTGCGGCGGGGGTTGTTTTCGCGTTTGGCAAGACTGAGGAAATCGTTCATTTATTGCTCCGATCTGGTTTGATTTGTTCGCGTTTTTGCTCTATATGGGAGTTACTTCTTAAAGCTCCCCTCAAGCGGTATAACAGAGCCGTTTTTTATCTGCCTGAGATAATCCGTCGGCTCGTTAATTCTTTCGGGGACTAAAATGCCGCCGTTTACTATCTGCTCCGCGTTGTGAGTGTCCGAGCCGCCCGTTTCCGGCAGACCGAACATCGCGGCGTATGCCTTTGCGCGGTCGTTGTAGCAGTCGTTGCCGCCGAACAGCGGGTCGCTGTTGCGGGTGTTTATCACCTCAACCGCGTCCACATCGTGAGGGTACAGGCTTATGTGAGGTATGTAGCTTGCCTCGCGGAAGGGGTGCGCGTGAACTATAAACCCGCCCGATTCTCTCACCTCGTCAAACAGAGCGCGTTCATCAGCCTCCATAAGCAGATACTCGTTAGCTTTCAGCCACTCCTTGTCCTTGTTGTAGATAAGGAAATCCGCGCCGTTTATCGTCCACTCCACGCCGAAAAACACGTCCAGCCCGATTTTCCGTCCCTCCTCGAGAGCATTCTCGTACCCCTTGCAATAAAGGTCTATGCGCCTTTCCCAAGAGAGGTCTTTGGGAACGGTCGTGCTGGAGTTGAAGAAGTGATCGGTCACAAAAATGCCGTCATAACCCGCCGCCTTGTGTGCCCGAGCCATTTCCGCGCCGGAGCTTGACGCACAGGTGCTGCCCTCCGATGTGTGCAGATGAGTTTCGTATTTATACAACTTGTATACTCCTCGATTGATTATACCTCTTGTTTAACACGTAAGTCCTCGTAAAAGGAACGTTAATGCGTCTCAAACCACGTTTTTCCGCACTTCGCGTCAACAAGCAGCGGCACGGAGAGAGTCACGGCGGACTGCATTTCCTCTTTGAGGATATTCAGCGCCTGCTGTGCGCTTTCCTCGGGCGCTTCCACGATAAGCTCATCGTGGACCTGAAGTATCAGCTTTGCCTGCGGGAGTTCTTTCTTCAAACGGCGGTAAACGCGTATCATCGCTATTTTGATGATGTCCGCCGCCGTGCCTTGGATAGGCGTGTTCATCGCGATACGCTTGCCCAGAGCCTTTACGACCTTGTTTGTGGAAAGTATTTCGGGAATGAACCGTCTGCGCCCAAACATAGTTACGGCATATCCGTCCTTTTCGGCTGACTGCGTGTTGGTATCCATATAATGCTTAACGCCCGAGAAGTGCGCGAGGTAATCATCAATATATCGTTTAGCGTCGCCGACTGTCGTGCCGATATCCTTTGCGAGAGAGAACGCGCCGATGCCGTAAACTATGCCGAAATTTACGGCTTTCGCCTTGCGGCGCAGGTCGGGGTCTGACTGTCCCGCCGTTTTGCGGAACACGCTTTCGGCTGTTTCAGCGTGAATGTCGCGTCCCTCTTTAAAGGTTTCAATCATCACCTTGTCATTTGAGAGCGACGCGAGAACGCGCAGCTCTATCTGGCTGTAATCGGCGTCGCAAAGTACTTTTCCTTCTCCCGCAATAAGGAATTTACGAAAATTTCGTCCAAGCTCCGTTCGCACGGGAATATTCTGGATATTCGGCTCGGCAGAGCTTATGCGCCCCGTTCGCGTTTCGGTCTGCTTGAATGTGGTGTACATTCTGCCGTCACCGGAAACGGCGTTTTGCAGTCCTTTGACATAGGTATTATACAGCTTTGTAAGCTTGCGGTAATCCAAAATAGGTTTGATTATCGGGCTTTTGCCGCTAAGCTCTTCAAGAGTTTCCGAATCGGTTGAGTAGCCCGTCTTTCGCTTCTTTCCCGCGGGCAGACCAAGCTCCTCGAACAGCACGACCGAAAGCTGCTTCGGGCTTCCGATGTTGAATTTGTGCCCCGCGATATCACAGACTTCCTTTTCCAGTTCGGCGATTTTCGGAAGTATTTCCTCGCCGAATTTCGCAAGCCCTTCCGAGTCAAGCGCTATGCCCTCATGCTCCATAGAGGCAAGCACCTCGGAAAGCGGCAGTTCTATCTCGCGTAAAACTTTCAGCATACCCTGCGAACAGATGTCGTTATACAGCGCTTTGTTAAGTAAAATAAGAGCTTTTACAGGTTCGTTTTTGTCAAGGTCTATCGAGTATTTCCCGCAAAGCCGTTCCATATCATAGTTTGAAGCGTTTACGTCAAGCAGATAAGCCGCCAAGGTCATATCGAATGTGACGTTTTTCGGCTCAATACCCAATTTTATACACTCGGTAAAAAACATTTTTGAATTGTCTGTGTGTATAGGCTCTTCGCTTTCCAAAATCGGTTTTAGATCGCCCTCAATGCGCTCGGTATCGCGAAAAACCACAATCTCGCCGTTTAACACAAGCACATTCAGTGCGTCTTTGTCATAAGGCGTTATGTCCGCCTTTATTTCGGTTTTCGGTGCGGAGTTGTTGATATTCGCGGTTTTTGGGGGCGCTTTTATCTCGGTTTTGGTTCCCTGAACGCCGTCCAACCCCAGCTTCTTTATCGCGGAGTTCATTCCAAGCTCTTGCAGAATACCCACGACCGCCGATCTGTCGCCGTTTTTTATCTCGTAGTCGTCAAAGTTTTCGGAAACGGGAGCGGTAAGGCATATCTCACCCAAGGTTCGCGAAAGCTCCGCGCTTTCTTTGCCGTTTTCAAGCTTTGCGCGAACGCTTTTTGTTATGTCTATCTGTGATAAATTGTCGAAAATATACTGAATGTTGTGATATTTCTGTATAAGGTTCAGCGCGGTTTTCTCTCCTATTCCCGCAACGCCCGGAATATTATCCGAGCTGTCGCCCATAAGAGCCTTGACCTCCAGCATTTCGCGCGGCGATACTCCGTAAACCTCGTTTATCTTTTCGGGAGTGTAGTACACGTCCTCCTTGTTGGACGCAAGTCGCACGGTGACTTTTTCGTTGACAAGCTGAAAGCTGTCGCGGTCGCCCGTCATTATTACACATTCCGCGCCTTGCTCAAACGCGGCCCGCGAGAGCGTCCCGATAATATCATCGGCTTCATAACCCTCTTTTTCCGTTATCGCAACGCCCATTGCCCGCAGAATATCCTTGATAAGCGGCATTTGCACCGCCAACTCGTCGGGCATGGCGTGACGAGTTCCTTTATACTCCGCGTATAATTTATGCCTGAATGTTGGAGCTTTCAGATCGAATGCCGCGCAAATACGATCGGGCTGTTCTTCTTTGAGCAGCTTCATATATATGTTCATAAAGCCAGTTAAAGCGTTTGTGGGCACGCCTTTGGGACTTGTAAGCATACGTATTCCGTAAAACGCGCGGTTCATTATGCTGTTTCCGTCTATCAGCAGAAGTTTCATTGAAGCACCTCCGTTTGCGGCTGCGGCTGTTCCTGTATCCGATTTTCAGAATATTCGGTTTCTGTTTTGGTTTCCGTTTTCGGTTTGCAGAGTATTTCCTTGAGTCTGTCCGCAAGCTCCTGCATTTCGGTTTTTGCCGGCGGAAGCACTATTTTAGGTTCATCGGGCATATCGGGGATATTTTCGGACTGTTCCGAATTAAAGTTCGGCAGCAGTGTGTAATGCTCCCGCCGCAGACACAGCGGAGAAAAGTCCTCGAGGAAGATTTTAAAGTTCGCCGCGAAAAACGATGCCAACGCGCACAAAGCTGTCACGACAGAGATCGCTCCTACAGTGAAGAACGGTGTTTTTATATCACTAAGCGCGCCGGTGACGAACATAGCCGCTGCGAATATGATATCTCCGCAGTAAAGCAGGTTTTTTAAAAGTATCATATCGCCGACCGCCAGAAACGCCAGCGCCGTGAGCAGCACTTCGCAGACCGACACGGCGATAATTCCCGCGCCCGCGTGCATAGCCGCCGCAAGCGCTATTGAGATCGCCGCCGCTGCGCAATGAATGTAAAAGCACGCACGGATAACACGACGAAACTTAGCGGTCTTTTTTACGCGCGCCTCGGCAAAATCCTCGTATATGTTGCCGCTTGTAAAAAAATGCAGCAGCTTGTTTTCGATAGTCTTATTCATTATTAAGCTCCCGATATAGTTGTTGGGGAAAACGCACTTATTCGTTGTCGGTTATTTCGTCAAGCTCCTTAAGCCAAAGCGCCGCTTGCGCGTCCGACGGCATTCGCCAGTCGCCGCGCGGCGAAAGCGTTACCGAGCCGACCTTTACGCCGTCGGGCAGACAGCTCCGCTTGAATTGCTGCGAGAAGAACCGCCGATAAAACGTTTTGAGCCATTTCAGGATAGTTTGCTCATCAAACTCGCCCGCGAACGCCGCCTTTGCCAGCCTGAACACCTTTTTCGGCGGGAAAGCCCATCGTATGCCGTTATAAAGGAAGAAGTCGTGCAGCTCGTAAGGACCCACCAAGTCCTCGGTGATCTGCGATATCTCGCCGTCTTTCGGCGGAATAAGCTCCGGGGAAACGGGGGTGTTGAAGATATCAAGCAGAACGCTTTTCAGTTCCTCGCTGCCGCAGGTCTGCGCGTAGAAGTAGACGATATGCCGCACCAAAGTTTTCGGAACGGAGCTGTTCACGCCGTACATGCTCATGTGGTCGCCGTTGTAGGTCGCCCAGCCCAGAGCCAGCTCCGAGAGGTCGCCCGTGCCGATGACCATGCCGCCGTCCTTGTTTGCGATATCCATAAGCACCTGAGTGCGCTCGCGCGCTTGGCAGTTCTCGTAAGTTACATCATGAATGCTTTCGTCCTGACCGATGTCCTTGAAGTGCTGCCGCACGCTTTCGGAAATATCTATAACGCGCAGGTTCGTACCGAGTATATTGCACAGCTTCTCCGCGTTGGACTTCGTGCGTTTTGTAGTGCCGAAGCATGGCATTGTTATCGTGATTATATCGCTGTTCGGGCGGTTGAGGAGCTTCATAGCTTCCACGCAGACGAGCAGAGCGAGACAGGAATCCAACCCGCCCGAAATGCCGACGACTATCGTTTTGCAGTTCGTGTGCTCGATACGCTTTGAAAGCCCGTGCGCCTGCATTGTGAGAATATCGCGGCAGCGTTTGGCTTTCTCGCCCTCCTGTGACGGCACGAACGGGCGCGGCTCGAATTTGCGCGTAAGAGCCGTTTCGCGCGGCTTCATACCGAACCAAACCTCCCGAACCTCTGCGTTGACTTGGAACGACGTATTGCGCCGCCGTTCGAGCGCCATTTTATGAATGTCTATCTCGTTTATCGTAAGCCCCGTGGTAAACAGCTCGCTTTCGGCGAGCACCGCGCCGTTTTCCGCTATCATACGTTTGCCGCCGAATACGAGGTCTTGGGTGCTCTCGCCGTCGCCCGCGGAAGCATAAATATATCCGCAGAGCAATCTCGCGGACTGCCCCGAAACAAGCTCTCGGCGGTACATATCCTTGCCTATCGTTTCATTCGACGCGGAGAGGTTCGCGATTATCGTCGCGCCGTCGAGAGCGAGTTTGATTGACGGCGGTTCGGGCGCCCACAGGTCCTCGCATATCTCAACGGCAAATTGCAGCTCGGGAATGTCCTCGCACGAAAAAACAATATTTGTTCCGAAAGCGCACAAAGCTCCGCCGATATCAATGGTGTAAAAACCGTCCTCGGCAGGCGCAGCGGTGAATTGCCTCATTTCGTAGAACTCGTTGTAATTGGGCAGAAACTTCTTCGGCACGACTCCGAGAACATCGCCGTTCTGTAATACCGCAGCGCAATTATACAGTTTGTTGTTGAATACCAACGGACATCCGACGGTCACAAGCATATCCGAACCCTCGGAAGCCTTCACAATACGCAAGAGCGCCGCTTTCGCGCCGTCAAGCAGCGTTTTTTGATAAAACAAGTCGTGGCAGGTGTAGCCCGTAACGCACAGCTCCGGGAACACGAGGATATTCACACCCTTGGCTTTCGCCTCTGTCATCAGCGTTATTATCGCGTCGGCGTTGTATTCGCAGTCCGCAACGCGTATTTTCGGCGTTGCCGCCGCGACTTTTATAAAACCGTCAAACATAGCTTTTCTCCAATTATCCTTTTTCTCTCCCCCGCTTCGCGGGGGAGAGAAAATAAATTTTGAACCCCTATATTGAGAATTGATATAAACTATAATCCGAGTATAACATACCATTTTTATTATACACCAATCCGTCACATTTATCAAGAGGAAAAATGAAAAGCCCCGCGTTATGCAAGGCTTTTTGTGCATATTTACCAAAAGTTGGCTTTTCTTTTTTCAAAGACTATTCCGTTTCTTCGTTTTCCGATTCCAACGCAGCTAAAGACAACTCATTCATCGAGCTGCTGATCTTTTCAATATCTCTGTACAGCTCGCGAATTTGGTTGTTGATGCCGTTCATTGACTTTTTGATACCGCTTAATGTATGTTCAATAGTTGTTGCCTGTTTGGAGTTCTTATCGGCAAGGGTGCGAACCTGCTGCGCGATAACGTTGAAACCCACGCCTGCCGAGCCCGCTCTTTTAGCTTCTATAGACGCGTTGAAGCCGATGAGGGTAAGCTGTGTGGAGGAGTCTTCGATGTTTTTAATGATAGTATCGGTGCTGTCCACAGCCTTGGCGGATTCCGCTACCGCATTCTTGATACGTTCGCAGCCTTTTTCAACGCCAGTTACTCGATCTGCGGCAATGCCTATCTTTTGTTTGATCACGGAATTGCTGCCGTCGTCGTTTAAGCTTTCGCGGGCAAGCGTCCCTTTTTCAGCCGATACCGCGCGGAGATATCCCGTTTCCGCCGCTTCTTCGACCATCTGTGAAAGCAGGTTGGCAGCGGCGTCAACTCTTTGTTCCGTGGACGTTTCCGCGGATTCTGCCGCCGCCTCGAATTCAGCCGCGTCAATGCCAAGGCTGCGCGAAAGCGACGATATTTTGTGACTGTCGGGCTTGTCTGTGAAGACTTGACCGCCCACTATCATTCCCACAAGAGTGCTGCGCACGGTAATGGGTACGGCAAACTCCGCCATACCTGTGTGACATACTTTTACAATGGGACGAGAAGAATGCTTTGCGTCCTCAATGCAGCTTTGGGTGAATTTCTTGCAGCGATCGCTGCCCTCTGTGGATTTTTTTACGCATTTCTCGCAAAAATCCGACCGTCCGCACCAATTTGCCGAACTCGTGAACGTTTCGTTCTTGTTCAGCGCCGCGGCGGACAAACCCGTAGCCGCCGAAAACAACTCCAGTATCGAATGAAGCTCGTTCGCGTCGATAACATCTGTCAATGTAAGATTTTCAATTTCCATTTCGCTCACCCTGAAATTACCCTTCAAAACATATATTATGCCGCAAAACATTCGCCGCACGCTTAAAACCGAGCCGCCGAACGTTTCCGCGACATTCCGGAATTCTCCGAAAACACGCTCTGCTTATGAAATACCACCAAAAAGCAGCGGATCAAATGTGATCAAGGAAAAGTGAATTTTAAGAGCTTTCCTATGCATATTATATAACTTATACGAAAATAAATCAAGGGGTATAATGATATTTTTGGGTATTTTTCACAAAACATTTATTCTTATTTTTATCGTTAGGGTGGAAGCGAAAAATTTTCCGATAAAAAACGTTAAAAATGAAAAAATCACTTGAAAAAGTGCGTAATATATTGTATAATAAATAAGTATAGAGTTTCTGCGGGGAGGTAGATTATGGAATTTATAAGCGAACGCACCGCTTACACGATGATCTCGGACACTATTGTTAAAGCGGGCGTTTCTTTGTTTAACGCCGTAAAATATATTTATATGCTGGGAGATAAGGACTTTTATAATATCAGCGTTAAGGATATTTTCAAGATAGCGCTTAAAAATATCACGGATACGACCGCGCTTTACAACACCGGAATAAAGCTC
>DKXD01000166.1:21357-33979 GCA_002492075.1 Ruminococcaceae bacterium UBA7135
GATAAGGAGCGCTGCCGCGAAATGAATTCGCCCGAGTACGAGCGGGTCTTGTCGCTGATGGTATATTCGTTCGCGGTGCGGCTGCCGGAGCTTAAGGAGATTAAAACGCCGTCGGGTTCGCTTAACGATAAGCAGATAAAGACGGTTTACGATATGGTGATATCCAAGGGCGCGGGCAACTATGAAAACATCATCACCGAGGATTTCGAGGATATCCGAAGAATGGTGAAGCTTGGCAGATCTGTTCCGGCTTACGACGCGGAATGGTATAAAAGCTACATTTACAGCTATGTTCCGGAGCTTGCCTCGGTCAAGAACAGGAATATGTTCCTTTTGGGAAGCTGCGATATTCTGTTCACGCTGTTTTACGGCGCTCTCGAAGAGGAGCTTGAACGTCTGTTGAACAAGCTTTCGGCGCAGACACAAGGGTGATCGGGGGCTGTCATAGGAAAAGGGCGTTTTGCATATAATGTCACGAGGTGATTTTATGCGGAATGTAACCAAATTTTCGTTTGTGGAGCAGGACAGACCCGTTTTGCGGGCGGAGCTTAAAGGCGAGGGCGAGCATAGCGGAGTTTACGGCATCGTGTATGTGTACACGCTGCCTAACGGCGTCTATGTGCAAGGAAATATAGAGGGGCTGCCGAGTTCAAGCAACTTTTCGTTTCACGTTCACGAGGGATTGGAGTGCAAAGGACCCGGCGAGAAAATACTGATACTTCCCGACCTGATGTCGGATATGGACGGCAAGGCTTCAACGCAGACGTATCTCGACCGCGTGAACTCCACGCAGATAGCTGGCAGACCTATGGTTCTTCACCTGAAAGCGGACGGGCAAGAGCCGCAGATTGCGTGCGGGCTGTTATCACGCGTATTGTGATCGGCTAAGCGACAAACACTTGGTTCCCAGCCAAAGCGGGGAATAAATCGAAAAAATCGCAGCTTTTGTAAAGGAAAGGAACGTAAAAAATGAAAAAATCAAAACGCCTTTTTATAAGGGCTGCCGGTCTTACTGCGGCAGGCATAATAAACGCCGTCGGCGTGACGCTGTTTCTCGCTCCCGCTGAGCCGTTTGACAGCGGCATTTCGGGAACGGCGTTTTTGCTGGATATGGTAACGCCGCCGTTTATGGTGTTGAGTATGTTTCTGCTGATCCTGAACGTTCCGTTTTACATAATCGGCGCTAAAAACCTCGGGCGCGGATTTGTTGCGGCGTCGCTTTACGCCATTGCTGTTTATTCCGCTTTTTCGTTTTTGTTCCGAAACGTCCTGCCGATAGATTTTTCGGGCGGTTCTCCGTTCACCGGAAACGACAAGCTGCTTTCGGCGGTGTTCGGTGGAATGCTTTCGGGCGTTGGGAGCGGTATGGTCATACGTTTCAGCGGGGCTATCGACGGCGTGGAGGTAATGGCGGTGCTGTTTGCGAAAAAAATGGGCGTAACGGTCGGAATGTTCGTTATGGGGTACAATATCGTGCTTTATACCGTGTCGGCACTTGTCTTCAAAAGCTGGCTTGTTCCGCTGTACTCGGTGGTTACTTACGCCGTGGGAATAAAGGCGGTCGATTTCGTTGTTGAGGGTCTTGACAAAGCAAAAGCGGTATATATCGTCACAGACCGCGGCAGCGAGCTTCAACAGAAGCTGGCGGCGCAGCTTGGCAGGGGAGTTACGGTTTTTGACGCTTCGGGCGGTTATTCCAACGAGGAGAAAAAGATGATCTTCTGTGTGGTGAACCGCTTTGAGGTGGGATTGGCAAAGCGCATAGTCGAGGAAAACGACCCCAAAGCGTTCGTGACCGTCACCGACGTTTCGGAAACGGTAGGAGGCAGAAAAATCGCGTTTTCCATACGGCGCGAACGCTAGGAAAGTGCGTTATACGGTATCGCTCCGCTAAAATCAAGGCGTTCTCTCCCCCGCGCAGCGGGGGAGAGAACGAAAAAAACAATGTAATATTCCGCAGCAATGCGGCAGAATAATAAAAAGTAAGGAGAATTCAAAATGAGCGAAGTAAGAGACATCAATTTGTGGGAGAGCGGCGAGCGCAAGATAGAATGGGTAAAGCGCAATATGCCGCTGCTTAACGGCATTGAAAAGGAGTTTTCGGAAAACAAGCCGTTCAAGGGCTTGAAGGTGGCGCTTTCGGTCCATCTGGAGGCAAAGACCGCATATCTGTGCAAGGTGCTTGCGGCGGGCGGCGCGGAGATGTATGTTACAGGCTCTAACCCGCTTTCGACGCAGGACGACGTTGCGGCGGCTCTCGTGCATGACGGACTGAACGTGTTTGCGTGGTATAATGCTACCGACGAGGAATATCACGCGCATATCTCCAAGGTAATAGAAGCGGGTCCAAATGTTATCATAGACGACGGCGGCGACCTTGTAAACCTTATCCACAACGAACACCCCGAGCTTATTCCGAACGTTCTCGGCGGCTGCGAGGAGACCACGACGGGTATTATTCGCCTGTTGGCTATGGATAAAGATAGGGCGCTCAAGTTCCCGATGGTGCTGGTAAACGACGCGGACTGCAAGCACTTGTTCGACAATCGTTACGGCACGGGTCAATCCGTTTGGGACGGCATAAACCGCACCACCAATCTTATCGTTGCGGGCAAGAACGTTGTCGTTGCGGGATATGGCTGGTGCGGCAAGGGAGTTGCCATGCGTGCTAAGGGTCTTGGCGCGAAGGTCATTGTCACCGAGATAGATCCGATAAAAGCTATGGAAGCGGTTATGGACGGCTTTAAGGTAATGCCCATGCGCGAAGCGGCAAAGATCGGCGACTTTTTTGTTACTGTTACGGGCTGCGCGGACGTTATCGGCGAGGAAGCGTTCAACAATATGAAGGACGGCGCTATCTGCTGCAACGCGGGTCACTTCGACGTTGAGGTGAATATGGCGAAGCTGCGTGAGATCGCACAGAGCAGTTATCTTGCGCGCAACAATATTATAGGCTACAAGCTAAAAAACGGAAATACTATATTCGTTATCGCCGAGGGAAGACTTGTTAATCTTGCGGCGGGCGACGGTCACCCCGCCGAGATCATGGATATGAGCTTCGCTATTCAAGCGCTTTCCGCGGAATACATCGCGAAGAATGCCGAAAAGCTGAAAGCCGCCGACCATATGACGGTAAACGTTCCCAAGGAGATCGATCGCAAGGTAGCGGAGCGCAAGCTGAACGCGTGGGGCTTTGAGATAGACAAGCTCACTCCCGAACAGGAGAAGTATCTCGGCTCGTGGGAAGTTTGATAGCAGCCGGTTTGATAGCTGTTAGCAGTTAGTTTAAATGGCTGATAAGTTGATTTTGTTCTCCGACTTGGACGGTACACTGATTTTTTCGGCGAAACGAAAACAAGTCGGAGATATTGTTATAGAGCGGAAAAACGGCGAAGAAATATCGTGCGTTACCGCTCGTCAGGCGGAGCTTTTCCCGTGTTTGAGAAACGTTATACCCGTAACGACCCGAAGTATCGAGCAGTATCGGCGCATTGAGTTCGCGAGGTTCGGCTTTGTGCCGAGATACGCGCTGTGCGATAACGGCGGCACGCTTCTTGCGGACGGTGAGCGCGACGCGGAGTGGGCTGAATGGTCGAGTGGTATTTTTTCCGAGTGCGAACACGAGCTGTCGCGTTTTCATACGCTTCTGGAGCAAGATCCACGTCGCTCGTTTGAGGTTCGGCTTGTGGACAAGCTGTTTTTGTTCACTAAAAGCAGCGAGCCGCCCGCAACCATAAAATATCTCGGAAACGGGGAGCTTTGCGAGGTTTTTTTCACGGGAGAAAAGGTCTATGTTGTACCGAAAAAGCTCAGCAAGGGAGCGGCGGTGAAACGGCTTGCGGGGCGTTTGGGGCTTGCGGAGTTCGCGGCGGCGGGCGACAGTCTTATGGACTTGCCGATGCTTAACGCGGCGCGCACGGCGGTCTTTACGGAAAATATTCCCTTGGAGAAAGTCGCGGCGCAGGAGAAGATATCCCGACCGCGCGAGGGCTTTTCGGAGTTCGTGACGGAACTTGCGGGACGATATCAACGGAATTTATATTGATGTTCCGGTCAACTATTTCCAAAATTTTTATGTTTTCCCCGCCGCAGGCGGGGAAAACAACAAAAAATAAAACAAGGGAACGAGCGATAATGAGGTGAGACATTGTTTAACATTTTGGTTGTCGATGATCAGGCGCATATCAGGCGGCTTTACGAATACACTCTCGAAAAAGATGGATACCGCGTATTTACGGCGGAAAATGGCGAGCGCGCGTTGGAGGTCATTGCGGAGCAGCATATTGATCTGATGATACTTGACGTGATGATGCCGAAACTTGACGGCTACGGCACGCTTACTGCTCTGCGCGAGAGCGGTAATAACGTTCCCGTGCTGATAATCACGGCAAAGGACACGTCCGAGGATATGCGAAAGTCTTTTGTGCTCGGTACGGACGATTTTATGGTAAAGCCCGTTGACGAAATGGAAATGCTGCTGCGAATAAAGGCGCTGCTGCGGCGCAGCAAGATAAGCGAAGAGCAGAAGATAACTGTCGGCGGCACCGAGCTTATTTACGATTCGTTTGCCGTGGTGCGCGACGGCGTTTCAACTGTGCTTCCGCGCAAGGAGTTTCAGATACTGTTCAAACTCCTGTCGTTCCCCGGAAAGACGTTCACAAGGCAGAATATTATGGACGAGTTCTGGGATATGGATTCCGACAGCGAGGCTCGCACGGTGGACGTGCATATCAACCGCCTGCGCGAACGCTTCAAGGATAACCCCGATTTCTCGATATTAACGGTGCGCGGTTTGGGTTACAAGGCGGTCAGGAACGAGTGAGGTCGGTGGCGATGATCGGAAAGTTTGAGAAACGGGCGGCTGAAAATGAATGGAAAGCCGCGCATGAAACAGAAGTAAAAAATCAAGGTGATAAAATGAACGTTCGGAAATACGAGATCGGCGATCTGCCCGAAATGATACGTATCTGGAACGAGGTAGTAGACGAGGGAAACGCATTTCCGCAGGAAGAGCCGCTTGATGAGAGATCGGGCGCGGAGTTCTTCGCGGCGCAGAGCTATTGCGGTGTAGCAGAGGACGGGGGAGCAGTTTGCGGACTGTACATTCTCCACCCGAACAACGTCGGACGTTGCGGGCACATCTGCAACGCAAGCTACGCGGTAAGCAGCGAAAAGCGCGGACTTCATATTGGCGAAAAACTGGTTCTTGACTGTTTGGAGCAGGCAAAGCGCATTGGATTTCGCGTTCTGCAATTTAACGCGGTCGTAGCGACAAACGTCCACGCGCGGCATTTGTATGAGCGGCTGGGGTTTACGCAGCTCGGCACTATTCCAGGCGGTTTTCGGCTGAAATCGGGCGAATATGAAGACATCTGTCCGTATTATAAGGAGCTGTAAATACTCTCGGCACTTATCTGACTCAACAAGCCCGGCGTGATTTGAACATGGAGGAAAAAATGTATGCGCTGTCCAAAACTGTCAAGCTTAGGTCGTTTATATATGAGCGCCTAAAAAACAGCAAGCTCCCGCTTGATGAAATAATTGCATCGAACGTGTATTTCACCGGGAACATTACCGTCCCGGGAACGTATTTGTACGCGCGGTTCGGGAAGTTTTATCTGGAATGTATTACTCTGTACCGTTCGGAATGGGAAAAACTCGAATTTTACAGCGCCGAGGACTTGTGCTTTGAGTTCGTGAAAAGGCAGTCGATTCGGCTTGCAATGAGCGAGGTAAACGGGTCATTTCGCAAACGCGCGGAGGAGCTTCTTAAAGAGATCGACGAGGAGTTTTACGAAAGGGCACAAAACGAGCGCAGAATTTTCCAAAAGGAACGAGAAATTCTATGAGAAAAAAACAAAACCCGTTTAAAATAGTAAACCGTCTTGGAATGAAGCTGACCATTTTGTCTGCGATAATCATTCTGGCGTCGGAAATTTTGTCATTTACTGCGACCATCGTTATCGGTTTTTTGTATGGCGGCACAAACAATACCATTCAAGTTGTAGGCTCGATAATCGCGAGCTTTTTAATCGGCTCGCTTCTTGCGTTTATAATCGGGAACACGGTCTTAAAGCCGCTTTCGGAGCTTGTTAAGGCTACAAAGCGCGTAACGGGCGGCGATTTCAACACGGCGCTTGAGATCGGTTGGATGGAGCGTCACACCATAAAGGAGCTGCGCGAGCTTATTCAGGATTTTAACGAAATGACCGAGGAACTGCGCAACACCGAGATGTTCCGCAATGACTTCATCTCCAATTTCTCTCACGAGTTTAAAACTCCGCTTGTATCGATACGCGGCTTTGCGCGGCAGCTTTACGAGGGAAACCTCACCGAGGAGCAGCAGAGGGAGTTTTCCAAGATAATCCTCGACGAGACCGAGTATCTGTCGGTGTTGTCGCAGAACACGCTGCTGATGACCAATATTGAGAACAAGGACATTATTACAGAAAAAACGGACTTTTCGCTTGACGAGCAGCTTCGGGAGTGTATGATACGTCTGGAGCCGCGCTGGAGCGGGAAGAATATAAACATTGATATGGATCTGGACGAGGTACATTTTTATTGGAACAAGACCATGCTGTCGCACGTCTGGAACAATCTGTTTGACAACGCGGTGAAATTCACTCCCGAAAACGGCAGCATATTTGTGACCTGCAAGCGCCGCGACGGATTGATAGTAGTGACGATAAAGGACAGCGGCTGCGGTATCCCCGAGGAAGCACTGTCGCATATTTTTGAGAAGTTCTATCAGGCGGACGCGTCTCACGCTACAAAGGGAAACGGCTTGGGTCTGTCGCTTGTAAAGAAGATAGTGGAGCTGTGCGGAGGGGATATCTCCGTAAGCTCCGAGGTAAATAAAGGAACGGAATTTACGGTGGAGTTGATGGATAAGCGATGACATATTCAAATTCCAAAATGAAAAGGCTGATGAGACGTAACAATGATGTGCTAAAACCTGAATATCTTGTAATGGTCGACAAGCAGCTTGATAAACTCTTTAAGGATTTGAGGTACGAAAACGGCTGTTTGTTTTTGTCAACACATAACGGGAAAGCGGACGCGTCTAATGTTTCCGACAGAGTGGGATTTGAGGCGTGCTTCAACGAGATATTGATAAACCGATTGTTTCCAAAAAAGAAAGTAACAGCTTCTTTGGCGCTGACGTTTTACTCTATGTTTATTACACGGCTCTTGGGTGAGTACCCGCAGAAATTCTGCACGATACTTTCCGAGGATAACGGGCGCTGGACTTACCGCTTCCACATAGTCCACGATGGCGAGCCGCTGTGGATATCGGAGGACTTGGAGAAGTTCGCGCAGCCGATAATGTATGATATTTTCGGAGGAGATAATGACGGCGTTTGAGAAATGCAAGGCGGCGCTCGGCAGCTATAAGGTCGTGCGGAGATTTGAGGAAAAGCTGATACTCGGGCGGCTTGATTATAGCCGATACAAGTCCGCGCGGGATATTTCGCGGGACGAGCTGCTGTGTCTGCCCGATTTTCTGTGCGTTATCGTATTTTCCGAGGCGGGAACGCCGCCGATAAAGTGCCGATTTAAACAGGCAGTGGAGTGTCTTGACTACATTACGGCGGTGTCGCCGTGCGTTTGGATAATGAACGGCGATCTTTCGGGCGTTATCGAGATTTGGCGCGGCGTGATGACCGCTTGTGGTTTGAGGTGAATATATGTTTAAGATGACGGACGATGGTATCGATTTTTCATTGGAAATACGCGAATACCGTACTCCAAGCAAGGATGATAAATGGGATAATTGGTGCAAGTGCGATATGCGCGTTAAAATCGGCGATTATCTTGACTATTCCGTTTTGGACGACGAATTTCTTATGTCCTGCGAAGTGCTTTCGCTGCTGCGGGAGCTTGAAAAGCTGTTGGGCGGGGAGATCACACGGAATAAATCGATAGGATTTATTGAACCCGATCTGACGTTCGAGATGTATCCGAGGTCAATGATTGGCAGAGATGAGATTGACGTGTGGGTGGAGCTTCTTATCGCGCTGCGGCGCTCCGACACGAATTACAACGGCGCGGTGCTTACTTTGCCGCTCGAGCGCGGCAATATTGAATCGCTTTTGGAGTATTTGAAAGGAGTAACCAATGTCTGACTGGAACAGCGAATTGTACCTTAAATTCAAGGCGCAGCGAACTCAGCCCGCCATTGATCTGGCGGCGCGTCTGGAGGGCGAGCCGAGTGAGATAATCGATCTTGGCTGCGGTCCGGGAAACAGCACGCGCGTTCTTAAAAACCGTTTCCCGAACGCGCATATTATCGGCGCGGACAGCAGCGAAAATATGCTGAAAAAAGCTCGTTCGGAAAATCCCAATTTGGATTTTATGCTGCTTGATTTGAATGACGATCTGAGCGAATATAACGGTAAATTCAACGTGGTGTTCTCCAATGCGTGCTTTCAGTGGCTGCCAAACCATCGGGAGCTGCTGCCCAAGGTCTTTGAACTGCTGAAAAGCGGCGGCGTTCTTGCCGCGCAGATACCGATGAATTATGATGAGCCGATACACAAAATAATTCGGCGTATTTCCGAAAGTCCGAAATGGAACGAGAAATTTCCCGAAAAGCGAATATTCGGAACGCTGACTATCCCCGAATATCACGATATTATAAGCTCTATGACCAACGATTTCGAGCTTTGGCAGACAACCTATTGTCACCGTATGCCCAGCATTGAAAGCATTATCGAATGGTATCGCTCAACGGGCTTGAGAACATATCTTGCAGCGCTCTCCGAGGAGGACGGAGCGGAGTTTATCGCGGAAATTTCGGCTCAACTGGAAAAGGAGTACCCAAAGCAGGCAAACGGCGAGATCATTTTCAGATTTCCGAGATTTTTCTTTATCGCGAAAAGGGAGTGATTTTATGGAGGGAGAATTTCGTTCATGGAGACTGAACGGTATTCTTAATACAGAGATTGCGGCGGGCAATTCCATTGCCAAGGAAAGCCACGGCGGCGGGCTGAGCTTTGTCGTGCTTGAAAAGGCATATATGACGCCGATACGCCCGGATGACGGCGTTGTGGAATACAGAGAGCAGACGTTTAATACGGGCTGCTACAAAATGGTCTATTATGACAAGGAGACTAACGAGTATTTGGGCTTTAAAACATATAAAAAATTAAATCCGTTTAAAGCGTTTAAGGGGCGTGTATCAAAAAAGAAGAAATGAACATTCGGAGAATGGGGCGGAAAATGCTATTACAAGGGAAACGCTGATTTAATGGCTCTCTCCCGCCGTAGGCGGGGAGAGATTCGATGAAACCGTGCTTTGAAAAACAAAAACACGATTTGATCAGCGCTTCCCCAAAGTTTACGCCTTCAAAATAAAAGAAAAGAGGTATTTTTATGAACGAGGTTTACGAAAAGCTGAAAAAATGTCACGAAGCCGTGGCGAAAAAGGTGACGTTCAAGCCCGAACTCGCGCTGATACTCGGCAGCGGTCTGGGGGATTTCTGCGACACTATGGACGTTAAAGAAACGTTGCCGTACAGCGAGATCCCGGGATTTCCCACAAGTACTGTTGCCGGGCACAAGGGGCAGTTCGTGTTCGGGTATTCGGGCGGAGTGCCTATTGTGGCTATGCAGGGCAGAGTTCACTACTACGAGGGGTACTCGGTGCAGGACGTTGTTCTTCCGACGCGCCTTATGCACCTTATGGGCGCGAAAACTCTGTTTCTTACCAACGCGGCGGGCGGTATCAATCCGTCGTTTCACGCGGGCGATTTTATGCTGATATGCGATCACATCACGCTGTCTGTGCCATCGCCGCTTATCGGCGCGAATATCGAGGAGCTGGGAACTCGTTTTCCGGATATGAGCGAGGTGTACAGCCGACGTCTGCGCACGATAATAGAGAACGCGGCAGCCGCGGAGAGCGTTCCCTTGCAGCGCGGAGTTTATATCCAGACTACCGGTCCGAATTACGAAACTCCCGCCGAGATACGCGCTTATGGGCGTTTGGGCGCGGACGCCGTGGGAATGTCCACCGCCGTTGAAGCGATAGCGGCTCGGCACTGCGGTATGGAGATATGCGGCATTTCGTGCATATCCAATCTCGCCGCGGGAATTTCCGCAAACCCGCTCTCTCACAAGGAGGTTCAGGAGACCGCCGACCGAGTTGCTCCGCTGTTCAAAAAGTTGGTAAAACGCGCTATAACCGATATCGCGAACGCGTGATAATAATTATCAATACAAAAATCAATAAATTGTTTTCTCTCCCCCCGCTTCGCGGGGGAGAGAAAACAAGATAATGTGTTGCTTTAATAAGAAAACAGTATTACATACAAGGAGAAAAGCTGTGAACGAATATACGGCGGACGCGGTCCGCAAATATGCAAGAGTTGGGTGCTGTATCTGCGCCTTGATAGCGGTTATTGCCGCGATTATAGCATGGCGCGGCAGTGCGTCGAATACGTTGAGCGGTGCGTTGACTATGTATCGCGCCTATACGGCGGCGCGTATCTCATCTATTGTATTGTTCGGCGTATCCGCCGTCATACTTGTTATTGATTTGGTATCCAAATCGTTTTCGCTCAAATTCGCCGCCATAGGCTTGGCGATCGCGGTCGTCGGGTTTATCGGCAGCTTTCTGATAGCTCCGGGCTGCTCGGCGCAGGAATTGTATGATTTTGCTCTGAAAAAAGCCACGTCAACAGGCGCTTTGGCTACAGGCGATATATCGCAGATACCGGCAATACAGGAAGCGATTCTGGGTCGGCTTGCTGCGGGCAGATATATGATTTTGGGCAGCGGAGTTGTGGCGCTGGGATTCAATATGAGGTTCATAAAAAGCGACGGCTGATGAAAAATAAGCCCCTGTCATTGCGACAGGGGCTTATTCTGTTTAACCGATATCCTTTTTTAATCGTCTGCGGGGGAGGGCTTTTCCTCGCGCCCCCACGGCTCGCGCCGCGAGAAGTTCCTTGAAACATAAAAGCGGACTTATGCGGCGCGATCCGCGGGGCACTCGTCAAAGCCGAGAGCCGAGCCTGTTGTTTGGCGCTAGCGCGCCAAACGCCGCCTTCGGCGGCTGATTCGCTCCCGTTGGTCGCGAATCACAGGCTCGGCTCACGGCTTTAAGGAAGAGTTGACTTTTTCTGTAAGCTAAGCCATTATGTTTCTTCCGCCGCGTTAAACTCGTTCATAGCCTCAAGTATTTTCTCGGAAGAGACCGTAAACGCGTCCACTATGTCCTCGTCAAAGTGAGTTCCTCGTTCCTCACGGATTATCGAGCAAGCCTTGCCGAAAGGCATAGGATCTTTGTAAACGCGCTTTGAGGTAAGCGCGTCAAACACGTCGGCGACTGCGAGTATCTTCGCGCAAAGCGGTATCTCATCGTCCTTGGTTCCATAGGGATATCCTTTGCCGTCTATCCGTTCATGGTGGTATGTTGCCATATCGATAGCGATATTCAGATAACGTATCTCGCCCAGATCGCCCCGTGCTTTTTCCAAAAGCTCTTTGCCCGCTGTGGTGTGAGTTTTCATCATCGAAAACTCCTCGTCGGTGAGCTTTCCCGGCTTATTCAGTACGGTATCGGAAATATGTATCTTTCCGATATCGTGCAAAGGCGCCGCCATTACCATATCGCTTACGTATTGGTTTGTGAGTATATCCGCGTACTTGCTTTGTTTTTGCAGTTCCTTTGCGAGAATTTCAACATATTTCGCGGTGCGTCTGATGTGTCCGCCCGTACTTTCGTCGCGGTTTTCAATAATATCCGCCATTGTGGTGATAATATGCGACTGCATATTGTTATACTTGCGAAGATAGTAGTTGCGCTTGTTGCCTTGGATTATCATAATGACAAAAGCGACCGTCATAGCCACGGCGAACAGGCTGTTTATGGCGATAAGCTCATTTGTGTTTGAGTTTGAGGGGTCTTGTGTTCTAACCGCTTCGCTGATCTTTACGGAAAACATCACGGACAGTGCTCCGCCGATTATCAGCATAACGCGTTCCAAAACGGATAGATTGCGGTCTTTTGTGTCGTGTGAGAACTTTCGCCGCCAGTCTTTGCCTAAGATGATAAACGCCGCCAAAAGCGCTATAAGTAAACATGAAACACAAAGCTGATAAGCGTGTTCGGGGATCGCGAACAGATACGGCGGCACGACCATAAGCGGCACAATGATCCCGTTTATCATTAAAAGCGGAAAGATCATTAAAAGCCCCGAGAGCTTGTGCGGCTTTTTTCGTGAAAGCACGATATTCACGCCCACGGCTGCTCCGCACACTCCCTCGGCAGCCGCTTTTCCCCAAATAAAGAATGCCGCAGCTATCGCCGCCGTGCTTATTAGGTAAAAGATACGCTGCTGTTTTGGGGGCAGGTCCTTTTCAAGGCATATGTATTTCTTTATAAGGAAAAAGGAGATCGAAACTATAACCGTTTCCATCAAATCTAATAGATATTCCATATTATATCGCCTTTCGCGTGCGGACGCTTTGCGTCCGCACTAACACATTGCGCTTTGCGGACTTCGTCCGCAATTCCGCGTTTCACGCGGAACCGCACAATGTGTTCCGCTGACTTTTCACCTTTGCCTGCCGCCGAAATCCGCGTTAGCGCGTGCGGACGCTTTGCGTCCGC
>DKXD01000179.1:0-154 GCA_002492075.1 Ruminococcaceae bacterium UBA7135
CGGGGGAGAGCAAACAAAATAATTTGTCCGATTTTTATAAGAAATCAGTATTAAGGAACTGCTAATCAAATCGTTTTTTCACTCATAAACGTTGTATTTGTGCGGTTTTCCCCGCCTTCGGGGGAAAACCGCCATTAAATCAGTGTTTCCTTAA
>DKXD01000179.1:450-2484 GCA_002492075.1 Ruminococcaceae bacterium UBA7135
CCATTAAATCAGTGTTTCCTTAAATATCAAATGTACGCCGACCGTCAAACAACTCCGCCCTTGGATATATAAACGGGGAAGTCCGCCGAGCCTGTAATAGTGCGGTTCTTGGTGATAGTAACGTCCTTGTCCGCGATAGCGTTAATAAAGCTTGCTTTCTCATCAATGACCGCGCCCTGCATTACAATGCTGTCCTTAACGATAGCGCCCTTGCCCACCTTTACTCCGCGGAACAACACGGAATTCTCCACAATGCCGTCGATAATGCAGCCGTCAGCAACCAGCGAGGACTTAACGGAGCAATCAATGCCGTACTTCGCGGGAGCAATGTCGCGAACTTTGGTGTAGATAGGCGTATCAAGCGAGAATATCTCGTGAGAAATATCGCGGTTTTTCATATCCATGGTCGCCTTGTAGTATGTCTTCATCGAATCGATTATCTCAAAATACTTCTCGTACTTGTAGCCCATTACCTTATAGTTTTGCAGACGGTGCTGAAGAATGTCCGTCTCAAAGCTGTAAAGACTGCGGCACTCGCTCTCGCGGATAATATCCTCAAGGAACTTGCGCTTCATAACGTAAATGTTGAGCGCAACGTTCATCTCGCCGCTCATAGCGGGTCTTGCAAGAACATCATAAACCTTGTTGTTCTCGTCTACGCAAAGAATGGTCTGCGTAAGCGCGCGCTCGGTAGAATAAACCACCTTGCCGTAAACGCAGGTGATATCCGCCTCGTTCTTCTCGTGGAAGTCGACGATAGGACGCATATCCATGTTCGCGATTACGTTGCTGTCCGCCATTACAACATACTCGGCGTTGCTTTCGTTGATGAACTCCGCCGCGCCCGCAAGCGCCTCAAGTCTGCCGCGGTACATACCCGCGCCCTCTCTGCCGTAAGGCGGAAGAATGTGCAGACCGCCCGTTTTGCGGGCAAGATCCCACTCCGAACCCATTCCGAGGTGGTTCATAAGCGAATAGTAATTCTGCTTGGTGATTATCCCGACCTGTGTGATACCCGAGTTTACCATTCCCGACAGCGGGAAGTCTATAAGACGATATTTGCTGCCGAACGGAACGCTAGCCATCGCTCTCGCCTTAGTCAATTCGGGAAGGGTCTGCTCGTGCATATTAGCAAAGATCAAACCCAGAACTTTAGCCATACTTGCCATATCAAACGTCCTCCTATATCATATATCCTTAGAGATCATAGCCTTGGGCGGCGCGACCGCTTTATCCGAAACATTCACGCGGTGTCCGATAACGGCAACGCCCCACTGCGACTTATCCTCTATAAGCTCGGGACGCTCGCCGATGTGCGCACCCTCGCCGATAACGCAATCCTCGCCGACTATAGCGTATTCGATGACCGCGCCTTTCTTGATAACGGAGTTGGGCATTATTATGGAGTCGCGTACTATCGCGCCCTCTTCAACGGTA
This sequence comes from Ruminococcaceae bacterium UBA7135, assembly GCA_002492075.1. GTDB lineage: Bacteria > Bacillota > Clostridia > Oscillospirales > Ruminococcaceae > CAG-115. The sequence continues at coordinate 1,888 of DKXD01000179.1, forward strand.
ACTCCCGCAAACAAAACGGAGAAGTCTATCATTCCGTTTATCTCGCAGCCCTCTGCTATCATGGAGTTCTCGATACGAGACTGCGGACCGGCATAATGCGGCGGCATAACGGGGTTTCTGGAATATATCTTCCAGCTGTTGTCAAGCAGATCGAGAGGAACTTTCGGATCGAGAACGTCCATATTCGCTTCCCAAAGTGAATCGATCGTTCCGACGTCTTTCCAGTAGCCGTCAAAGTGGTACGCGACCATCTTTTCGTTGTTAGCCATCATCGCGGGAATGATGTTCTTACCGAAATCCTTAGTCGCTGTTTCATCGTTTTCGTTATCAATCAGATATTTACGCAGCTTCGACCATGTGAACACATAAACGCCCATGGAGATAAGGTTGGACTTCGGCTCTTTCGGTTTCTCCGCGAACTCATAGATCGTATCGTTTTCGTCTACGCTCATAACGCCGAATCTGGACGCTTCCTCCCACGGAACCTCAAGAACGGCGATCGTTGCATCCGCGTTCTTTGACTTGTGGAAGTCAAGCATTTTGCCGTAGTTCATCTTATAAATGTGGTCTCCCGAAAGAACCGCCACATATTCGGGA
>DKXD01000179.1:2754-4025 GCA_002492075.1 Ruminococcaceae bacterium UBA7135
CGCCACATATTCGGGATTGTAACGATCTATAAAGCTGATGTTCTGATAAATGGCGTTCGCCGTACCCGAATACCAGCTCTTGCCGCTTGCGGTCTCATAGGGCGGCAGAACGTGTACGCCGCCATGCGCTCTGTCAAGACCCCACGGCTGTCCGTTGCCTATGTATTCGTTCAGCACCATAGGCTGATACTGCGTGAGTACGCCTACCGTGTCGATACCCGAATTTACGCAGTTCGACAGCGGGAAATCTATGATACGGTATTTGCCGCCGTAAGGAACCGCGGGCTTTGCCATATCCTGCGTCAGCGCGTACAGACGGCTGCCTTGACCGCCCGCAAGCAGCATAGCGACGCATTCTTTTTTAATGTGGTTCATACTGTATATCCTCCTTAATTTAAATCAACCGAAAATTTATTTGGAAGCGTCGGCTCAATATCATGCCGCCGCAAATCCTTTCAAACTCCGACCGTAAAATTCGCCCCTCGTCTGCCCCATGGGGGACATGGGGCAGAGAGAAGCTTTATATTCCGTCCGAATTGGGGGTAATATCATCTTTTATGTTTGCCCTTGCGCTTTGCGTTTCGATTTTGATTGTTGTTGGCGGGTGCGGGTTTGGGCGCGGGAGAAGCCGCCGCTTCGGAAGCCTTTTCCTCTGCCTTTACGTCCTCAGCCGCTTTCGTTTCGGGCGCGTCACGATTCGCTTCGGGAACGTCCTGCGTTGGCTCGCTCTTCGCGTTCTCCGCCTTGTCCTCGGTCTCCAAAACGGCGTGAGGATCGCGGATATTGCGCGGCTTCAGATATATCGCGGACATCGGCGGTATATCAAGCGTAATGCGATACTGCTCATCGTGCATGGGCTGCTCTCTTGCGGTCACGGTGCCGTTTGTGATACCGCTGCCGCCGAACTCCTTGGCGTCGGAGCTGAAAACCTCTTCATAATCCGCAAAATACGGAACGCCTATCTCGTATATCTCGTGACGTACCGGCTGGAAGTTGCACACAACAATCACTTCGTCCTTGTTCTTGGCAATGCGCCTGAACGCGATAACCGAGTTCTGATTGTCCTCTGCCGAGATCCAATGGAAGCCGTCCCAGCTGGTGTCGCACTCCCACAGCGCGGGAGTTTCCTTGTAGAACTTATTTATCGCCTTGACATACTCGTGATACATGTAATGAGGCTCGAACTCCAGAACCTCCCAGTCGAGCTGTGTCTGGAAATTCCACTCCTTATACTGCGCGAACTCCTGACCCATAAACATCAGCTTTTTGCC
>DKXD01000179.1:4323-4556 GCA_002492075.1 Ruminococcaceae bacterium UBA7135
TTGCCGGGGTGAGCCATCATATAGCCTAAGAACGTTCTCATCGAGTTAAAGCGATACTCGCGGGGTCCGCCCATTTTATCCAGCATCGAGCATTTTCCGTAAACTACTTCATCGTGACTTATCGGGAGCACGAAGTTCTCGGAAAAAGCATAGTAGAACGAGAACGTAACAAGATTATGGTTATATGGTCTGCCAAGCGGATCCATGCTCATATAGCGAAGCATATCGTTCAT
>DKXD01000021.1:0-174 GCA_002492075.1 Ruminococcaceae bacterium UBA7135
GGAGCTGCTCCCGGATATGTTCGTCATGCTGCAAAGACTGAAAGAGATTGAGCCGGACGAAAAAGTCCGTGAAAAAATGGAAAAGCTCCTTAACGGGGATATAGATCAAAAATAAAACTGCCACCGGGTAGGAATGTTTTAAGCATTCATTTACACATCGTTAGGTCTTTGAAG
>DKXD01000021.1:500-4659 GCA_002492075.1 Ruminococcaceae bacterium UBA7135
TCGTTAGGTCTTTGAAGATGTGTAATGAGTGCTTTTTTATTTTGTTCTTTGTTCCGCAAAGCGGGCAGTAAATGAGGGAATATTTATGAAAAATTACTTTACAATGGGAGAAAAGCTGTTGTGGAGCGGCTCTGTTACGCTGATACTCGCGGCGTTTTTCGTGTTTGACAGAGTAAATTATCTGAATTTGGCGGCTTCGCTTGTTGGAGTTACCTCGCTTATTTTCGCCGCGAAAGCAAATCCCGTAGGACAAGCGCTGATGATCATATTCAGCCTGCTTTACGGTATCATATCGTTCGGGTTTTCGTACTACGGCGAGATGATAACCTACCTCGGAATGACAATGCCGATGTCGGTGTTTTCGCTTGTTTCGTGGCTTAAAAACCCGTTTAACGGCAAAAGAAACGAGGTTCGGGTGAATCGTATTCACCGAAAGGAGGTGCTGATGATGTGCGTTCTCGCGGCAGTGGTGACTACCGGGTTTTACTTTATCCTGAAAGCGTTCGGTACAGCGAATTTGCGGCTCAGCACTCTTTCCGTTACCACAAGCTTTGTCGCCGTTTATCTGACGTTCCGCAGAAGCCCGTTTTACGCGGCGGGTTACGCGGCAAACGACGTCGTGCTGATAATATTGTGGATACTTGCGGCGCGTGAAAACTCGGGTTACATTTCTGTTGCGGTGTGCTTTGGGGCGTTTTTGGTGAATGATCTTTATGGGCTGATAAGCTGGAAAAAGATTGAGAAGCGGCAGAGCGGCGAATAAAACAGCCGCATAACAACATTCTCCCCCGCACAGCGGGGGAGATAATCTGCTTGCAGAAAAAAGTGTGTTTTTCGCTTTTCCTTCGAACAGCGGGGGAAAATGAAAAAATAAACATTTTATTTTGATAAGCACTCTTTGAGGAACTTGATAAGCTCGCCGTATTCCGTGAACGCGGGAAGCTCGGGGTGATCCTTTTTGATCTGCTCGGTGGTGCGGAAAAGGAAGCCGAACTTTGAAGCCTGTATCATACCGAGGTCGTTGAAGCTGTCGCCGCCCGCTATCGTTTCAAATCCGATAGACTGCAACGCCTTGACGGTGGTGAGCTTCGACTTCTCGCAGCGCATTTTGTAGCCGGTTATCTCGCCGTTCGGAGCGACTTCCAAGGAGTTGCAGAAGATAGTCGGCAGACCCAGCTTTTTCATAAGCGGACCCGCAAACTGCGAGAATGTATCGCTGATTATGATAGTTTGCGACACGGAGCGCAACTCGTCCAAAAACTCCTTAGCGCCGGGCATGGGGTCGATTTTAGCAATGGTCGCTTGTATTTCTTTAAGCCCCAAACCGTGTTCTTTCAGAATGTTCAGGCGGTATTTCATAAGCTTATCGTAGTCGGGCTCGTCGCGGGTAGTGAGTTTAAGCTCGGGGATACCGCTCTCCTCGGAAAAAGCGATCCAGATTTCGGGAACGAGTACGCCCTCCAAGTCCAAACAAGTTATGTACATAATTATTTCTCCTTTTCGTTTTTATTACTTTTCAATCATAGAGCTTATCAGTTCTTTGAGCCTTGCAACGGAATTCTGCGGGTCAAGCTTTTCTTCAAGAGTTTTGTCGCGGGATTTCAGCTCGTAAACGCCCTCGTCAAGGTTTCGCGGCGAGATAATAACGCGCAGCGGAACTCCCAACAAGTCTGCGTCGGAGAACATCACGCCCGCGCGGACGTTTCTGTCGTCGTAGATGACCTCGACGCCCGCCGCTTGCAAGTCCTCATAAAGCTTGTCCGCCGCCGCTTTCACCTTTTCATCGTCGGAGCGCACCGCGCAAAGATGAACCTGCCACGGCGCTATCGCCATAGGCCAGATAGGACCGTATTCGTCGTGAGAGGCCTCGCACACCGAAGCCGCCAATCTCCCTACTCCTATGCCGTAGCAGCCCATTATCGGGGTCTGCTCCTTGCCGTCCTTGTCAAGGTAGGTCATTCCCATAGACTTGGTGTACTTCGTGCCAAGCTGGAATATGTTGCCGACTTCTATGCCGCGCGAAATCGTCAGCGTGTGTTCGCCGCACTCGGGGCAGATACCGCCGTCTATCGCTTTCGCGAAGTCGTGGTATTCTATATTCGGGCAGTCGCGCTCCAAATCCAAGCCCGTGAGGTGATAATCGACCTTATTCGCTCCGCAAACGAGATTGTTGGTGTTTTTAAGGCTCTCGTCAAACAGAACGACGTGTTCACCGTTGACTTTAAGGTTTACGGGACCGATAAATCCCGCTTGCAGTCCGCAGTTCTCGTCTATCACAGCCGGGTGAATATCGCAGCCGAGGAAGTTTGTGAGCTTGGTTTCGTTCACGTCGAGATCGCCGCGAATAAACAGCACTACAAAGCTGTCGTCGGTGTTTTTCTGATAGATAACGGCTTTAAGCGACTTTTCTTTCGGAGCCTTCAGAAAATTGCAGACTTCCTCGATGGTATGGCAATCGGGGGTATTGACCTCAGCAAGCGGTTCGGAGACTTCATCACGGACATTATTGATAATAGATGGCGCAGCCTCCACATTCGCGGTATATCCGCAGTGCTTGCAGATAGCAATGCTGTCCTCGCCTATGGGAGTGAGCAACATAAACTCATGCGAAACGCTGCCGCCCATCATTCCGCTGTCGGATTTCACGGAAATGACGTTTTTCGCACCGCAGCGGCGGTATACGTTTTCGTAAGCCTTGTGAGCGCGCTTGTAGTACTCTTCCAAATCTTCTTGGCTTGTGTGGAACGAGTATGCGTCTTTCATAGTGAACTCGCGGACGCGGATAAGACCGCCGCGCGGACGTGCCTCGTCGCGGAACTTCGTCTGTATCTGATAGATCATAAACGGATATTTTGTATACGTGTTCGCGTATTCGCGCACAAGCTGCACCGCAGCTTCCTCGTGCGTCATTCCCAGAACGAGCGGCTGGCGGTTGCGGTCGGTGAAGCGCACCATTTCGCTGCCGATAGAGGTGTAGCGCCCACTCTCCTCCCACAGCGACGCGGGCATAACCACGGGAAACATTACCTCCTGTCCGTCGATAACGTCCATTTCCTCGCGGATTATCTGTTCGATTTTCCGCGTTACGCGTTTCAGCGGCGGGAAGTTAGAGAAAATGCCGTTCGCCACATACTTGATGTAGCCGCCGCGCACCATTAAAGCGTGGCTGTCGATCTGGCAGTCCGACGGACGCTCCTTAAATCTGTCGCCGATTAGTTTGTCAAGTTTCATTTTTTGTCCTCCTTATTTAAAAAGCAAAAAGCTCGCACCGCCTTGTTTAACCAAAACCATTGCCTCCGCCTCACTTCGTTTTACTGTGGCAGCAGTACTTGCTTGCGACCTTTTGCTATGTGATACCCCTGTTTGTTGCCAATTATTTAAGCTGTTTTTATGTGTATGCCCCGCCTGTATTTTCTTTGTTAAGCGTTCCGTCTGCTTCAATTAGAAGGCACTTGACCAATGATTTACACACAGGTCGATGCTTCGTTCCCTTAGGAATAATTATAAAATCGCCCTCGCACAAATGCGTTTGTCCATCCTCAAATTCAATATCAAATTCTCCCTCTATACAGTAAAACATCTCATCGGACTTTTCGTGTATATGAAATTCCAAAGTTCTGTTTTCTGCTTGCAGAACATTCAACATACAATCGTTAAGCATACCTACTCTTTTGTATATGAATAATTCATTTACCGAATTTTCGCTTTCCTTTAGGTTTATTTTTTGTACCATATGACCTCCGCGAAAACAAAAAGTCCCTTGTATCACAATACAAGGGACGAGTACTTTACACCCGCGTTACCACCCAAATTCGCAAATCGGCGCTGCCGCCGACTTTCACGCTCTCAAACGCCCTTAACGCGGGCAAACGTCACCGATTAGCGCTCTACGGCTTTCCACGGCGCGCTCCAAGACGGGTTCGGCATTTGAAATTCACGGCTCGCACCACCCGCCGTTTCTCTGGAAATCCCGCAATGCTTACTGTTTCTTGTCACAGCTTTCAAATATTACCTGTTTATTATAGCACAACTTATCGAAAATGTCAAGGGAGTTTATCAATAATTTCCGCAGGGTCGCACAGAAGTTTTGATCACAAAAATATTGATGTCCGAACTATATCCCGAAACGGTTTTATATCTTCTTCCGTGTCAAGAAAAT
>DKXD01000149.1:0-441 GCA_002492075.1 Ruminococcaceae bacterium UBA7135
ACATAAAAAGAGGCTATCATTGCCCGCCTGTTCAACAGCCATATTTTAATACTGTTGCGCTTAACGGCTGCGTTCCCGATGAGGAAATTCTGAGAATGATAGATAGCTCATACGAATATGTTGTAAGCAAGCTTACTAAAAAGCTTCGTAAAGAACTTGAGGAAGAGGTTTAAAAATGGTTAAGTTTAAAGGTTATGAATTTGTAGATGGCGGCGTTTGCGCTGCGGAGGGTTTTACAGCGGGCGGTGTTATCGCGGGAATTAAAGCGGGGAATGTCACCAAGCGCGATCTCGCTATGATATACTGTGCTGAACGCTGCAAAACGGCGGCGCTTTTCACCTCAAATAAAGTAAAGGGGGCGCCTATACTCGTTTCAAAGGAGCATTTAAAGGACGGGTACGCTCAGGCTATAATCGTCAACAGCGGCAACGCCAACACCTG
>DKXD01000149.1:763-5669 GCA_002492075.1 Ruminococcaceae bacterium UBA7135
AGCGGCAACGCCAACACCTGCAATCCCGATGGCGTTGAGATCGCCGAGGAAATGTGCGTACTTACCGCACAGGCTCTCGATATCGATGAGAATGACGTTCTTGTGGGATCTACGGGAGTTATCGGGCAGAAACTGGATATCAAACCTATTCGCATTATGATTCCGACACTTGCGAAATCGCTTTCGATCAAAAACAGCGGCGACGCCGTGGAAGCTATCATGACTACCGATACTCGAAAAAAAGAAGTTGCCGTAGAATTTGAATTAGACGGCAGAAAGTGCCATGTTGGAGGAATGTCTAAGGGTAGCGGAATGATAAACCCGAATATGGCGACAATGCTCGCGTTTATCACTACCGACGTTTCTATCGCGCAGGAGCTTCTTGAAAAGGCTTTACGTAATATAAACAATATCACCTACAATATGGTAAGCGTTGACGGCGATACCTCAACAAACGACAGCCTATTTTTGATGAGTTCGGGACTTGCAAAGAACAAAGAGATCATCTGTGAGGACAAGCATTACGAGGTTTTTGAAAACGCGCTGTACGCTGTTATGATGAACCTCGCACGTGAGACCGCCCGCGACGGAGAGGGTGCTACAAAGCTTATTGAATGTATTGTCAACAATGCACCCACAGAGGCTGTCGCGCGTTCTGTTGCGAAGTCGGTCATTTCGTCAAGCCTTGTTAAAGCGGCGCTTTTCGCGGCAGACGCAAACTGGGGGCGTATTCTTTGCGCTATAGGCTACGCCGAGGGAGATTTTAAGATAGACAAAACATCCGTGGAGCTTGCAAGCGAAAAAGGCAAAATGACGGTCTGTGTGGACGGCGCGGGAATTTCGTTCTCCGAGGAAGTTGCAAAGGAAATACTCTCCGAAGACGAGATAAAAATTCTCGTTGATTTGCATTGCGGACACGAAAACGCAGTCGCTTGGGGCTGCGATCTGACGTTCGATTATGTGAAGATCAACGCGGAATACAGGACCTAAAGGAGCATTCAATGGAAAATCTTCCGACACATCTTGAGAAAATACTTCGTGTGATCGAATATGATGACCGCGGCACTATGAGCGGAAAGATTGTCTGCGAATGCGGGTGCGAAACTTTTGGAATCAAGTATTTCGGCGAGAATTATGCTCCGCACTGCCTTGGAGTTCAAAAGGTAGAAGAACAAAAGTATGCGTGCGTTGTCAAAGCCGACTGCCGTAACTGCGGTAAAGAGTGGCTGATTTTCGACTTCGCAAAACACGCCTACGACGGGTTAATTTGCGAAGACGGAGTTACGGTTCCCGATGAAAGACTTGTTACCGCCGTTGCGGGTGAAGAACATGATTTTAGAATTGAAATTTCGATCGAGTTTGACGACGAGGAGCAATTCACCGAGGAGGTTGTTGATAATCCGCCCGAGGGTATGAGCTTTGCTCCCGATGACCGCATTAATATCTGGAGCTGGGTGGTAATCGATTTAAAATGCGTAAAAAGCGGCAAGGTGCTAAAGGACTTTGTAAATATCGAATTAGCATAAGGGGTAAATAAAATGCAAATTGATTATGATGTAAGAGCAAATGTGATGATAGAGGCTCTGCCCTATCTTCAGAAGTACAACAACAAGGTCATCGTGATAAAATACGGCGGCAACGCTATGACTAACGAGAACTTAAAGCAAGCTGTAATGAGGGATATCGTTATGTTGACTACCGTGGGCATCAAGGTCGTGCTGGTTCACGGCGGCGGTCCGGAGATAAACGATATGCTGAACAAGGTCGGCAAGAAGAGCGAATTTGTCAACGGCTTGCGCTACACGGACGAGGAAACTATCGATATCGTACAAATGGTGCTTGCCGGCAAGGTGAACAAGAACCTTGTTTCCATGCTTGAAAGTCACGGCGGAAACGCTATCGGTCTATGCGGGATTGATGGCAGCCTTATTGAGGCGGAGCAGCTCAATCCCGATATGGGGTATGTGGGCGAGATAACCGCTGTTCACCCCGAGATCATTCAAAACTCGCTGGACTGCGGCTACATTCCCGTTATTTCAACAGTCGGACGCGGAAAGGACGGCACGGTCTATAATATAAACGCGGACACCGCAGCGGCTCGCATTGCAGCCGAAATGAAAGCTCCAAGCCTTATCCTCCTAACGGACATCAAGGGCTTGCTCGAGGACAAGAACGACGAAAACACCCTTATCCGCGAGGTGGGAGTAAGCGAGGTTCCGTATCTTAAAAAGCAGGGCATTATATCGGGCGGTATGATACCGAAGATAGACTGCTGTGTTGAGGCGGTTAGACGCGGAGTTAATCAGGCAAATATAATTGACGGACGTATCCCCCACTCTATTCTGATAGAACTTCTTACGGATATAGGCGCGGGAACGATGATAGTTGCGTGAGGTGATAAATATGACAACAAAAAAAGAAACTAATCAAACAATAGAACAATTCAACAAATTTATAATGCACTCCTACGGAAGATATGATGTTGTTATGGATAAAGGCGAACATGAGGTTGCGACAGACGATTCGGGCAAGGAGTACATAGATTTCGGTTCGGGTATAGGCACGAACTGCCTCGGCTTCTGCAATGAGGAGTGGGTGGAAGCTATCTGCGAACAGGCTCACAAAATACAGCACACTTCCAACTACTATTACACCAAGGTTCAGGCGGATTTCGCAAAGGAGCTTTGCACCACGACCGGTTATTCCGCAATGTTCTTTGGCAACTCGGGAGCGGAAGCCAACGAGTGCGCGATAAAAATAGCTCGTAAATACAGCTTTGACAAATACGGAAAAGGGCGTCACAATATCATAACACTTGTAAACTCTTTCCACGGCAGAACGCTCTGCACGCTTTCCGCAACGGGTCAGGACGTTTTTCACAACTACTTCTTCCCTTTTGTCGAAGGCTTTATCAACGTTGAAGCGAACAATATCGATGATCTTCGCGCAAAGCTTGACGACACTGTGTGCGCGGTAATGTTTGAGTATATCCAAGGCGAAGGCGGGGTTATGAATCTCGATAAAAAGTTTGTCAACGAGATATTCAAGCTGTGCAAAGAAAAAGACGTTCTTACTATTGCCGACGAGGTTCAAACGGGCGTAGGCAGAACCGGAAAATTCCTATGCGGCGAACACTACAAGAAAAAAGCCGATCTTACCACCCTTGCCAAAGGATTAGCTGGCGGCGTGCCAATAGGCGTATGTCTTGCCGGGAAAAAATGCGCAAACGTTCTCACTCCGGGAACGCACGGCTCCACATTTGGAGGAAACCCCATAAGCTGCGCAGGCGGACTTGCGGTTCTCCGCAAGCTTAACTCAGAAGGCTTCCTTAATGAAGTTGCAAAAAAGAGCGAATATATCCGCAGCCGTCTTGAAAATATTCCCGAAGTAAAATCCGTTTCGGGAATTGGTTTAATGATAGGTATTGAGCTTAAATCCATGCAGGCATCCGATATTGTAAAGAAAGCTCTTGATAAAGGACTGCTTTTGCTTACGGCAAAAAACAAGATACGTCTTTTGCCGCCGCTTACGATCTCCTATGAGGAGATCGACAAGGGGATGAAAATACTTAGCGAGCTTTTAGGCAAGCACGTGCTTGTTCGCGAATGTCCCAAATGCGGCGCTGTACTTGAAGAGTACCCAAGAGATAATCCGCCCGATGTCATAGAGGGATTTGATTCAAAAATATACCCCAAATATACGGACGGCTGGGACAATGGCAGCACAAATGCTCCCAGAACTCTTGTTTGTCCAAAGTGCAGAGCGCGTTTCACAAGCTTTGACGATCTTCAATATTACAAGGAAAGGGATTGACCCGTGAACAAATGGTTTAACGAAGAGTGGGCGTTCACAATAGAAGTTATCGCGGTTTCTCATGACAATAGAACGGAAAATCACTGCCGAAACGGCGATGAGGTCGGTGATATTTACCGATGCACCTACGACTGCCCCGTAAATCAACATGAACGCGGATTTTGTCAGAAGTCCATGCTCCTCCTGTTCCCTATGCTTGAAACGGTGCGCGGCGGTGGTGATCTTCGGAAAATTGGTGGTTACTCCCCTACCGGCAACGTAATGGACTCACCTTTTTGTAAAGAGTTCGTCTGCCCTGATGGTGTTGTGACTTACAGGCTTACTGCGAAAAAACTCGGTGGTGAGAATTTCCACACGGGCGGGTTTTACAAGAAGTGAAATGGGGGCTGTGAAAAAGTACAAATTGGGGTTTGATGCATGGGGATTGATATTGTTTTTGGTAATAATGATACCGAATTTTATATGGTTCGCCGTTCCCGCACCAAACGATATACTGCGGACGGATTCAATCACCGAGGTTTTCGACACAATAGCTTCAATATGTCAAGTACTTATGGTCGCCGAGCTGTGTTTGGTGATAAACCGCGAACGCGAAAAATTTCGTTTTACGCCGCTTATTATCGGCGCGTGCGCTGCACTATACTTTACAAGCTGGGTATTTTACTATAACGGCGTAGCGAACGCCGCGGTGATATTGGGCTTGACGCTTCCGCCGTGCTTGACGTTTATGCTGTTCGCTCTCAACAGGAAGAATTATGTTGCAGTTATCCCCTGCATGATCTTTACCGTATGTCATTTGATTTACGGCATTGTCAATTTTATTGTATAACCACATTTTGAAAGGATCACTATGGCTAAGGTATTTCTGATATGCGGAAAAATATGCAGTGGCAAAAGCACTTACGCCGAGCAGCTGCGTGTTAAGAACAAGGCCGCGATACTGCTTTCCGTTGACGAAACAATGCTGAGTATTTTCGGAAAATATGTCAGCGAAAGGCACGACGAGTACTGCGAAAACGTTCAAAAATACCTGTTTAACAAATCCTTGGAGCTTTCGGAGATCGGCGTGAATGTGATATTTGACTGGGGCTTT
>DKXD01000149.1:5980-7184 GCA_002492075.1 Ruminococcaceae bacterium UBA7135
ATGTGATATTTGACTGGGGCTTTTGGCAAAAGAACGAACGGGAATTTGCAAAAGAGTTCTATAAATCACGGGATATCGAGTGCGAGCTCCATTACCTTGATATTATCGACGAGCTTTGGAAAAAGCGTATAGAAAAACGAAATAACGCTGTCTTGGCGGGAGACGCCAACACATATTATATCGACGAGGGCTTGGCAAGAAAATTTGCGGCTATGTTTGAGCCGCCGAGCGCCCACGAAATAGACTTTTTGATAAAAGGAGATGAACAATGAACATAAGAACAATGACGATAGCCGATTACGACTCGGTTTACGCGCTGTGGCTCTCCTGCAAGGGAATGGGGCTTAACAACCTCGACGATTCGCAGGAGGGGATTGCGAGATATTTGAAGCGCAATCCGAGTACCTGCTTTGTCGCGGAAGAGAACGGAGAAGTTATCGGAGTAATAATCTCGGGACACGATGGTCGGCGCGGATATATTTATCACACCGCTGTAAAAACCGAATATCGCCGTCAAGGCATAGCGAAACTGCTTGTGAATGCAGCTTTAAGTGCTTTGAAAGATTTGGGAATAAATAAGGTCGCTCTGCTTGTATTTGAACGAAACACAAGCGCGAACATATTTTGGAAAAAAATTGGATTTACCGCCCGTGAGGACGTTATTTACCGCAATAAAGCTATCGCGGACATTATCCGAATTGATACATAAATCTCTTTGAAAGGAAATTAACTATGAAACACTTATTAAAATTACTTGACCTCTCGCCGGAGGAAATCGTTGATCTGCTGAATTTGGCGGATCAGCTTAAATACGAGCTGAAACACGGCATAGCTCACGAGCATTTAAAGGGAATGACAATGGGAATGATTTTCCAGAAATCCTCCACGCGCACCCGTGTCTCGTTTGAAACGGGAATGTATCAGCTTGGCGGACAGGCGCTGTTTCTGTCCTCACGAGATCTCCAGATAGGACGCGGAGAGCCTGTTCAAGATACGGCGCGTGTTCTTTCACGCTATTTGAACGGCATTATGATACGCACATTTGCTCAAAAAGAGGTAGAGGACTTGGCGGAGTACGGCTCTATTCCGATAATCAACGGACTTACGGACTTTTGCCACCCATGCCAGGTGCTTGCCGATCTGCAAACTATCCGCGAGTACAAAAACAAGCTTGACGGCTTGAAGATGTGCTACATCGGCGACG
>DKXD01000149.1:7502-10348 GCA_002492075.1 Ruminococcaceae bacterium UBA7135
ATCGGCGACGGCAACAATATGGCAAACTCGCTTACCGTAGGGGGGTTGAAATGCGGAATGAGCGTTTCACTTGCCTGCCCCGACGGATATCACCCCGATCTGCAGGTGCTTGAATTCGCAAAAGCATACGGCGATAAGTTCCAACTTGTTTCTGATCCGAAAGAAGCCGCAGCCAATGCAGATGTTCTATACACCGACGTTTGGGCGTCAATGGGTCAAGAGGGTGAATCCGAAAAACGCCGCAAGGTGTTCGAGGGAATTTATCAAATCAACGACGGGGTTATGGCAGCCGCAAAGTCCGACGCTATAGTACTTCACTGTCTGCCCGCTCACCGCGAAGAAGAGATCACGGAAAAGGTATTTGAGGCTCACGCAAACGAGATATTCGACGAGGCGGAGAACCGTCTTCACGCACAAAAGGCCGTTATGGTTCGCTTGATGGCTCCCGAAAAATGATAAAGTGATAAATCAACCTTATAACACATTCTCTCTCCCCCGCTTCGCGGAGGAGAGATTTTTTCCACAAACAAGAGGACACCGAATTATTCGGTGTCCTTTTTATTTTCATGTTTCTTCTCGGAACTAAAACGCCTTGTATGCACGGGCTTTTGAGGCTCACTTACGGTCTTCACGAACTCGGGCGCCTCAAACCAGAATGTACTTCCCCTTCCGGGCTGACTGTCTGCTCCAAACATAAACTTATGCTGTTCAAGAACGCTCTTTACAATGGAAAGCCCGATACCGCTTCCCATTTTAGCGCGCTTGTGAGTACTGTTTCTCTCGTTGACCTTGTAGTATCTATCCCAGATATATGGCAGATTTTCGGCTGAAATGCCCTCGCCGTGATCCTCCACCTCAAAACGCACCATACCGTTATCCTTGCGGAAAAGTCTTACTATAACCATATTATCATCGCCGGTATAGGTAACAGCGTTGTTTATCAAATTATATACAACCTGCTCCAGCTTTGTGATATCGGCGGTTATCAAGATATCGTCCTCGGCATGCAAATCAATAATTATGCCATCGTTTTCCTTCATTATGTCAAAGCGCGATACAACTCCGGAAAGGCGCGCAGAGAAATTAAACGTTTCCAGATGAATTTCTGTAACGCCCGCCTGAAGCTTTGACAAATCAAGAATATCCGTAACCAATGAAGAAAGCCTGTCCGTTTCATCTATAATGACCTTTAAATGACGCTCTCGCTTTTCGGGATTGTCTCCGGAAAGGTCGCGAATCATTTCAGCGTATGCTTTTATCATGGTAAGCGGAGTTCGCAGATCGTGAGAGATGTTAGACATCAGCTCTCGCCGCAGATTATCGGATTTTGCTATCTCCTTGGAAGCGGATGTAAGCGTTGCGGCAAGCTGTTTTATTTCGGCATAATCGTTTTTCCCGATTTCCGCGCTGAATTTTCCCTGCGGAAGCTCCTTTGCGGATTTGTTTATGCGGATGATAGGATCGGATATCTTATTGGAAAACAGCACCGACATAAACACTGTAAGTATTATCATTATTATACCTACAAAGAAGAACTGCCGCACAAATATGCTGACGGTCGTGCCGATAGGCTGCAAGTAATTGCAGATAAACACATAGGCTTCGGGATCCAACTGACTTTCGCCAATGTAGCTGCCCATCATAAGAACGAAGTTATCTTCCGATTCATCGCGAAAACGCTTATATACAATTCCTTTCTCCGAGGCTATTATTTCATCGCGAAAACTTTTCTTTGCCAAAAACGCAAGCGAAAGGCTTCCGCCAAGTTTATTGGCGAAATAGGAATAATCTATATCGGGGAAATATACCTCAATATACATCTTATTCTCAGCAGCCTGCTGATTAATAACATTCAAGATGTTATCCGTTCTCCAATTTGAACGTATCTCTACCAGCGCTTCGCTTATTTCATAGGTTTTCATCCACTCGTAGAAATTCGGGAACATCGCTATAAGGAAGATATAGGTAAACGTCAGCATCGCTATGACAACAACTTCAAAAAGCGCCCAGACGCGAACCTTAATGCTTCGAAAGAAATTCATACTTACGCCTCGAACTTATATCCCAATCCACGCAGTGTTACTATAAACTTTCTATACTCTCCCAGGTTGTTTCTCAGCATTTTAATATGTGTGTCGATAGTTCGGTCATCGCCGAAAAAGTCATATCCCCACACTTCTTCAAGCAGCCTGTTTCTGGAAAGAGCGATATTCTTATTGCGAACCAGATAAAACAAAAGATCATATTCCTTGGGCGTAAGATTTGCCTTTTTGCCGTCTATGAAAACATCTCGGGAAGTGAAGTTTATCTCCAATCCCTCAAATTTCTCAACTTCGGTCGCAGTAGTTGAAGACACCATAGAATTGCGCTTAACAATGGCGTTCACTCTTGCCATTACTTCCTTAGGAGAAAACGGTTTTACTACATAATCGTCTATGCCGACATCAAATCCGTGGAGCTTATCGTACTCCTCGCCTCTAGCGGAAAGCATAAGCATCGGCGTCTGCTTTAACTTTCGTATCTCCTTGCAAGCCGAATAACCGTCAAGCCGCGGCAGCATAACGTCCATTATAATAATATCGTAGTCTTTTGCCTTAGCAAGTTCGATAGCTTGCATACCGTCACCCGCCTCGTCGACTTCGTGACCCTCAAACTCCGCATATTCCTTCAGTACCTCGCGAATATTTTCCTCATCATCTACAATAAGTATCTTATACATACGATCACTCCTTATACGATAATTCGACCTTATATAAAACTGACGTTCAATTTGTTTTGATTTAAACAGAACGCCGATTTATGAATTTTATACCAATTCTCATTTGAAAGAGTACAAATTTTATTTT
>DKXD01000015.1:0-766 GCA_002492075.1 Ruminococcaceae bacterium UBA7135
TTTTCTCCCCACCGCTGCGCGGGAGGGAGAACTGTGCAAACTGCTCAAACTCCTATAAGATTGTGCGCGGATGTGTAAAAAAGCATAAAAAAATTCCCCCCGCCAAAGCGAGGGGGAATCATTTAAATCAATGTTGCGTTGATCGCCGAGAAATTACTTTCTCTTCTTGCTGATAGTAACAACAGCCACAGCAGCGCCTGCAAGAACTACAGGAGCAACAGCGAGTGCAATACCGGTAGGCTTGTTGTTATCGCCCTTGTTGTCATCGTCACCGGCAGCAGCCTTAACGGTTACTGTAGCGGTAACGGTGATCTTCTTGCCGTCCTTGGAGATGAGCTGGGTGTTCGCAGCATCGGGATCAGCCTCGAGCATAGCAGCTACCTCGTCTGCGGAGAGTGTCCACTTGGTTGCGAACGCCTCTGCGGGAAGCTCTGCCTTAACAAGCTCATTTACGCCCTTTACGAACTCTGTTGCCTTATCGTCGCCCTTTACCTTGCCTGCCTTAACGTTGAATACTACAGCGAAAGGATCATCGGACTCGAAAGTGATAGACTCAACGTCCTTCCAAGTCTTCTTGCTGTCGCCGAATACAGCCTTGCTGAGCTCTTCGCCCTTAAGTACCTTATCAACGGTCACTTCGTTGGTAACAACTTCGGTCTTATCGGTTGCGCCGGGCTCTTCGGTCTTGCTGTCACTGTCGGTCTTATCGGTGCTCGTTGCGGGGTCGCTTGTAACAGGTTCATCGCTTGTAACAGGCTCGTCGCTT
>DKXD01000015.1:1066-23094 GCA_002492075.1 Ruminococcaceae bacterium UBA7135
TCGCTTGTAACAGGCTCGTCGCTTGTAACAGGCTCGTCGCTTGTAGTAGGCTCGTCACTTGTAACAGGCTCATCACTTGTAGTAGGTTCGTCGCTTGTAACGGGCTCATCACTTGTTGCGGGATCACTTTCGTCAGCAACAGCGGGCTTAAGCGTTATGGAATCAATAGTGTAATTACAACCGGTAACAATAAAATTACCATTAGCGCTCAATAAAGCAACATCATCAGCAGTCAAGACAACAGTAACCTCAGTGGTGGTTGCTCCAAGGTCAAGCACTTCATATTCTGCGTTATATCCTTCTTTAGCAGCGAAAGCAGGGAGCGTAGTCCAATCTGAAGCATCATCTTTAGTAGCGCTTTTCATCTGGATTTGAGAACCAGTACTTATTCCGCTTACTGCTACAACAATAGAATCGCCTGCTTTGGCAGCCTTTAAATCAGCATTACCGTAAAACGCAGGGGATTCATCCCATGTAATAGACCAATCAGTACCAATTGTGTATGCCTTATCCGTAAGTACAGTATCCGTTGTTTCAGCCGCCGAAGCAACAACAGCCATAGCAGAAACAGCGCAAACGGGAGCGAGCACTGCCGCCAAAATTTTTCTTGATTTCATGTAATTTTCCTCCTCATTTAAATATATATGTTTTTTTAAGTTATAAAGAGGTATAGATACCCTTTTAATTTATTATATCCTTTACGCAAAATGTTGGTAACTTTTATAAAGACAAGTTTGTATTCTTTTTAATATATTCATGTAAAACGTCCTCGGTCGAACCGAGGACGCGAAAACTTAAAATTTACTTGTCCTTGCGCGCAGCCGCCGCAACAACCACGCCCAACGCCGCCAAAACAGCCGCGCCCGCGGTAAGACCGTAGGATACGCCCGCGGGAGGGTTTACATCGGTTATGCCGCCGACAATGCCGCTTTCCGAGGACTCCGGGTCGGAGCTTATATCGGAGCTTACGTCGGAGCTTACGTCGCTGACATCGCTTGAAACCTCGTCGCTCGTATCATCGGAAATCGTGTCGCTGTTATCGCCCGCAGGTTCGTCCGAAACGATGTCGGAATCGGTGGTATCGCTGCCATCGCCCGTAACGCCGTCGGTAATATCGCTTACGGCATCGCCCGCGCCGTCAGCTATATCTTCACCCGCTCTGCCAATGCCGTTTATAGCTCTGCCAATGGGACCGTCCGCAAACGCCGCCGCGGAAAGCGCCGAAAAGCACGCAGCTGTCAACAATGCCGCAGAAATGTTCTTTTTCATATCGGTTTCTCCTTTGCAAAAATACTGCGCAAATTATATTTACGCGTTTATATTGTTTGCGTTTTTTTCCCGATTATTATTGGCGTTTTTTTACATTTTCGGCATTTTAAACAAAATTCGCTCCCCACTTTTTCAGGGAGCGATATCGGCTGTTTCGCTTTTTGACGCCGCGCGTTCAAACCCTTACGTATCTGAAAAAGCGGATCTTTCGGCAGCCCGTTTCCACAAGCGCCGAACTTTCAGCGAGCCGCCACCCGCGGTCGCGCTCGATATCCTCAAAGAACACGTCGCCGCCGAAGTTCTCGTAAACGCGGGTTATCAGCGCCTCATCACAATACGGCGCGAGTTGACGGTACACCTCCGCTCCGCCGATTACAAAAACGCGCTTATCGCTGTTTTGAACGTGCTCCAACACACTTTCAACGTCCGCGAACACCTCCGCGCCGTCCAACTCCTTTACGGAGCGCGACAGCACGATGTTTTCGCGGTTCGGCAGCGGGCGCTTCGGGAAGCTCTCCCACGTTTTCCGACCCATTATCACCACCGAGCCCGCGGTCGTTTCGCGAAAGTGCTTCATATCCTCGGGCAGGTTGCACAAAAGCTCGCCGCCCCGACCTATCGCGTTATCGTTATCCATTACTAATATTATGCACATTGCATAAACCCCTTTCGGCAAAATAAAAAGCCGCGAACGATGATCGTCCGCGGCGAAATTCTCATACCGCACAAACGATTTTTCCCTCGGAAAACCGACAATAGCGATCCACGAAAACAACGCTGCAATTAAATTTAACGTTATAATACGAGACAGGAACTTAAAAGCACTAATGTTGCTTTAATTGTGTGGATTGCTATAAGTACGGGCAACACCCGCAAACGCCTGCACGGTCAACATATTGCGCCCCCTATTGGAAACGCTTTTCAATCAGAGCCTGTAAGACCCAATTCCCGTTAGTCTTCGGCCTCTTGAATGTATTATCGGCAAAATTCTCCAATTCTTTAGCGCTTTTGTGAAATATTTCCAAAAACGTTACAGCCTCTTTAATTTGGCGTTGTTTCGCATAAGCTTTTTTGCGCCGCGCTTGTCAAACTCAATAGTAAGCATAGCGTCGTTGCCCATAGGCACCACCTCGGACACGGTTCCCTCGCCGAAAATGTTGTGCTTTACGCGCTCGCCTGCCGCAAAGCTGTCGAACATTACGGGCTGCGCGGACGCAGATTTTATCTTCTCGCTTTGCTCCTTTAGGAAGCTGTGCTTTTCGGGCTTCACTATCGGATTTTTCGCTGCCGAGCGTTCGCCGTGGTGCTCGATAAGCTCCTCCGGGATCTCGCCGATAAACTCCGAAAGCTTGTTCGCCGTAGTCTTTCCATAGAGCATACGATAGCGCGAGTGAGTGGCGATAAACCGCTTCTTGGCGCGGGTTATCGCGACATAAGCAAGGCGGCGCTCCTCTTCCATTTCGGATTGCTCGCTTTTGCTCATCATCGACGGGAAAATGCCGTCCTCCGCCGCCACAAGATACACCACGGGGAATTCAAGACCCTTTGCCGCGTGCATCGTCATAAGCGAAACACGGTCGCTCTCGCTGTCGTAATTGTCTATATCGGCAACAAGCGCCACCTGCTCCAAAAAGTCGGGCAGCGTCGCTTCGGGGTCTTCCGCCAAAAGCTGCGCGGCGTTGGATTTCAGCTCGCGAATATTCTCGATACGCGCTTCTCCCTCGTCGCCCTGCGTTTTCAGAGCGTCAAGGTAGCCGCTTCTTTCGGCTGTCGCCTCGATAAGCTCGTCTATCGGGAGAGTGTCGGCAAGCTCGTCAAGCTCCTCGAAAATGTTCGCCGCCGCTTTCAGGTGATTGGAGCGTTTGGCTATTGTTTCGTAATTTTCCGAATCCCGGCAGACCTCCAGCGGGCTTATGCCCAGACCCTCGGAAATGCGAACCACTTCTTCAACAGT
Source organism: Ruminococcaceae bacterium UBA7135 (assembly GCA_002492075.1). Classification (GTDB taxonomy): domain Bacteria; phylum Bacillota; class Clostridia; order Oscillospirales; family Ruminococcaceae; genus CAG-115. The sequence continues at coordinate 4,290 of DKXD01000015.1, forward strand.
CGCGTCGCCAATGCCGCGCTTCGGCTCGTTAATCACGCGGCGGAAGCGCACGACGTCAAACGGGTTGTCCACAAGGGAAAGATACGCCATAATATCGCGTATCTCCTTACGGTCATAGAACCGCAAACCGCCCACTATTTTATAAGGTATACCTGCGCGAACCAACGCCTGCTCGTAACTTCTGGAAAGAGCGTTGCTGCGGTACAGCAGCGCGTAATCGGAATATTTCCCGCCGTTTTGCACGCCCTCGGCAATAGCATCCGCTATTGCTTTGCTCTCGCTCTGCTCGGACTGATACATATCCACCTGTATCTTATCGCCCTCGCCGAGCTCGCTCCAAAGGTGCTTGTCCTTGCGATTGGGGTTGTTGCTGATAACGGCGTTCGCGGCGCTGAGTATGTTGTTCGTGGAGCGATAGTTCTGCTCCAACCGTATCACGGCGCAATCCTTATACTGTTTCTCGAAATTCAGGATATTCTCGACGGTCGCTCCACGGAACTTGTAAATAGACTGATCGTCGTCGCCCACCACGCCGAGGTTGCCGTCCTTTCCCGCCAAAAGCGAGATAAGGCGGTACTGCGCGTAGTTCGTGTCCTGATACTCGTCCACCATAATGTACTTGTAAAGATTGTGATAATGCTGCAATACGTCGGGATTTTTCTCAAAAAGCCGCACTGTGAGAAAGATTATGTCATCAAAGTCCAGCGCGTTGGCGTTTTTCAAGGAACGCTGATACTCGGTGTAGATCTCGGCAGTCTTGACGTCCGAAAACTCCGCGGTCTCCTGCGCCGTCAGCGTGAAATCATCGGCGGAGATCATTTGATCCTTTAAATGCGAAATGCGGTTTTTGATGTTTTTCGAAGGCATAACTTTCTCGTCGATGTTAAGACGCTTGGTAATGTCCTTTATCAGCCGCTTTGAATCATCGTCGTCGTATATCGCAAAGCTTGATTTATAGCCCAGATGCTCTATCTCGCGGCGGAGTATCCGTACACACGCGGAATGAAACGTAGAAGCGCATATCTTCTTCGCGTCCTCACCTATCATATTTACCAAACGGTCGCGCAGCTCGCCCGCCGCCTTATTCGTGAACGTTATCGCGAGAATGTTCCACGGGGCAACAGGCGATACCGCTATGATCTCCGCAAGCTTATCCGCGTTTTCGGGAGTTTTCGGCATATCAGGAAACTCCTCAAGGAACTTGGTCTGCGCCTTGGTGAGCTTTCTTTCCTCGGTATCGTGATAAGCGTTGCCGAACTTCATCATATTCGCTATTCTGTTCGTAAGCACGGTCGTCTTGCCGCTGCCCGCGCCCGCGATTATCAGCACCGCGCCGTTTATTTTAAAGATCGCTTTTTTCTGCATATCGTTCGCGCGGGAAAATTGGCTCTCCAACGCGCGCTGTTTAAGTTCTGTGTAATTCAATTGTCACCTTTTTCTGTCACTGTCCCGAACCGCTGTTATTGTTGGTGTTGTTGTTGACGGGCGTTGATGTTGCCGTACTGCTTGAAGCGTCTATCGCCACAAACGGATTAACGTCGCCCACCGCTGCCGGGAGCTTGCCATCCCAATTCTGTATCTTCATATAGTCGATGTAATTGGGGCTGTTCGTCAGCTGTTCCTGTACCTTTTGGATAGCGTAAGCCTCCGCGTCCGCCTTGATCTTCTCGGAATCCGCCTCCGCCTGCGCCGCGATGACTTTCTGCTTCGCTTCCTCTTCCTTTTCGGCGGTCTTGTTCTGCATCTTCAAAGCGTCCTGAGCCGCAATTACCTTTGCCTGAATGGACTGCTCGAACGCGTCGTCAAACGAGATATTCTCGATAGCGAACGCCGACACAACGATGCCCTCGCTTTCCAGAGTTTCCTTTAACGACTCATATATCGCGTTCTGCACGGTAGAGCGGTTCTGAACCAAATCCTCCGCCTTTACCTTGCCTATCTCGTCCTTGGATATTTTCGCCACGTTGGGCACAAGCAGCTTCGTCTCAACGTTCTCCACGCCTATGGAGCGGATTATTTCGGGAAGCTGCGAGCCGTCGTAGCAATAGTTCAGCTTGAGCCGCAGCGCGTCGACGGTCTGCGTGTCGGACGTGTACGCGTCCGTTTCGACCTCGTAGACCTGTTCACGTATATCCACGGGACGTATCTCTTCGATAAACGGTATGTGGAAGTTAAGTCCCGCCGTAAGGCTGCTGTTGACGATCTTCCCGAAACGGTACTTCACCCCGATAAATCCCTCGTTCACTACCGAGAAGCTGTTAAATATCAATATAAGCGCGACCACCACTATCAAAATGATAAGCACGAGCTTGTTTTTCCAATTATTGTCGCTTTCCTTTTTGTTTCCGCTGTTTTCTGTTGAAAATTTCACCATAATATGTTATCCCCCTCAACTGTTGTTTACAAGCTGCGAATACTTGTCATTCGTCTCAACATTTATTACAGACTTCCTGCTGATACCCGCACGAGCGAACGCCTGTGTGAGCATAAGCTTTATTCTGTTCACCTGGTTTACCTCCGAAGCGCCCGGGTCGAAATCGACAGCCACGATGTTGCTTTCGGGGTGGCGGCGGCGTATCTCGCCGATAACTCCCTTGCCCGTAACATGGTTCGGCAGGCAAGCGAACGGCTGCATACATACGATATTCGGCACGCCCTCGTCTATCAGGTCGAGCATTTCCGCCGACAAGAACCAGCCTTCGCCCGCGATATTTCCGGGGGAAACTATAGGCTTCACCTTTTCGCGCATCGCGAATATCTCGCCGGGTTCGCCGAACTTTGTGCCCCTCACCGCGGTGCGATAGCTTTTTTCAAGATACTTGAAGTACTTTATCACGGCGTTCTTGATGTTCATTGACATACGGGAGCTTGCAAGAAGCTCGTGCTTCGTCACACCGTGCGAGCAGATGTAGTAGAAAAATCCCATAAGATCGGGAACTACTACCTCACACCCCTCGTTTTCCAACAATTCGATAATATTATTGTTCGCTATCGGGTGGAATTTCACAAGTATCTCGCCGACCAAGCCCACGCGCGGCTTCTTGATATCCAGCACGGGGAACTCCGAGAAATCCTTGACTATGGCGCGGACATTTCTGTTAAAGCGCTTCATCGACATTGAGCCAAGCTCTTCGCGTATAAACAAACGCCACTTCTCATAAAGCGCGTTGGCGCTGCCCTTGACTTTCTCATAAGGGCGCACCTTGTACAAACAGCGCTGCAAAACGTCACCATATACCATTCCCATAAACGAACGGACAGCCATAGCCGGCGTAAGCTTAAAGCCACTCTGCTTTTCAAGTCCGACAACGTTCAGCGAGATCAGCGGTATTTTGTCAAAACCCGCGTCCTTAAGCGCTTTTTTCAGCATACCCACATAGTTCGTGGCACGGCACGCGCCGCCTGTTTGCGTTATCATAACCGATGTGTTGTTTAGATCGTACTTCCCGCTTTGAAGCGCGTGAATAAGCTGCCCCACTATCAGTATGGACGGATAGCACGCGTCGTTGTTTACATATTTAAGCCCCGTATCGACTACCGATTTCGAGCAGTCCTTGAGTATATGCATATCATAGCCGCAATGGTTGAACGCCGCCTCAAGGAAGTCAAAGTGAATAGGCGCCATCTGCGGGCAGAGTATCGTATGCTTGTGCCGCATTTCCTTTGTGAATTCGGGCTGACGTATGTATCCTATTTGACCGCGAACCGGCTTATATTTGTGTCTGCGCCGCTCATCCACAACGGATATCAGCGAGCGCAGTCGTATCCTTGCCGCGCCCAGATTATTAACCTCGTCTATCTTAAGACAGGTGTACAGCTTTCCGAAGCTGTGAAGTATCTCCTGAACCTCATCGGTGGTGATCGCGTCCAAGCCGCAGCCGAACGAGTTCAGCTGAACCAGCTCCAAGCCGCTGTTTGCGCCGACGAAATGCGCCGCCGCGTAAAGTCTTGTGTGGTAAGTCCACTGATCAACAACGCGTATCGGACGAACCACCTTGCCCAAATGAGCGACAGAATCCTCGGTAAGCACCGCAAAGCCGTAGCTTGTGATCATTTCGGGAAGTCCGTGGTTTATCTCCGGGTCGACGTGATACGGTCTGCCCGCGAGAACTATGCCGCGCTTGTGATTTTCTTTGAGGTACTGTACCGTTTCCTCACCCTTTTGGCGCATCGTTTCCTTGAACCTCGCGTCCTCCGCGTACGCTTTTTCAAGCGCGGACTTTATCTCCTGCTTTGTGATGTGAAGATCCGGAAGATTTTGCTCCGCTTCCTCGAAAAGACGCTCGCCCATACGTTTTTGGTCGAACAGCGGAAGGAACGGGTTTAGGAACTTAACTTCCTTTCTAAGCTCGGGTACGGAGTTTTTGATGACCTCGCTGTATGTTGCGACAACGGGGCAGTTGTAGTGGTTGTCACCGCCGTTAGCATCGTTCATCTCATACGGAATAGCGGGATAGAATATCAGCTTAACACCCTCGTTTATCAGCGACTGAATATGCCCGTGAGTGAGCTTTGCGGGATAGCAGACACTCTCGGACGGCATCGTTTCAATGCCTAGATCGTATATCTCTCTCGATGATTTCGGCGAGAGCTTAACGGAAAATCCCAGCTCCGTAAACAGCGTGTGCCAGAACGGATAGTTCTCATACATTCCGAGAACTCTCGGAAACCCGATAACGCCGCGCTTCGCCTTGTCCTCGGTCAGGCTTTCGCGGTCGAACAGCAGATGATACTTGAAATCATACAGGTTCGGAAGCTTTTCGCCCTTTGATACGTTTCCCGCGCCGCGCTCGCAGCGGTTGTTGCTTATGTACCGCTTGCCGTCGGGGAATTTGGTTATGGTAAGCAGGCAGTTGTTAGAGCATTTTCCGCATCTCGCGGAAGTCTTTTGCGGCTTAAAATCACGAAGTGCTTCTGCTTTCGCGATAGTCGACGGCTTGCCGTCGTCGCGCTCCAGCGCAACGAGAGCCGCGCCGTACGCGCCCATAAGTCCCGCCTTATCGGGACGGATGACCTGTCTGCCAACGATAAGCTCAAACGCTCGGAGAACGCTGTCGTTCATAAACGTGCCGCCCTGAACGATTATCTTATCGCCCATTGAAGCGGTATCGCGCAGCTTTATTACCTTAAACAGCGCGTTCTTCACAACGGAATACGACAGACCCGCCGAAATATCGGCAACGGTCGCGCCCTCTTTCTGCGCCTGTTTAACGCGGCTGTTCATAAATACGGTGCAGCGCGAGCCGAGGTCTACGGGATTCTCCGCCGAAAGACCCAGCACAGCGAACTCTTGGCTCGTCATACCCAGCGCGTTCGCGAAATTCTCAATAAACGAGCCGCAGCCCGAAGAGCAAGCCTCATTCAGCAAGATACTGTCGATCTCGCCGTTTTTCACCTGCATACACTTCATATCCTGCCCGCCGATATCGAGGATAAACTCCGCGCCGGGAAGTATCTTGTCGGCGGCTTTGTAGTGCGCCATAGTTTCGATCTCGCCGTAATCGGCTTCAAGAGCCGCTTTTATCAGATGCTCGCCGTAACCCGTAGTGCAAACCTTAGCTATGTACGCGTCCTCGGGCAGCAAGCTGTAAACCTCGTTCAAAATGCCTATAGCGGACTTCAGCGGATCGCCCTGATTGCCCGCGTAATACGAATAGAGTATCTCCGCCTTGGAATTCAGCAAAACGGCTTTTGTGGTCGTGGAGCCCGCGTCAATTCCGAAATAGCAAGCGCCCTTATGCTGTTTAATATCGGCTGTTGGGATAATTGCTTTCGCATGACGGCTGCGGAACTCCTCAAGCTCGCTTTCGTTCTTGAAAAGAGGAGCCAAGCGCTCCACCTCGCGCAGCTGATTTTCGCCGAGGTCGTTCGCTTTTTCAACAAGCGCATTGAGATCTGTTTCCTCCGCCTCGTCGGAAAGCGCGCAGCCCATTGCCACGAACAGGTTGGCGTTTTCGGGATAGATAATGTTTTCGGGAGCGAGGTTCAGCGTTTCAATAAATCTTTGACGCAGCTCAGAAAGATAGTGCAGAGGTCCGCCGAGGAACGCTACGTTCCCGCGTATCGGCTTGCCGCACGCCAGACCGCTTATCGTCTGATTTACCACGGACTGGAAAACGGAAGCGGCGATATCGCTGCGCTTTGCACCCTCGTTCAGCAGCGGCTGTATATCGCTTTTCGCAAACACGCCGCAGCGAGAGGCTATCGGGTAGATAGTCTCGTACTTTTTCGCAAGCTCGTTAAGACCCGAAGCGTCCGTACTGAGCAGCGCCGCCATTTGGTCGATAAACGCGCCCGTACCGCCGGCGCAGGTGCCGTTCATACGCTGTTCAAGTCCGCCCGTGAGGTAGGTTATCTTTGCGTCCTCTCCGCCAAGCTCGATAGCGACGTCGGTTTGCGGTATCATCGCCTTGATAGCGTCCGTGCCCGCCGCGACCTCCTGAACGAATGGTATTTTGAGCCACTTCGACACTGAAATGCCGCCCGAACCCGTGACTGCCACAAGAGCACGCTCGCCCGCAAGTTCTTTCCCGACTTCTCCGATTATATCAGACACGGTTTTGCGTATGTCCGAGAAATGCCGCTGATAACGGCTGAACAAAAGTTCGTTATTCTCCCCCACGACAGCCGCTTTCACGGTCGTCGAACCGATGTCAAATCCAACTCTTTTCATTATATATACGTTTCCTCCCAAAAATGGCAAAAAGTTCCACACATATATCTGCGTTTGTTCGCAACACTTTTATTATAGCACAACGACGAAAAAAAGTCAAGCGACATTGTTATGGAAAATGCATAACGGAAAATCGGGAATTATTGTATACAAAACGCGCCGCGAAAACTTGCGGCGCGTAAAATTCTGTTTTAACCGGGTTTATTATTCCTCTATTCTTCCCGCCAGCTGCGAGATAAGATAAATATGCTCCCTTACCTTGCACCTTTCCAGATGATCGGGGGTCTCACCGCCGCCCAGCGCGAGCAGCGGAACATACCCGAAGCACTCATCGAAATCGGGGACGCCGTGTAACTCGACGGCTTCTTTGTAGTTTATCGGCTCCAGTTCATTCTCAACAAACGAGCTGTCGCAAAGCAGTTGGAAAAAATCGCCCTCCGGCATCTTGTATATGCCGTATCTGCAAAAGATCATCTCCAAGCAGTGAGCTTCGATATCCCAGACCAGCATATCCCCAAGCGCCGTTACCATAAGCGGAACACACTGTTTACCCCAAGAGACTATCTCCTCCGCCAACTCGGCAAAGCCACGCGGGTCGATAACGCGCAGATACCCGCCCAAAAAGCTGCCAAGCCCATACTTCTTCCAAACATATATGAACTCCTCGGGAAGCAGCGGCTTGAATATCTTGATAAACTCCGCGGGCAGCTCGCCCTCTTTTTTGAAATCCGCCAATGCTTCTTTCACAAACTGCATTTTTTCCATACGATCTCCTTGTTTTTTAAGCGGATATCACTAACTTGCGCGATCCGCTCGCGGCGACTGTCAAATAGACGCGGAATAATTCGGCGCTTCTTTGGTTATGTAAATATCATGAGGATGCGACTCCTTAAGACCCGCGCCCGTTATCTTGACGAACTCTGCGCGTTCCTGAAGCTCGGGGATAGTCGGGCAGCCGCAGTAGCCCATACCGCTTCTGATACCGCCGACAAGCTGGAAGATAGTATCCGCGACGCTCCCCTTGTAGGGCACGCGTCCCTCAACGCCCTCGGGAACAAGCTTTTTCGCGTTCCCTTGGAAGTATCTGTCGGCGCTGCCCTGCTTCATTGCCGCAAGACTTCCCATGCCGCGGTATACCTTAAACGAACGCCCCTGATATATCTCCACGTCGCCGGGAGCCTCCTCGCAGCCCGCCAGCAGCGAACCGAGCATTACAACGTTCGCGCCCGCCGCGAGCGCTTTCACGATGTCGCCGGAATACTTTATGCCGCCGTCCGCGATAATAGGCACGCCGTACTTCGCCGCCGCGCAAGCGCAGTCGTATACAGCCGTTATCTGCGGTACGCCGATACCCGCGACAACACGGGTGGTGCATATAGAGCCGGGTCCTATGCCGACCTTGACAGCGTCCGCGCCCGCCTTTATCAGATCCTCGGCGGCAGCGGCGGTAGCAACATTGCCCGCGATCACCTGAATATCCGGGAACGCGTTCTTTACCTTATCGAGCGTTACCATAATGTTCTTGGAATGTCCGTGAGCCGAATCGAGCACGAGCACGTCCGCCTGCGCCTTGATAAGCGCACCGGCGCGGTCGAGCACATCGGGCGTGATACCGATAGCCGCGCCGCAGAGAAGTCTGCCGCTCTTGTCGCGGGCGGTGTGGGGGTACTGCACGGATTTTTCGATATCCTTGATAGTTATAAGTCCCTTTAAATTGCCCTCTCCGTCAACAAGCGGGAGCTTTTCGATCTTATGCTTGCGTAGTATCTCCTGCGCTTGCTTGAGATCGGTGCCGACGGGCGCGGTGATAAGGTTCTCCTTGGTCATAACCTCGCCGATGACTTGGTTCGGATCGGAGATAAAGCGCAGATCGCGGTTGGTAAAAATACCCACCAGCTTGCCGTTCTCAACGATCGGCACGCCCGAGATCTTATACTTGCCCATCAGCTTGTCCGCGTCTGTAACAGTGTCGGACGGAGACAGAAAGAACGGGTTCACGATAACGCCGTTCTCGGAACGCTTTACCTTATCGACCTCGTCCACCTGCTGCTCTATAGTCATATTCTTGTGGATAATGCCGATACCGCCCTCGCGAGCCACGGCTATCGCCATTTTGGACTCCGTTACAGTATCCATCGCCGCCGTCATTATTGGCGTGTTCAGCTGTATCGTCTTTGTAAGGCGGGTCTTGATGTCTATCATATTCGGCGTAACGTCGCTCTTTGCGGGTATGAGCAGAACGTCGTCGAACGTAAGCCCCTCCTTAACGAATTTTTTGTCGAAATCACAATTCAGCATACGAAATTACCTCCCATTTCTTCTATTCCTCTTTCTGATATTAAATTATATTATACTACAAAAATCATTGCTTTTCAAGTGAAACAAAAAATAAAAATAACCAAATATATTCGATTTTTTTCGCTCGGTTTGGAACATTTCAACGCACTTGTTGAAAATTTGAAAAAAAGTAGAGTTTCGCTCTTGACTTAATCGACTGTTTATTATAAAATATAGATGTATGGTGTAAAAGAAGATTTTTCTTATTTACTTTGGTAAAGAATACGGCGGTGAGATATATGGAGATTTTGTATCCCGATTATGACAACTGCATAGCCAATCTCGCCTGCTCGATGATGAAGCATTTCGGCGTTGAGCCGCCCAATCCCACTCTTCCGCTTGCGGACGGACTGTTGGATAAACGATCCAAAAACATTGTCGTGCTGCTTTTGGATGGAATGGGAAATAATATCGTCGAGGCAAATCTCGCGCCCGACGGATTTTTCCGCAGTCATCTTGCGGGAACGTATTCCTCGGTGTTTCCGCCGACTACCGTTGCGGCGACTACGGCTATTGACAGCGGGCTGTTTCCCGCGCAGTCAGCATGGTTGGGTTGGACGGGTTATTTCCCCGAGGTCGACAAAAACGTTGTGTATTTTCTCAATCAAGATTTCGACACCGATGAACAGATAGAGGGCGAAAGCGTTGCATGGAAGTATGTGCCGTATTGGCGCATATTTGACCGTATACGAGACGCGGGTTTCGGTGCGCATTATCTCGCGCCGTTCGCCAAGCCGTATCCTAATGATTTCGGCGCGTTATGCCGCGAGATAAAGCGTTTATGCGCCGAGGACGGCGAAAAGTACGTTTACGCCTACTGGGATCAGCCCGATACCGTAATGCACCGCAAGGGCTGCTTTGGCGAGCATGCAAAGTCAATGGTACGTGAGCTTGAACGCGTTGTCGAGGAACTGGCTAACGAGTTGACCGATACGCTGCTGCTCATTACGGCGGATCACGGACATATCGACAGCCCGAAGGCGGTAGTTACGGACTATCCCGATATAATGGAATGTCTGGTGAGAATGCCGTCGATAGAGCCGCGCTGCCTTAATCTGTTCGTTAAGGACGGTATGGATGAGCAACTCAGGACGGCTTTTAAGGCGCATTTTGACGGGAAGTTTATACTTATGTCGAAAACGGAGGTCATGGAGCGGCAGCTGTTCGGCAAAGGTGAGCCGCATCCTCACTTTGACGGAATGCTGGGCGATTATATCGCGGTCGCGACAGACGACGTTTCGATATACAATATGAACTGCAAGAACTTTGTCGGCGCTCACGCGGGGCTTACAAAAGACGAGATGATAATTCCGCTTATTGCGGTCAAAAAGGACTGATAACTATAAATACGATCATTTCCGCTTCGCTGCTGGCGAGCGATCTTTCCGATATGGCAAACGAGGGGCGCCGCTGCGAGGAAGCGGGCGTTGATATGATACATTTCGATGTTATGGACGGCTGCTTTGTCAATCAGATAACCTACGGCTCGCCCGTGCTGAAATGCCTGCGCCAAAAAGTCAAAATACCGTTTGATGTTCACCTTATGGTGGAAAACCCGACAAAACAGATAAAGTTTTTCGCGGACGCGGGCGCGGATATCATCACTATCCACGCGGAAAGCGAGTGTGACGTTCCGCGATGCCTCAAACGCATACATGATCTCGGCGCAAAAGCGGCGCTGGCGATAAAGCCGAACACCCCCGCAAAAAGCGCGCTTGATTTTATCGACCAGTGCGATATGATTCTTGTAATGACGGTGGAGCCGGGCTATGGCGGGCAGAGCTTTATGGAAGATATGATGCCTAAGGTTACGCAAATACGCGGTTATGCCGAAGCGCACGGCTTTCCCGGACTTGATATTCAGGTGGACGGCGGCATAAACGTCGAGACCGCAGTTACAGCAAGAAACGCGGGCGCGAACGTGCTGGTCGCGGGTACGAGCCTTTTCAAATCAGAAGATATGCGCGCGCTCTGCCGCACGCTGAAAGGATAATATAATGTTAAAGCTTACCGAGAGGGAACCCCGTCGGGTTTATCTCGAAAGAACAGTAATGATGGTCCTGTTGCTTGTGCCGTCCGTGTTCCTGCAAGGAACGCGTTCGCTGCTTGTCGCCGCCGTAAGCGTGCTGTCATGCATGATAGCGGACGCGCTGTGCTGCCTGATGCGGAAAATGAAATATGACAGCAAAGACAGCGCCGTTCCTTTTTGGGGACTGGCAGCGGCTATGATGATGCCAGCGACTATCCCCGTGGGACTGATAATCGTATCATCGGTTTTGTGCGTCGTTGTGGGAAAGCATCTTTTCGGCGGCTCGGACAACATCATCTTTTGTCCGCCCGCTATATCGACGGCGTTCCTTATAATCTGCTATCCCGCGCAAATGCTTTACTTTCCGAGATACGGCGATAAGGCTGCTGCGTTTTCCGAATACACCGGGGCGCTCAACCGCTCGATCGAATACTCGCTCAACCTGCGCAGCGTACCCTCCCAAAGCATGGGCGATATCGTTATGGGTCTGGTGCCCGGAGCCGTTGGCGCGGTATTCGTGGGGATAATATTCATATGCGGACTGTGTATGGCGTTCCGCAGAAGCAACAGCGCACTTGTTACGCTCCCCTGCCTGTTTACGGCGGGACTGTTGGCGTTCTTTTTCCCAAGAGCCTCCATTTCGGGGCTTGAATCGGTGGTTTACGAGCTTTCTTCGGAGTATTTCGTCTTCATAACCGTCTTTCTTGCCGCAGAGCCTTACAGAATACCGCAAAGGAAAGCGGGCAAGATAATCTACGGAATTGTATTCGGCTATACGACGATGATGTTCCGTGTTTTCGGTCAAACGGAGGGCGGTTCGGTTTTCGCGCTTTTGATAACATGCGCCCTTACCGACAGCTTCGACCGAGTAGTCGAAAACATGATATACTGGAAGAAAACCTATCTCAACACGTTTGAGAAGTCTAAAAAACAAGTACAGGTGGGAACCCCCAAGCTTACCGATACACAGGAGATCGTGCTTCCCGAAAAATACCGCTTCAACACTCCGCCCATAGACGGCAAGATAACAAGACACAAAAGATCGCGCAAGGCTGAGGAAACAGCTTCGGAATCCGCCGCTCCGCCGGACAAGGACGCAAAGACGCCGACAAGCGATCCCGTAAACAAATCGAACACGCTTATCGGGAATATGGTCGAAAAGCTGAAAAACTCGCGCACAAACAACACTGCCGCAAACTCCGATAATACGGACGATACGGCGCATGAGGTCACGGAGGAGGAAAAGGGCAATGAGCAAAAATAAGATCTCCGTGAACCTTGACGGACTGTTTCGGCAAAACATAGTGCTGATGAGCGGTATCGTCACCGCGCCGATAATCGTTGCCGCTACCTCCGCGGAACGCGCGGCGGTCTTGGTGATAAGCTTTTTTATGATAAGCTACCCCGGAATTCTTCTTTGCCGCTTCATTCCCAAAAAGATCGTCTACACCGTAAGAACGATGCTTTACGCCGCGGTGGCGGCAGTATTATTCATTCCTACGCTATTGCTGCTTGAAATGTGGTTTCCCGAAACGACAAACGACGTCGTTATTTATATAGAACTGCTTACGGTAAACTCGCTGCTGCTGGCAAAGACCGAGGGACGCTTTTACCTTAAATCCTACGGCGAAATGGCGATAGACGCGCTTATCTACATTATCGGCTATGCTGTCGCGGCGTTCGCGGTGGGTATTATCCGAGAGCTTTTGGCGTACGGAACATTCTTTGGTATGCATTGCTTCGAGCCGCTTATGCCCGCGGCAAAGTCGCCGTTCTTCGGATTCTTGCTGGTGGGAATGCTTGCGGCGGTATGCCGTATTATATCCGGAAAGCGTGTGGGCGCTAAACAAAAAGCCTCCTCCGACAAACGAAGGGAGGGCACGTAATGACGTTTAGTACCGTTTTGGCGCGGATAGTCTCTCTTGCGATGATCTCCATTTTTACGCAAAACGCCATTTTTGACAGAGCGTTCGGCGTGAACGTTGTAATATACGCGTCCCGAAAGGACTCTCATGTCACGGGCTTTACGCTGGGCATCACCGCAATGACTACCGTTGCTTCCGTTATCACCTATTTCATAGACAGTTCTTTGCTGGCAACCGAAAACGGACGCTATTTCCTGCCGCTTATCTATATATGCGTCATCGGAATTCTGTATTTCGCGGGACTTTTTGTTTTGTGGAAATACTTCCACAAAACATACAAGCGTGTAAGAAAATACGCTCATCTGGCGATCTTCAACTGCGCCGTTATCGGTGCGCTGTTCCTCAACTCCAACTATGGCAGCGACCTTCCAAGCTACATCGGCTATGGGTTTGGTTCGGGCGTGGGATTCTTCCTGGCGTGCTTTTTGCTGAACATCGCGCACGAGCGTCTGAATTCCGAAAAAATACCGCGCGTTTTTAGAGGATATCCGATAATGATGATCTATATAGGCATAGTTTCGCTCGCGCTTAACGTTCTTACCGGCTATACCTCCGATTTTTAATAATTTCCGACTGAAAGGAGAATCTCACCAATGGCGCCCAAAAAAACCAACATCAAGATAAAACGCAGCAAATTTAATCTCTACAACAAAAAGAAAAGCAAAGCTCGGCGCGCGTTAAAAATAATTATTACGGTCATTGTCGTATGCGGTCTGGGAGTTTTGGGATACGGTCTGGGCAAGCCGCTTATAAAATACTTTCAAGACAAAAACTCGTCGCAGCCCGAATCCGAAGCCTCCGCGCTCCTTTCAAGCATTATAAAATCGGGAAATACGGTAAGCACGATCGTATCTTCGACGGACGCAAGCAGCTCCGAGGATAACACAAGCAAGCCCGAACCCGCTCCGCAAGCGCCGAAGATATACTATCTTTCCGACAACGCCGCTTCAAGCGAGGCAAACCTCACCGCCGCGCTTTCTGACGCGAAAAAATCGGGATGCTCCGTTGTGGCGGTAACGCTTAAGGACACCTCCGGGTATCTGCTCTACAAATCGTCAATCGCAAGCGTTAAGGATACCGAAGTGACTGCCGGAACGCTTTCCGCTTCGCAGATCTCGGCGGCAATAAGCAAAGAGGGGCTTACTCCCGCCGCGAGAATAAACACTCTTATGGACAAAACGGCTCCCGCGCATATGAAAGGCGGCTTTAAGTTCACGGAATCACAGGGCGGATACAGCTGGCACGACAACAAGCCCGAAAACGGCGGAAAAATGTGGCTCTCGCCGTTCAGCGACAAAACGGTAAAGTACATCGGAGATATTTCCGAAGAGCTTTCCAAGGCGGGCTTCAAGCACATCATATGCGCAAACACGCGTTTCCCCGGTTTCCACACCGTGGACGTTTCCACTTACCTTACTCATCTTCCGCTTAATGACCGCGCAAAACGTTCGGAGGCTCTCTGGAACGTTTTGAAATCCGCAAAAAGCGGCGCGGAAAAGAACGGCGCAAAGCTGATCATAGAGGTCAGTGCGTCTTCGATTATGGCTGTTAACAGAAGCTGCTCGGACGCCGAGTTTATCTCCGATAAGGATAAGCTGAACGGCTTTTCGATAATCGTGAACTACGATATAACGAAAAGTGCGGTATCTCAAACCCCGACATCCTCAAGCACTTCCTCGCGCACATCATCGTCCGCAACGCAGCAGGCTCCGATCACATCGACCGTTTCCGTTACGGCAAACGCCGCTTCCGGAACGACAAGCTCCGCGAACAACAGCACAACGACAAGCGGTTCTACAAGCGGCGGCTCAAACGGCAGCGCGGCAAACTCTCCGGATTTTACCGCAACTCCGGGAGCCGTTGTGAAAACAGTTCCCAAAGGAACGACCGAATACGAAATGGCTAAAAACTTCGCGGCGGCGGCGAAATCCGCGTTTGGCAGCGCAAGCTTTTCCGTTCGGCTGCCGCAGACGCTTACCGGAACTTCCCGCCAAGACGTTATTAAGGCGCTTTCCGAGGCGAATGTTGCCATGATACAATAACGCCGCGGCAACTTGCTCGGCTTCATCGTAAAACGGCGCGGAATACAAAACAGTCGATCCCACACGGAGCGGGGAGTTACCGCAATTTTTTTAAATAACGTCGTGAAACACGACATTATATAAAACCTTTAGGACAAAAGACACAGGAGGAACTTATGAACCAATTTTTTACAACAATATCACAGGCTGCGTCCGGAACCACCGGACAAGCTACCGCAGCGGGCGGCGCTCTCGGTCTTCTGACAATGATAATACCGCTGGCGCTTATGGTGCTGATATTCTGGCTGCTGATAATTCGACCGGAAAAAAAGCGCTCCAAACAAATGCAAGCAATGCTCAACAATCTTCAGGTGGCTGATGAAGTCGTTACAAACGGCGGTATCATCGGGCTTGTCGTATCGGTTAGCAATGATACCGTGCTTATCGAAACGGGCAGCGACCGCACTAAGATCCGTGTAATGAAATCCGCGATCGCGAAATGCAACACCGAACACGAAGCGCCTGCCGAGACTGCCGCTCCCGTTAAAACCAAGAACTCCAAAGGCAAAACCGAGATCAAGTAATGAGCGAGGATCTTAGAGTAGTCAAGACCAAAAAAGCAATTCGCGGCGCTTTGTTTGAACTGATGAGCAATAAGCAGCTGTCTAAAATAACTATCTCGGAGATATGCGTAAACGCCAAAATAAACCGAAAAACGTTTTACAGCCACTACCGCTCGCCCGCCGATGTTATAGAGGAGCTGGAAAACGACGTTCTCAACGAGTTTTCCGCTATTCTGCGGCGCGGCGGGGAAAGTATTCTGGACATAGGCGCGGCTATCCGCGACATCAGCGCTACTATCGAACAGCGGCGGGATTTCTTCAAGCGTCTTATGCGCCAGAACCCCGACCTGTTCAACAAGGGCAAGATAAAGGCTATGCTGTGCAGGGTCATTATGGTGTCGCTGAAAAACGCGGGAGCACTTACAGACAACGAAACAGCGCTTAAGGCAGCGGCGGAATTCTCAATATCGGGGGTTCTGGCGCTGTATTCGGCATGGTTTGACAACGATTGCAGAGACGACCTTGCGTTTATTACCGAAACCGCCGTAAATATGGTGACGCGCGGACTTTCGGCGTATGTTTCGGAGGAGAAGCTCTGCACTATGCGATTAAATTAAATAACAAAAGGGTGATTATCTATGAACGACACGAACGAGAAATTGTTTTCCGTAAGAAGTATGGTATTTATGGCGATATTCGCAGCGCTGATATGCGTTGCCGCGCCGTTTGGTTTTAACGTGGGACCTATCCCGATAACCTTAGCGACATTCGCTGTTTATCTGGCGGGAGCTATTCTCGGCGGAAAACGCGGCACAGTCGCTGTTATCGTATACATTCTGCTGGGAACCGTCGGTTTGCCCGTGTTCTCTAACTTCAACGGCGGCTTCGGAGCGCTGTTGGGTCCCACGGGAGGCTATATAATCGGATATATACCGTTGGTTCTTATCACCGGGGTATTCTCCGATATGAACTCCAAAAAGCATTGGACGATGATAATAGGTATGCTGCTGGGAACGATAGCCCTTTACGCGTTCGGCACGGCATGGTATATGATACTGACGGGCAAAGACTTTGCCACCTCGTTTTTTGCGTGCATTTTGCCGTTTTTACCCGGTGACGCAATAAAGATCGCGTGCGTTTCGGCGATAGCTATCCCGCTCAAATCACGGCTGAACAGCATTATGTTCGGCACTGCCAAGCGCAATTGAACCGCTTGAGAGGCAGAATATGAATTCAGCTTTAACAGTTGCCGTACAAGCAGTCATAATGCTGGTACTTCTGGGAGTTGGGTACGGTCTTTACAAGGGACGTCTGCTGGGCGACGATGCCACAAAGCAGCTTTCAAATATCACGCTAACGGTCATAATGCCGGTGGTGATTTTCAACTCATATCAGACAGAGTTCGCGCCGGAAAAGCTGCGCGGACTTCTTGTTGCGCTTGTACTGTCGTTTTTTGCGCAGGGATTGTTTGCGGCGGCGGCAGCGATAATAGTCCGTCCTACAAACGGGAATTATCAAACAGAGCGTTTTGCGCTGTGCTACTCTAACTGCGCGTTTATGGGGATACCGCTTGTTGACGCCACATTCGGCTCGGACGGGGTGTTTTACCTCACCGCGTTCATTACGGCGTTCAACGTGTTTATGTGGACGCACGGCGTCGTCCTAATGAGCGGCGGCGAGAAGCGCTCCGCCAAAGAGCGGCTAAAAAGCTTTTTAAAGATACTTATATCCCCCGCGATACTTTCCGTGCTGCTGGGGCTTGCGTTCTTCTTCATGGGTCTTCGGCTGCCCGATATGCTGCAAACTCCGCTGAACTACCTCGGCAGCATGAACACGCCGCTTGCCATGCTCGTTTCGGGAGCGACTATCGCGAAATCGGGGTTGCTTGACTGCTTCAAAAGCCGCCGCGTCTACTTTTTGCAGGCGTTCAAGCTGATCATCGTGCCCGTGCTGCTTACGGCACTGTTCGTGCCGTTTCAGATGTTCGGCGTGAACGGTCTTATTGTGAATACTGTGCTTATTGCCGCTGCCGCGCCCACGGCTTCCGCAACCATAATGTTCGCGTATAAATACGGCAGAGACGAAAAGTGCGCTTCAAACCACTTTACGCTCTCCACTATCGCAAGCATAGTGACGATACCGCTTATCGTGATGCTTTCAGGTTGGATGACTAAGCTGATCGTTCCGTAATCAAACCGAAAAGGCGAAAGAGGACGGTCATGATAATTTGTGCAAACTGTTCAAAAAAACGCCATAAAATTTGTCTAAAAGTATTGTTGCAAAATCTAGGTAAAAATGGTATAATTAGTCTGTAAGAAAATTTTGTGAGATAGTATCGCAGCATAGCTGCATACTTCTTAATATATTTTCCCCAATTATTTTCAGCCGATTATCTGTTTTCCCCAAACAGGCGGCAATTGATTTCACTTTCCGCGGACACCCCCTTGTCTGCGGGATTTTTTTTGCCTTTTTTCAAGAAAATGTTTTCATAGAAAATGCTGTCAAAAGGAACAATAAAAAACGTTTTCAGAACATTTTTTACAAAAAAATGACAAAACCGCCTAAATTATTATTGCAATTTCACAACTAATGTGTTATAATATAATTAAGGGATTACTGATACTAATTCT
This sequence comes from Ruminococcaceae bacterium UBA7135, assembly GCA_002492075.1. Taxonomy (GTDB): domain Bacteria; phylum Bacillota; class Clostridia; order Oscillospirales; family Ruminococcaceae; genus CAG-115. The sequence continues at coordinate 22,468 of DKXD01000015.1, forward strand.
CAATAAAAAGAATACAAAATATTTTTTCTCCCCCGCTTCACAGGGAGAGAAAATAAGATAATGTGTCTGTTTTTAATGGGAAATTAGTATGAAGAAATATCATTCAAACTTTTTTATCCTAATTCTCAATAGAAAATGAGATAATTTGGAAGCGCGAAGCGTCAAATATTGAACTAAAAAAGGGCTTAACAAGCCGGAAATTCTTTTTATTACAATATAGAAAGGTTGAGGATCATGGCTAACGAAAACATTCACAGCGCGGCATTGACGGAAGGCATCGCCTTTATGGAAAAGTGCCTTGACACCATGCTGTCGGAACAGCGCAAAGCAGCGCACAACGCCATCGATATGGACGATTGGAGCAAAACCGAGGAGATCATCGCGAAAACTAAAAAGAACATTGTCGGCATTGAAAGCTTGAAAGCCAAGTTTGCGGAGTTCAAGGCGGAAGCCGTTAAACTGGGTCTTGTAAGCGCTAATGCTCCCACGGCGCAGCCAAAGTCCGAGCCTGCGAAATCCGAACCCGCTCAATCCGTATCAGCAGAGGCGCCCAAACCCGCGGCGGACACAAAGCCCGCAGAGCAGCCGAAACCCGCTCCCAAGCCCGTTGAGCAGCCCAAGCCGACA
>DKXD01000087.1 GCA_002492075.1 Ruminococcaceae bacterium UBA7135
GCTGTAAGCTAAACTATAATTTTGCTTTGTGTTGACAAATCCGGCGCTATTTGATATAATAATAATTGGTGATGAGAATGGATCTTGAAAAAATCAACCGCGCCGAAGCATTCCGATATATGGGATATAAAGGCGGCAAGATACCCGCAAATGTCGAAGCGCTTGCCGATGAGTGCGAACAGAGCCTGCTCGCTAAAATAACGCCAAAATTCGTCTGGCGGATATTCGATATCGAAAAGACTTCGGAGGGCGTTGAAATAAAAAACACTGCGCTTGTTTTTAAGGGGAAAAACATCTCGGCACATTTGCGCGGCTGCGAAAAATGCATACTGCTTGCCGCGACCTTGGGCGCAGGCGCGGACAGCGTTATACGCGCCTATGAAGCCGTCGCTATGGAGAAAGCCGTGATCTCCGACAGCCTTGCAAGCGCCGCGATAGAGCAAGTCTGCAACGCCGCCGAGCAAGAGATACAATCACAGCTCGACGGATATAACTTCACTTGGCGGTATTCCCCGGGCTACGGCGATTTTCCGTTGGATATTCAGGGCGGATTTTTAAAGGTGCTGGACGCGGGCAAGCGAATAGGGCTTGGCGTTTCCGAAAGCCTTATCCTTACGCCGCGAAAATCCGTAACTGCGGTTATGGGTATATCCAAGCACGAAATAGCCAAGGGCAGACGCGGCTGCGGCTGCTGCAATCTTAAAGGGCAGTGCGAATACAGAAAACGCGGTTCTCACTGCAGTTGGGAGTAAAAAAATGGACTTTAAAACGTTATTGAAAAAAGAATTTGTAAGCCTTGACGGCGGTATGGGCACAATGCTTCAGGCTCGCGGAATGAAGCCCGGCGAAACGCCCGAGGCGCTCAATCTCGAAAACCCGCGTATGCTTATCGATATCCATAAGGAATATATCGCGGCGGGCGCGGATATCGTCTACGCGAACACGTTCGGCGCTAACCGATATAAGCTGGAGCACTGCGGCTACTCCGTTGACAGAGTTATCCGCTCAGGGTTACACAACGCGCGGACGGCTATCGCCGAGAGCGACAACAAGAACGCGCTCGCGGCGCTGGATATAGGACCGATTGGGCAGTTGCTTGAACCCACGGGAACGCTTTCCTTTGAGGAAGCGTATGAAGTCTATAAGGAAATGATACTCGCGGGCAGCGAGGCGGACGTTATCGTCTTTGAGACCATGACCGATCTGTACGAGCTGAAAGCCGCCGTTCTCGCTGCCAAGGAGAACTCGGCTCTGCCCGTTATCTGCACGATGACGTTTGAGGAGAATATGCGAACATTCACGGGAACGGCGATATCCTCAATGGCTCTTACATTGGAGGGACTGGGAGTTGACGCGATAGGCGTGAACTGCTCTCTGGGTCCCGCGGAGCTTTATCCGATAGCCGAGGAGCTTTGCAAATGGACGAAGCTTCCTGTCGTGCTGAAGCCCAACGCGGGGCTTCCCGATCCTGTGACAAACGAGTACAATGTTACTCCGAAGCAATTCGCGGAGCTGATGAGCAAGATTGTTCCGCTTGGCGTGAAAATATTCGGCGGCTGCTGCGGCACAAACCCCGAATATATCCGAGAACTGAACGCAATGCTGAAAACACGGAAGTATCATCCGCGGCACGTCACTATCCCCGCCGCGTGCTGTTCGGCGAGCAGGACTGTGGTGATCGACCGTCCGCGAATTATCGGCGAACGCATCAATCCGACAGGTAAAAAACGCTTTAAAGAAGCGCTCTTGGCAAACGATATCGACTACATTCTCGGGCAAGCCATCGAACAGGTACACGGAGGAGCGGCTATTCTTGACGTAAACGTCGGACTTCCCGGAATAGACGAAGCCGCGATGATGACGCGTGCCGTAAAGGCTGTTCAGGGAGTTGTTGACGTGCCGCTGCAGCTCGATTCGACGATACCCGAGGTGCTTGAAAAGGCGCTGCGCGTCTACAACGGCAAGCCCGTGGTGAACTCCGTGAACGGCGAGGAAAAGAGCCTGCAAACGGTGCTGCCGCTCGTCAAAAAATACGGCGCGTGCGTCGTGGGTCTTTGCCTTGACGAAAACGGAATACCCAAAACCGCCGACGGACGTTTTCAAATCGCTAAGCGCATACTGGAACGCGCCGAGGCTCTCGGTATCCCGAAAGAAAACGTGTTTATTGACTGCCTTACGCTTACCGTTTCGGCGGAGCAAAGCGCGGCTATGGCGACGCTTGAAGCGCTTCACCGAGTAAAAACGGAGCTTGGACTGAAAACCGTGCTGGGCGTATCGAACATCAGCTTCGGGTTGCCCGAACGAGTTATCGTCACGCACAACTTCCTCACAATGGCACTTACCAACGGGCTTGATCTTCCAATAATCAATCCGAATGTCGCGGATATGGTCGGATCCGTCAGAGCGTTCAACGTTCTTGCGGGATATGACAAAAACTCGCTTGAATATGTGGCGGCATACGGAGCGAAAAAAGACGCGCCCGCCGCTCCGGTGAATGTACCGAAACAAGATATCGACTTAAACTACGCGCTGGAAAACGGTCTTAAAGCAGAGGGCGCGAAGCTCACCGAGGAGCTGCTCAAAACCACCGACGCTATGGATATCATCAACGGCATACTCATTCCCGCGCTCGATAAAACGGGAGCCGAGTTTGAGAGCGGCAAAATATTTCTGCCGCAGCTTATACTCTCGGCAGGCGTGGCGCAAAGCTGCTTCGAGGTGATAAAAAACCACTTTGCGAAAACGGGCGCGAAATCGGTTTCCAAAGGCAAGATAATCGTTGCGACAGTCAAGGGGGATATTCACGATATCGGCAAGAACATCGTAAAGGTCCTGCTGGAAAACTACGGCTACGACGTGATAGACCTCGGCAAGGACGTGTCTTATGAAGCGGTATTGAACTGCGCCGTTGAACAGAACGTTCACCTTATCGGGCTTTCGGCGCTGATGACTACCACGCTTTCGAGTATGGAAAAAACCATAGCTCTGCTGCACGAGCATAATGTCGACTGCAAGATAATGGTGGGCGGCGCGGTGCTTACGCCGGAATACGCAAAACAGATAGGCGCTGACTACTACGCTAAGGACGCGAAGGAGTCCTGTGACATCGCCAAAGAGGTCTTTGAAAAGTATTATCCGCAAGGCTGAAAATTTTTAACGCAAATAAAGGAAGTATAACGTGAAAGGTCATAAGGAAAAAAAGTCCGCGGCGGCTCTGAAAGCCGCTTTTCCGCAAACCATACCCATTTTGGCGGGCTTTCTGTTTTTGGGGATCACATACGGGATATATATGAACGCTTCGGGCTTCAGCTTTATTTACCCGATGATAATGAGCCTTGTTATCTTTGGAGGGTCGCTGGAGTTTGTGGCGGTGCAGATGCTGTTGTCTGTGTTCGCGCCGCTGCAGACGCTGCTGATGTCCGTGATGATACAAGCGCGGCATTTGTTTTACGGAATAGCGATGCTCGACAAATTCAAGGGCACAGGGTGGAAAAAGCCGTATCTCATTTTCGGAATGTGCGACGAGAGCTTTTCGATAAACTGCTCCGCGAAAATACCCGAGGGCGTGGATAAGGGGTGGTTTATGCTCTGGGTGACGGCGCTTAACCAGCTTTACTGGTTTTCGGGCGCAACGATAGGCGGGCTGCTCGGCTCGCTTATAACGTTCAATACAGAGGGGCTGGACTTCGTTATGACGGCGATGTTCGTAGTCATATTTCTCGACCAATGGCTTAAGGAACGCAGACACTATACCGCGCTTATCGGCGTGTCAGTATCTGCGGCATGCTTGCTGATATTCGGCGCGGATTCGTTTATGGTGCCGACTATGGCGTGTATTCTCTGTCTGCTTACGGTGTTCAGAAAACCGATTGCGAAAAGCCTTGAGGAAGGGAGCGACGATCCCAAATGACGTTATCGCAACAGATCGTCACAATAGCCCTTTGCGCGGCGGGAACAATGCTGACGAGATTTCTGCCGTTTCTGATATTCAGCTCGAAAAAGCCCACTCCAAAATACGTTCAATATCTCGGAAAGGCTCTGCCCGCGGCGATTTTCGGTATGCTGGTGGTCTACTGCCTTAAGAACGTGAACGTTTTCGCGGGAAGTCACGGCTTGCCGGAGCTTATCTCAATAGTGATTGTTATTGCGCTTCATCTGTGGAAACGGCAGATGCTGCTTTCGGTCGCGGGCGGCACGGTTTGCTATATGTTGCTGGTGCAGTTCGTTTTTTAGTCTCTCCCCGGCTTCGTGTGGGAGTGAAAATAAAAAATCGTTTGAATAGCTGTGATATAATATTTTTTTACGGAGTTGCATTATGTTCAAAAAAATTATGCTGATAATACTCTCGGCTTGCGAGCTTTTTCTATGCTACACCGCGTTCATAAAGAAAGACAAGCCCTCCGAAACGCCCATAGCAAGCGGTATCGAATTGCCCGAACGCTTTATGACCGAAAAGGAAAAGGCGCTATATCGGCAGACTGTGGAAGCGCTGCGCAAGATATCGATAGGCGAGGCTGATTATTATCCCGTAACGCTGGAGCTTTCAGAGCCGTTTGAAAGTGAAGAGGAGCTTGACACGGCAACGGATAAGGTTGAGTTTTTTGTGGAAAGATACGTTCCCGAATATACATACTGGCTTGACAGCTTGGATTTTTACGGCATGGACTTGGAACAAATATATCTGTATTTTTATACATCGCCCGAATATCAATCTGATTATGAAAACGACGATTTTTATGATTATTACGAAAATGACGACGACGATTTTTGGGATAACCTCGGACATATTCCCGCCGAAAAGGTCGAGGTCGCTCAAAAGGCGATAAACAACGCAAAGGAGATCGCCGCGAAATATCAGGGAAAAAGCGACTATGAAAAGGTCATGGGGTATGTTGAGGAGATATGCGCCCTGAACGTTTACAACGACGAAGCGGCGGCAGCGATAGACAAGTTCGACGAATACGGCAAGATAAGCCCGTGGCGCATAGTGAACGTTTTCGACGGCGACCCCGAGACCAATGTTCTGTGCGGGGGCTACGCCGAGGCTTTTATGTATCTGTGCGGGCTTGGCGGTATTGAATGTCACTATATCTATGGATTTATAGACAGCGGTGCTCACGCGTGGAATACCGTAACGCTTGGCGGCGTGAACTACTTTGCGGACGTTACCTCCTGCGACACGATAGGCTATTCCGACGCGGAAATAAAACGACACCACCCGTTTATTCTTACGGGCGTTGCCGAAAGCTGCCCCGACAAGTTCGAGAGTGACCTTATCTCTCCGGACGGGAAATACTATTCGACGGTGTACAAATACGGCGACAAGACTATAAAGTATATACC
>DKXD01000074.1 GCA_002492075.1 Ruminococcaceae bacterium UBA7135
CAAGCATATGCAGCTGCTTGATTTGGCAACGAAATTTATTTGCTGAAGACTATGACGGAGCTTAATTTTAAACTTGAAATATTCGAGGGACCGTTAGACGTTTTGCTTATGTTGATACAAAAGCATAAGCTGAATATCTACGATATCGAGATATCCGTGCTGCTGGATCAGTTTTTGGGATATCTGGAGCGTATGACGGAAGCGGATATCGAGGTAACGTCGGATTTCCTGGAAATGGCGGCGCGGCTTATCCTGATAAAGTCTGCAGCGCTGCTCCCCAAGGAAGAAGCCGATAAGCTGAAAAAGGAACTGCAAGGTCAGCTTATAGAGCTTGCTCTCGCCAAAACAATGGCGGAGAAGCTGAAAAAGCGTTGGCAAGGCGATACGGTCTATGTTCGCGAGCCTATGGAACTTGATATCGACAGCGCATATCGTCAGATGCACGAGCCGGAGGAACTGATATCCGCTTATGGCGCGTTGGCGGAGCGATCGCGGCGAAGAGAAACGTACAACAAGCCTCCCGCTGCGCCCGTGGTGGAGAAAAGCTATGTCACCGTGTTCACGGGAATAGTTTTGATACTTAAGAATCTGCGCAGAAACGCCGTGGTACCTCTCAAAGAGCTGTATGGCGGTTGCGGACGTTCGCGCAAGGTTGCGATATTTCTGGCGATCTTGGAGCTTTCCAAGGACGGCAGAATAATCATCAGCGACGACGGCGAAAGCGTCACTTTGACTGATGAACGAGGTTCGGAACGTGAAGCGTCAACATAATGGCGGTAAGCGTGATCATTTCGTTTTAAGAATAGAGGTTGTATGAAGTTTAGTGAACGAATGGCGGCGGTCGAGGCGGTGCTTTTCGCGTGCGGCGAACCTATCGAGCTTGAAAAGCTGGCGGCAGCCGCGGAAATAGAGAAGGAAGCCGCCGAACGAATGGTGGAGCGCCTTAACGAAAGATACGCGGAGCAGGGCAGCGCGGTGGTTATCGGAAAGCTGGGCGACAGCTATCAGATGATGACAAGACCCGAATACGCGCGGTATATCAAAACTGCGTTGGAAACGCGCAGACAGGCTCCGTTATCACCTGCGGCGCTCGAAGTTCTGGCGATAGTGGCATACAATCAGCCCGTAACGCGCGGCTTTGTAGATCAAGTGCGCGGGGTGGACAGCGGCGGCGTAATGCGAAGCCTTGTGGAGCGCGACCTCCTTGAGGAGCATGGCAGACTTAACGACGTTCCGGGACGCCCGATAGCCTATAAGACTACGGATAATTTTCTGCGCTGCTTCAAACTGAACAGTCTTGACGATCTGCCGCCGATACCCGGCAGCTCCGATCAGATAACGCTGGAGGAATATGACGACGCGGATTATTACGATTCGGAACAAAGCTCGGGAGAGCACAAGCAGACAGAGAGCGAAAACGTTCCCGAATAGGCGTTCCGTAATATAAGCGGGCAAGCCGCGTGGAAAAGAGAGGTGAGAGCGTGGGTTGGATAATAGCTGCGGCAATAGTTCTGTTCTTTGTGTTGCTGCTGGCAGGCAGAGTTGCTGTTTATTTTGAATATAACGGCACTATCGCTCTTAAAATAAAATACCTGTGCTTCACCATAATAAAGATACCGAAAAAGAGAAAAACTAAGAAAAAGGCGAAGAGAAAGCGAAAAGACGATAAGAAAAGTAAGGCTGAAAATGTCAGGAGCGCAGAAAGCGGCAAGAGCTCCGAAAAGCTCGATAAGATAAAAGAGTCCCAAAAGAAAAAGGGTATCGATCTTAAAAGTCTGACGTTCGACGATAAGATAGAGCTGTTGAAGCTGGCGCTTTCGGGAGTGGGAAAACCGCTGAAAAAGCTGCTCAAGCGCATAGAGTTCTCTCATATGAGTGTTGAGGTGATCTGTGGCGGCGACGACGCGGCAAAAACAGCAATAAAGTTTGGCGCGGTGAATATTGTGGTTGGCAATGTACTTGGGCTGTTGGACAGCTTCTTCACTCTTAAACCGCTTGACGATATGAATATAGGAGTGGATTTTCAAAGCGATGAAACGTTGGCAGACGTTTATTTTGAAGTGCGGCTTTCGCTGTTCGCGGGTTTTGCGGGGGCGTTCGGGCTGCTCGGGGCTTTCTTAAAGCTCAATAAAGCGTATAAGGAAAAGCACAGTAAGGCAAAGGCTTCGCAAAAGCAAAAGGTAAATTAAATCGGCAAAACCGATTTTGATACTAATTCCAAAACAACGTATAGACATTAATTTGCTGTTCCATACCCGTCGTTATGTCAAATTTCGTCTACACCTTGAATGGGAATTAGTATAATGTTGAAAGGAGTAATAACATGGCACATCCGATTGAAGGAATTTTGGGAGTATCAATGGAGAATATCCACCAGATGGTGGACGTAAACACGATAATCGGCGACCCCATAGTTAAAGGCGAAACAACGATCATTCCGATATCAAAGGTGTCGTTCGGCTTCGCGTCGGGCGGCAGCGATCTGCCTACACAAGCGGCGGAGAAGTTCGCGGGCGGCGCGGGAGCGGGCGTTACCGTAAAGCCCGTAGCCTTTATCGTTATCAAGGCGGACGGCGACGTTAAGCTGCTGGAGCTTGGCGGAAAGGGTTCGCCGCTGGACGGTGTAATGGATTCGCTGCCCGGACTTATCGATAAGATAAAAAGCTCGATAGCCGATAAGAAGTCCGCTAAGGGCGATAAGTCCGAGAATGAGGACGTTAAGGCGGAAAAGTCCGACGTCAAAGCGGCTAAGGCGGAGGCGAAAGTGGAAAAGGCGGAGGCAAAGCTCGCTAAAATGGAGGCTAAGGACGCAAAGTCCGAGGAAAGGCTCGCAAAGGCTGCCGCTAAGGTCGAAGCGGCAAGAGCCGAGGCTCAGGCGGAGCTTGATGCCGAAAACAAACAGTAAACCGAACGGCGCTTATGGCTTAGGCGGTGGACAAGTAATAATTTCCAAATAATTGCGTATAATATTTCCGAAAAATAAATTCAAGGAGTATGCGCAATGAAAAAAGTGTTATCAGTTCTGTTGATTTTTGGTGTCGTAATGCCGTTTTTCGGAGTTCGGGCTTTTGCCGCCGAGCCGTCCGTGTCCGCAGTGAGCGCGGTGCTTATCGAAGCGGAAACGGGAACGGTGCTTTATGCCAAAAACGCCGAGGAGCAGCGGGCAATGGCTTCCACGACCAAGATAATGACGGCGATACTGACGATAGAAGCCGGCGATCTCGACCGTGAGTTTACCGTTGACACCTACGCTATTATGACCGAGGGCACGTCTATGGGGCTGCGCGAGGGAGATATCGTTTCGCGTCGAGACCTGTTGTACGGTATTCTTCTGCCGTCGGGCAACGACGCGGCGAATGCCGCGTCTGTTTCGGTGTCGGGAAGTATGAGTGCGTTTGTTGAGAAGATGAACGAGAAAGCGGAAGAACTGGGACTTAAAAACACTCATTTCGCAACTCCCTCGGGATTGGACGCAGACGGGCATTATACCACTGCTCACGACCTTGCCGATCTCACCGCATACGCGATGAGAAACGAGGTATTCCGCGAAATAGTAAGCTGCAAATCAAAGCAGGTAGAGTTTGGTAACCCACCGTACAAGCGGACATTATACAATTCCAACAAAATGCTTACTCGCTATGACGGAGCTATCGGCGTGAAAACAGGCTTTACGGATAACGCGCGTCGGTGCTTGGTATCCGCTGCGGAGCGCAATGGCGTGACGCTTATTGCGGTGACGCTAAACGACGGCGACGATTGGAACGATCATACAAGAATGCTGGACTATGGCTTTATGCAGGTAAGCTCGTATCCGCTTGAAACAGGTTGTTCAGCAAGAGTCGCCGTTGCGGGAACGGGTAAGAAGATTGGTGTGTATGCGGAGAACACCACGCTTTCTTTGAAGTCCGAGCAGCGTCAAAAGCTGGAGCGCAGGATCATCTTGCCGCGAATGGTATATGGTGGTGTAAATAAGGGAGATGAACTCGGTTCGCTGGAATTTTACCTTGACGGCAAGCCGATAAAGAGTGTGCCGCTGTACGCGGCGGAGAGCGTTCCCGCCGAGAATGAGGAGCTTAACTTTTGGCAGAAGCTTATGCGGTTTTTTGGAATAAATATTTGAATGATAAATTATAGTTTTGCGCAGCAC
>DKXD01000007.1 GCA_002492075.1 Ruminococcaceae bacterium UBA7135
AACAAAAAACGCGCTTGCGCGCGTGGGTGGTTTTTACAAAACTTTTGATTTTGTGGATATTTCCTCTCCAAAAGCAAATGCAGTTTTTGGCAGTCGTTAATAATATAGGATATTAACGTAACCGCAAAAGGGCGTTGCGTTTACGGGGTCGGCGAATATTCTGAGGAGAACGAAAGATAATGTGTCTGCCTTTAATGAGAAATCGGTATTATATCGTCAGCGTATAAGTTGCGGTATCCCGATACTCTCCGAACTTTATCCCGATCTCGCGGAGCGTTCCGCAGTATGAAAACCCGAATTTCTCATGCAAGTGAACACTTATATCGTTGCCTGCGGTTATCACGGAAACGACCGTATGGGTTCGCGGGTCGTTTTTCGCCGTTTTCAGTATCTCGGTCATCAAAGCGGTCGCCGCGCCCTTTCCGCGAGCGGCGGGCGCAACGTACACGGAAAGCTCCACAGTCGGGGAATACGCCTCTTTATCGCGGTACGGCGACAGCGAAGCGTATCCCAAATTCTTGCCTCCGTCCTCGGCGACGATAAGCGGGTGATTGTCCTTGTTGTGTTCGTAAAACCACTCCGCGCGTTCCACGACTGTTTTCGGACAAATATCAAAGGTCGCCGTGCCGCTAGTAACCTCGTAATTGTATATCTCGGTAAGCGCGGGCAAGTCGCTTTCGGTCGCAGTTCTTATTGTCATTTTCTTGCTCCTTTTTCTTGCGTTTTCGCATACTTATACCAATTTTCTCATTAAAAACAGAATTTGTGCTCTTTCTATTGAGAATTATATTAAACATCGCGTTGAGATCGTTGATAAGTAGTAAGGGTATCGGAACGAAAACGCCGCGCTGTAACCAACGCGGCGTGATCTCTCTTTATCAAATATATGCTGCGCTTACGACTTGCTCTTGATATATTCGTCCATAGCCTTGGCAGCGGTTTTTCCCGCGCCCATTGCGAGAATAACGGTAGCAGCGCCCGTTACCGCGTCGCCGCCCGCGAATACGCCGGGGCGCGTGGTCGCGCCGTTCTCGTCCGCGATGAAGCAGCCGTGCTTGTTAGTGTCAAGACCCTTTGTGGTGTTGCGGATAAGCGGATTCGGAGAAGTGCCTATCGACATCACAACGCAGTCCACGTCCAGCGTAAACTCGCTGCCGGACTTTTCAACGGGGCGGCGGCGACCCGAGGCATCGGGCTCGCCAAGCTCCATTTCAACGCACTTCATGCCCGTAACGAACTTATGTTCATTGCCGAGAATTTCCACGGGATTATTGAGGGTCTTGAAGATAATGCCCTCCTCCTTTGCATGCTCGATCTCCTCATTACGCGCGGGCATTTCCGCTTCGCTGCGGCGGTAAACTATGTAGACATTCTCCGCGCCGAGCCGCTTCGCGCAGCGAGCCGCGTCCATAGCGACGTTGCCGCCGCCGACTACCGCGACGTTGGTGTTCTTCTTAATGGGCGTATCGCTGCCCTCTTTATACGCTTTCATCAAATTAACGCGGGTAAGGAACTCGTTCGCCGAGTACACTCCCTTGAGGTTCTCACCGGGAATGTTCATAAACCGCGGCAGACCCGCTCCCGAACCGATAAATATCGCCTCGAAACCCTGCTCGAACAGCTCGTCTACCTCGATCGTGCGCCCGATAACCACATTCGTTTCCACCTTAACGCCGAGAGCCTTCAGATTATCGACCTCGTGCTGCACGATAGCCTTCGGCAGTCTGAACTCGGGAATACCGTAAACCAGAACCCCGCCCGCAAGGTGAAGAGCCTCGAAAACCGTAACATCGTAGCCCATTTTTGCGAGATCGCCCGCGCAGGTAAGTCCCGAGGGCCCCGCGCCTATCACCGCGCACTTGTGACCGTTCTTTGCGGGAGCAGAGGGCGTTTCGGTGCAGTGAGCGTTATGCCAATCCGCGACAAAGCGCTCCAAACGACCGATACCCACGGGTTCTCCTTTTATGCCGCGAACGCATTTGCTTTCGCACTGCGTTTCTTGCGGACATACGCGTCCGCAGACCGCGGGCAGCGAGCTGCTCTTCGCGATAATTTGATAGGCTCCCTCATAATCCTTTTCCTTTACCTTAGCGATAAACTGCGGGATATCTATAGCCACGGGGCAGCCCGATTTACAGGGCATATTTTTGCAGTTCAGGCAGCGCTCCGCTTCGTCCAGAGCCTGCTCCTCGGTGTACCCCAGCGCGACCTCTTGAAAGTTTTTATTGCGAACGTTCGGATCTTGAACGGGCATTTCGTTCTTTTTTAAATTCATATTAGGCATGGTTGATTCTCCTAACTTTAATAATAATGATGATAAACACATTTTTCTGTTCCGCACACAGCACGGAATTGCGGACTTTAGTCTGCAGAGAAAAATGTGTTAGCGTGACCGCCGCAGGCAGTCACTCGACCCCCTTAAAAAGATTGCACGTTTCTTCGCGCTTTTTCTGCTCGAATTCCTTGTACATAGCGCCGCGCTCCAAAGCCTCGTCGAAATCGACCAGATGACCGTCGAAATCGGGACCGTCCACGCAAGCGAACTTGGTCTCTCCGCTGACCGTCAAGCGGCAGCCGCCGCACATTCCCGTGCCGTCTATCATGATCGGGTTCATCGAAACGACCGTTTTGATATCGTACTCCTTAGTGAGCTTGCACACGAACTTCATCATAACAAGCGGACCTATCGCAATAACCTCGTCATACTTGTTGCCCGCCTCGATAAGCTCTTTGAGAGCGTCGGTGACTAAGCCCTTTGTGCCGTGCGAACCGTCGTCCGTCATCATTTTTACGACGTCGCTGCACGCCTTGAACTCGTCCTCAAGTATCACCAAATCCTTATTTCTGAAGCCGACTATCGAATGTACCTCGCAGCCTTGATTATGCAGCTTCTTCGCGATAGGGTACGCGATAGCGCAGCCGACTCCGCCGCCCACAACGGCAACCTTTTTCAAGCCCTCTGTATGCGAGGGAACGCCCAGCGGTCCTACAAAATCATGGATAAACTCGCCCTCGTTGAGATGATTGAGCTTTTCGGTAGTAGCGCCCACGATCTGGAAAATTATCGTTACAGTACCCTTTTCGCGGTCGAAATCCGCGACTGTCAGCGGGATACGCTCGCCGTTTTCATCAACGCGCAGGATAATAAACTGACCCGGCTCCGCCTTTTTCGCAATAAGCGGAGCGTCCACCTCCATAAGCGTAACGGTGGGGTTCAGCACTTGCTTCTTTAATATTTTATACATAAGTATCTCCTTCCCATAAATATACGCCTTTATTATAGCACACTGTTTTAAAAATTTCAAGGGCTTTTGTTGGATAGGGAGGAAAATTATAGTTTAGCGCAGCAC
>DKXD01000169.1:0-203 GCA_002492075.1 Ruminococcaceae bacterium UBA7135
CTGAAAGTATTTGTTCTCTGTATAAATATCTTTTGGAGGTGCGGTCATTTTGAGCAACTTTAAATGGATGCCTTTGGCGTGTTTGAATTTGTCGGCGGCAAATCTTGCCGCTGCAGAGAAGCTTCGTAAATTCGGCTTTGCGGTAAACTGCAGTGAGTTCGGCTTGGAAAAATATACCAAAGCGTCGCTTGGGATTTATGATG
>DKXD01000169.1:492-7597 GCA_002492075.1 Ruminococcaceae bacterium UBA7135
TTGGGATTTATGATGTTCTGGCGAAAAATGAAAACCCGAATATACTTATTATCTCCGACGCAAGCGGGATATACAGCTGGTACAAGGTGCTTGTTACGGGCATAGGCGCGGATTTTAAGATTATTACGGGCGCGCCGAATCCGCTTGTGTATTTAAGCGAGCAGGGCGGAGGACTGTATTTGATTTCTTCTCAAACTCTTTTCAAGGACAACGTTCTTAAAAAGCACCTCGCGTCTCGTTTCAAATGGGATCTTGTGATAATCGACGAGGAAACGAACGTCAACGTTCCCGATTACAAAAAGTATAAGGCGAACTTGCCATGGAAAGCGGAGCGCTTGATGGTGAACACGCCGTTTCCCGCAAAGACAGAGGATGACAAGATCGCACTTATCGATTTGATAAAGTCGGTTATGAACAATAGTGATCTCGCTTCCGAAGCTGACAAAATAGAGTTTAACGTGTCCTCGGCGTGCATGAACGAGGAATCGCCTGTTATGCGTTATTTTGACAGCGCGGTTTATTCCGGCAGCCAAAACCGCAGGGTCTCGTTTGTGGATTACGGCTTCGATGAAAATACCATGAACAATCTTCGCAGACGCGTTGATCTGCGTTCGGGACTTCCCACTTACCGCTTCTGCGGCAACGTTTTTGAGCAATATGATTGCGAGAAGTACGAAAAAGAGAAGAAGATCTATCTAAAGCCGTTCTTCGGGCGTTCGGATGTTGAAGATCTCAGAGCATTTGATAAAAAGCTTGACAGTATGCTGAAACTTTGCGAGGAGACTATGGCGGTTCCCAACAGCCGTATGATGATCTACTGCTGTGATAAAAGCACCTTGGAATACCTCAATAAAGCGCTTTCATGCCTGTACGGAACCGATGTCCGCGTAGCGAGAGAGGAGCTTTTGCGCAATGATGATATCGTGCGTATGCTTTCGGTAAACAGCAGCGCGAACGTTCCCAGAATAATGATTGGAACCGATGTTCTCGGAACGGCGGGCGACGGCATAGAGAATGTTACTTGTGTTGTGAATTACGAGCTGCCGCTGTCGCCGGTGCTTCTCGAAAGAAGAATGACAAGACACGGCATTGCAAAGGAATCCGAGAGAAAGTTTGTTATCTTTCGCGATACCAATAAGGTGTTTGATTCCTGCTTGCTTGAGAAAGTATTGTATTTGCAGCTTGATAAGGCGTTTTGCGGAAGACTTCCCACAAGAAACATATTGTTGGATATTTCCGATAAGGCGGATTATATGAACGCTCTTATTGCGGATCTGAAATATACGCGTGATTTCGCAAAGCAGGTGGATAACTGCCTTGATCTCATCAAAAAAGTAAAGTGCGAGTATACCGTTCCCGAAAGCGAGAAGATAACCAATAGCAAACAGCTTGTGGATTTTGCGAATACAATGCTGGAGCGCTTGTATAAGATGCTGAGTATAAACGAAAACACGTCCGCCGATGACATCACCACAGTGATGAAAGGTCTTGACGGCTTGTGCATAATCGACGACGCAAAGCTGGAAACAACGCCCGGAAGAGAGCGTATGGCGGCATCGTTCGAGGATGAGGGTTACACCAATCTTCCTTTCGCCATGGAAGCGGTGGTTGGACTTGCCGATGCGAAAGCGGAGATCGATGAGTTCCACAAGAGCGAGAATTTCCACTTGAGGATAAAACAGGAAATAAGCGCACTTGAGGACGGCATACAGTATTCGGTGCTTTACGGCATTTGGAAATATCGGGCAAAGGAGCAGGATTCCGACCGCTCGTTCAAGGATTACATCAAGATATATAACGATGGCATTTGAATAATTGATAATGTATAATGGAGAATTGAAAATTGCTGTATGTTGACGCGGGCGCGACCGATATATGGCGATTATCCGTTATTGATTTTCCATTCTCAATTTTCAATTAAATTTCGCCTGCCGCGCGGGCATTAAGCTAAAATATTGCGCGGAGAAACGGGGATACGGATAATGAGCGGAAGCTATGACGCAGTTGAAAAGCTGCTTGGTGATTTTTTTGAACGCAATACCGCCGGTGATAAGGAAGGCGCAAAGGAAGTAGTCGAGAATATAAAGCAAAAGCTTAAAAGCGGTGAGTTTGACAGCGCGCCGTTTAAGGATTACTTCAACAATCAGTTTGCGGGCAGAGGCGCGGCGAACGTCAACAATATTTTCAAGGATTACCCCCGGGAATCTATTGTAAGAGAGCTGCTTCAGAACTGCTTCGGGTGCGATTATGACGACCCCGGGATCAAGGTAATGATCGAGTTCCTTGATGAGGGGCAGGTAAAGCTTACCTATAACGAGACGGGTTTCAATTTGGAGCAGGTGTTCTATTATCTTTCGGTAGGACGCAACGAGGGTGATAAGAAGCGCGAGGGTCGGTTCGGCTTGGGCGCAAAGAGCGTTTTTGCGAATGTAGATTGGTTCAAGATGCGCTCTAACGAGTACTCTCTGCGCGTTGTGAACGACGATGGTACGCTTAAGGTTCGTGAACTCGAGCTTAACGGACAGCATTTCCCGCACACGGAGGTAGTGTTCGCGCTGCCGCTTGACGAGCAGGAGACGCTTCACGAAAACTTGGTGTCGCTGACATCGCATAAAGGCAGCTATATAAATATGGTTGACCTGTGCTTCGCGTTCATTAAGAAAAAGCACTTGAAATCCAAGGACGAGGAGGAGTGCGCTGACAGAACCTTTAATATTGCGGTCATCAATTATGGCAAGCCCGAGATCGTTTATAAGATTCAGCAGATCCGTAAGAATGAGAACGATATCCCGAAGGTACGCTTCTCTGAAAACGGAAAGAGCGTTGCCGATTTCATTCACGCCGAGAACGACGGCTTCGTTTATCTGATACCGTACGCTATTTCGGGCGCAAAGCGCGAGGCGGCGCGGGTGCTGATGAGTAAGTACAACTACTTCTCTACATTCGAGCTTACGGGATTTGTAAATGCCGCAAATCAGAAGTTCGTTGAGGATCAGCTTTCGGCGTTCTTCGTTTCCGTTCCGAATAAATATATCACAAACAACCGTTCCGGCATCAAGTATGATTCGCTTGAGGAATGTTCCGAGAAGATCGAGCAGGGCATCTTGGCAGTTACCGAAGAATACAAGCGCCTGTTCGTTTTGGAGCTTGTTCAGCGTCAGGACGCCGCCGAGCGTTATATGCTGCGTCCCAAGCAGTATGTTTTTGAGTTCTTCTACAACTATATTAACAACAGCGCTATCGTAAAGGGACTTCGCGAGAAATTCAGCGACGGTATCTCTATATTGTTCCCTCATTCCGACGAGCCCGTGCTTTTCGCTTCGCTGCGTGAAAAGGGATTTTTCTCCGAGAACGACAGCGTTTCCAAGGAAGATCACGAGGACGGTACAGCGGCAAAGCAGTTGGAAGCCGATATTGAAAGCATGAACGCTTGGTATGGCAAGGACGATAATCACGTTCTTGTTGCCAAATATAATTGGAACGTCCCCGGAACGGACGAGGGCGGAGAGGAGTTCCTGTATTCGTTCTATCAGGACGGAAATCAATACTTTATGTCCTCCGACGGTGATAAGAAGATCAAGGATTACGAACTGTCTGCCAGCTTTATCAGCATAATCAGCTTAAAGCTTTCCGAGAGTATTGTAAACGGCTCCGTTGCGGATGAAGACGCGTTGGCAAGAACATTTGAGATAATCGATGAGATGTTCGGCGAGAACTACCGTATCTCGATGAAATACTTCCAGTTGGTGGTAACATCCGGCACGGCACAGATACAGTTTGAAATCTCAAAGATCAATATAGGCAACCTCAAAAAGGCGTATGATACCCTTGCGGCGCACGAGATGAGATTTGAAAACCATCAGATATTCAATCAGATATCCACATTGATGGTAAATTCGTTCACCAACGGTAAAGACACCATTCAGTTCCTAAAAGAGATCAAATCGCAGGGCGGCGAGGTCACGCTTGCTCTTGATATCAATAAGCGATATCGCTTCTCCGTTTACGGAAAGCAGTTTATGATACCGCCTAATATCTCTACCGCGGATCTTTTGGATATCGTCGGCGATGTATACGCTCTTATTGAAAGCGGCTTGCTGAATAACCGCGAGTTTGACTTTATGTTTACGGCAGGACGTTTCAGCTTTGATATTCAAGATATTCTATCGGTGCTTCCGGAGGTCGGAGGCGCGGACGAAGCCGAAAAGTTGCTTGCTAAGATCTATGTGTGCGACCTTAGCCTTGATAAGATAGTATTGCTTGACGGAGAGAATAGGCTTAAAAAGATAGTTGACCTTTCCGCGCCTATATCCGCCGAAGATAAAGAAAACACGGCGAAGTTTGTTATCTTGCGCGATGGTATGACAAAGCCGCAGTATGCGGGCTTTGCGGAGTTTATTCTTACGGGCGCGAATAAGGACCGCCTGCGTGCGTTGTATTCAGGCACGGAAGAGCCGAACCTTGTTCTTATAGATCAGCTTCCTTACTACTATAAGCCTGTTCCGATCATATCTCGTGCGGAGTTTGACGGTCTGCGCAAGCAGGTTCGCAGAATAGCTGCTTATGAAAAAGTCAACCCGAAGGCATACCGCAACTTTTTCGCGCGCGATGTCAACGCCAAACTGTATGGCTATGGCGGTGTCTGCCCGTGCTGCGGATATGAAACGGGTGTACTCAACAGCTTTGTGATTAAGAACTTTTCGATCGGACTTATGAACGGCGAAAAAGAACAGAAGTTCAACTTCTCGTTGTATCTGTGCCACAATGACGCGGACGCAGCCGCGGGCTGGCTTATTGATGATGTTAGCATAGGAGGTATGACGCCGTTTCTATGGCTTGAAGAAATATCGCAGATCGACAGCATACCGCCTGAGTTCTTATATTGCCGTATCAAGTATCGCAGACAACTGAGCTATGATATTTGCGAGCCTGACGCCAACAACAGCATATCTCTCGATTCAATATTTGAGGGCGCTCCGGAGGTGTTCGATGCGGTTTTGAGCCCGATGATGGCTGCAAAATGGTTTGAGGATAATACCGGCAAGCCGCCCGCTTCCGAGCATAAAACTCCTGAACAGCCGGTTCAGCAACCTGTTCAGAAACCAAATTCGGTTCTTGAAACTGCGAATAAGGATATAGGCTCTACCGTTTTGATGGACGAGGCGCCTACCGCAAAGAAGCCTGCTCCCGCGTCGAAAAAGCCGGTAGGTCTTGAGCCTATGATGCCGACGGCAAGCAAACCGTCGTCACACGGTCCTGTGCAACAACATTCCAACAGAGAAATGAAGCCGCGCTATCCCGCTCCAGAGGGTGTAACTCCCAGAAAGCCCAGACTGGAACCCATGCAAAGCGATCCAAAGTGATCTGTATAAAAAGCCGCCCATTTATTGGGCGGCTTTTAGAATATGATCATCAAATTGTCTGTCTTTAATGCGTTTTTGCTGCCTTTGACGAGGGTAACGGTGATATAAAGCTGTAATTGCAGTTTTAATTTTTTTATGCTTGACAATTATATTTAAAAATGATATAATTAAAGTATGCAGGTTTTTGTCATTTCCGTAAGAAAAGGTTGAATATAATAACATTTGATATTGTATTTTTTCTGAAGTAAGGTAAGGAGAGTTGATTTTTTGAATAAACAGCATAGTAAAATGCTATTGGCAGCGATTTTGTGCGCGGGGATATTGAGCGGCTGCAATAATTCGCCCGCTTCGCCTGTTGTATCCAAACCCCACATAATAAAACCTACTGAAGGGTCTTCTTCACAGGATAATAGCAGCTATTCTTCGTCGGACAGTTCACAGACGATACAGTCAAGCACTGTGTCTTCTTCAACAAGTGAAATAAACGAATCTACGCCGCAGTCATCGAGCAAGTCAACGCCAATATCGTCGAGCAAGTCAACGCCAATATCGTCGAGCAAGCCGACGCCAATATCGTCGAGCAATTCAACGTCAACATCGTCGGGCAAGTCAACGTCAACATCGTCGAGCAAGCCGACGCCAATATCGTCGAGTAAGTCAATGTCAACATCGTCGAGCAAGCCGACGTCAACATCGTCAAGCAAGTCAACAGCGCAGTCGTCAAGTACATTGTCATCCACGCCCGTAATTACGCCAACTACCGGCAGTTTAGATGATTATACATCAAAATGGGCGTACAATCAGATAACATCAAAGCAGCAAAAAGTTTATGCACGGTTGTTTGAGAGCGCCTCATCGCTATCCCAATCCTGTGATATTTCTGATATCGGGGTTACCGAAGATGATCTTTACACAGCATTCTGGGCGTTCGATTATGATAATCCGCAGTTCCTTGAGCTTGGGAGCGGCTATTCATACAGTTATGTTGCCGAACCGAACGGTCAAAAGGATATGAGAAGTATCTCGATAGATTACAGCAGAACGTCGAGCGAGATTTCTCAGGGTAATTTCGACAGTACTGTGAAAAGTGTTTTAGCGCAAGCGCAAAGTCAAATCGGCGACTACGCAAAGCTGCAATATGTTCATGACTGGATAGTAAACAATACGGTCTATCTTAAGGAAGATACCGATTACGAAAGCGAAGCGGACGGTCCCGTTATATACGGCAAGGCTATTTGCGAGGGCTATTCCAAAGCGTTTATGTATTTTGCGCAGTCAATGGGCTATGAATGTATATGCGTTGTAGGCGGCGCGAGTGGTATAGATCATATGTGGAATATGGTAAAGCTTGAAGGACAGTGGTATCATGTTGATGTTACTTGGGATGATCCCGTTATGTCGGATGGCAGTCACGCGCTGAAGTATAATTATTTCTTGATAAGTGATGCCCGGATCAAACTCGATCACTCGATCAACACACCTTTCAAGATACCTAGCGCACCGCAAAACTACGCACAATAGTAACTTTGGAGGGCGAATATGGCAAAGCGATTTGATAACAATAAAAACGATAAGAAACTGGAGCGCGCGATAACGCGCAACTGGATAATTATGGGGGTAACTCTTGCCGCGATAATAGTGCTGTACGTTATCTCCGCAAAGGGATAATGGCATTTGACATTGTGCAGTGTATAAGTTGACCGTTTTCGCGCCGAGATTTAATCTCGGCGCGGGTCTCTTAT
>DKXD01000017.1:0-8194 GCA_002492075.1 Ruminococcaceae bacterium UBA7135
CTGTAAGCTAAACTATAATTTATCTACCTCTTGCCGAAAATCCGCAAGATACTTCTCGGTAAGCCGCAAATATTCGGCGCGTTCTTCCTCGCTCCAGCCGTTGAACACGCGGTTCTCCGCCTCGATAAGCCGCATTGTCGTTTTCTTCACAAGCCTGTTCCCCTTGAGCGTAAGCGTTACAAGCTTTTGCTTGCCGTCCAGCGCCTCAAGCTTTATAAGCTCCTCGCTTTCCAGCTTGCGCAGCGTGGAATTCACTGTTTGTTTGGACAAGCCCGTCAAACGGCACACAACCGAAATGCCGCACTTCCCCTCGCAGCACAAAACGTAAAGCACCATACTCGCGCTGTCCGATAAGCCCAGCTTTAAGGACGCTTCGTGATACAGCGCGCTCGTTTCTCCCGAAAGATAGTTGAACCTTTGCAGTTCCTTGCTTACAGTCATTGCGATCCCTCCGTTATTTATCCTGTTTTCTCTCCCCGCGCAGCGGGGAGAAAGAAAATAAAATAATACATCTGCTTTTAATTGGGAAATTAGTACGAAATCGTACAAAGGATATTATAGTACTATTTCATACATTTGTCAAGGGGTTTTTGTAAAAATCGCGGAAAATTTTAAAATACGCTTGATTTTGGGGGAAAAATGAGTTATAATGTAAAGTGACGTATAGTCATTTATTAAAGGAAGGGCTGAATAGTTTTGTCAACCGAAAAATTAAACATCTGCTTAATGAACGACTCGTTTCCGCCTATCATAGACGGAGTTGCAAACGCTGTGATAAATTACGCCAACATTATCAATCAAGACCTCGGCAAAGCTACCGTAGTAACGCCGCTCTACCCCGGCGTTGAGGACGACTACGCGTTCGAGGTGGTGCGCTACCGCAGTATGCCGATAACCGAAAAGTTGTGCGGCTACCGTGCGGGATACCCGTTTTCTTCAAGGGCGCTGGACAAGCTTGTGGGGGACGAGTATGACATTATCCACTCGCACTGCCCGTTCGCTTCTACGATGATGGCGAGAGTTCTTCGCGAGAAGTCCAATATTCCGATAGTTATGACATATCACACGAAGTTCGACATAGATATAAAACGTGACATCAAAAACGAGGTGCTTGCCAATCAGGTAATAAAAATAGTCGCCGAAAACATCTCCGCGTGTGACGAGGTGTGGACGGTAAGCCGAGGTGCGGGCGAGAATCTCCGCAGCATGGGCTACGAGGGCGATTATGTCGTTATGGAAAACGGCGTTGATTTTCCCAAGGGCAGAGCGGATGCCGAGGACGCCGCCGAGCTGCGCCGCTATTATGACATCCCCGAAGATACAGTACTGTTTCTGTTCGTGGGAAGACTGCTTTGGTATAAGGGCATACGCCTTATCCTGGACGCGCTTAAAATAATCGACAACAAGGGCTTGAATTATCGTATGATGTTTGTTGGCGACGGCTTGGACAGAGCCGAAATAGAAAGTTATGTAAACGAACTGCATCTTGCGGATAAATGCATATTCACCGGCGCAATATATGACCGCGAGGATCTGCGAGTTTACTACACCGCGGGCGAATTGTTTATCTTCCCGTCGGAATATGATACGAACGGCATAGTCGTTCGCGAAGCTGCTGCGTGCGGAGTGGCTGCTATGCTTATTAACGGAAGCTGCGCCGCCGAAGGGATCACGAACGGTCACACCGGAATACTTACCGACGCAGACCCTGAAGCCATCGCGAAGAATATGGAGTTCGCGGTAACTCACCGCGCCGAGATACATCAGATAGGCGAAAACGCCATGAACGAGATATACATTTCATGGGAGGATTCGGTAAAACACGCCTACGAGCGCTATTTCGTTGTACGAGAGCGCTGTATGAGCGGACAAACTCAGCGCCGCGAAAAGTTCTTCACAGCCGAGCTTTTCAAAACCGCCGACAACCTCACCACGGCTGTTCAGCAAATACGAAAGCTGCCGGGCGGTATCAGGAAAACAGGTGAAAAATTCCGCGACGGAATAGTGGATCAGGGACTTAAAGTAAAGAAAGCGTGGTCGAGATCATTGAAAAAGATAAACAACAAAAACAAGCTCAAGCTTCCCGAAGGATTTTCGGAGGAAGATATCAAAATTGAAAGCTCTACCTGCACCGGTGAAAAGACCATTGGCTTTTTCAGCAAAGCGGAAAACAAGCTGATGTTCGCCGAGCTTGTGACATCGGCCGACGATATAGACAAATTCTACAAGAAATACGGAATAAAACGAAAACAGGAGAAGCCATAAAATATGTTTGAGCTGAAGCTGACCGAGAACAACGCCCGCCGCGGCATATTCCATACGCCGCACGGCGATATCGAAACGCCGTTCTTTATGAATGTGGCAACCGCCGCCGCGATAAAAGGCGCGGTATCCTGCCCCGATCTTCAAGGGCTGAAGACCCGCGTAGCGCTTTGCAATACATATCATCTGCACCTGCGCCCCGGCGAGGATATCATATATCAAATGGGCGGACTGCACAGGTTTATGAACTGGGATAAGCCGATACTTACCGACAGCGGCGGATTTCAGGTCTTTTCGCTGGCAAAGCTGCGTAAGATAAAAGAGGAAGGCGTGTACTTTTCCTCGCATATAGACGGTCGCAGGCTGTTTATAGGTCCCGAGGAAAGTATGCAGATACAGTCAAAGCTGGGTTCCACGATAGCCATGGCGTTTGACGAGTGCGTGGAAAATCCCGCGCCGCGCGACTACGTTCAAAGATCGGTGGAGCGCACCACTCGGTGGCTTGCCCGCTGCAAATCGGAAATGACGCGGCTGAACTCCTTGGACGAAACTATCAATAAAAAGCAGCTGTTGTTCGCGATAAATCAGGGCGGAACATACGACGATATCCGCATAGAGCATATGAAAACGATAGCCGAAGCAGACTTGGACGGCTACGCGATAGGCGGGCTTGCCGTGGGCGAGCCTACCGAGGTGATGTATCACATTCTCGATATAGTGATTCCATACGCACCCGTAAACAAACCGCGTTATCTTATGGGTGTTGGAACTCCCTCCAACATAATCGAAGCGGTATGGCGCGGTGTGGATATGTTCGACTGCGTTATGCCGTCGCGGAACGCGCGTCACGCCACAATATTCACATGGAACGGCATTATGCACGCCACCAACGAGCAATACAAAACCGACCCCCGCCCTCTTGATCCCGAATGTGACTGCCCGACCTGCCGCAATTTTTCAAGAGCGTATATCCGCCACCTTTTTAAGGCGGGAGAACAGCTCGCGGGACGGTTGGCGGTGCAGCACAATCTTTACTTTTACAACACGCTTATGGACAGGATATGCGAAGCGCTGGACAACGGAACGTTCACGGAGTTTCGGAACAAGTATTCGCCGCTGCTGGCAAGCAAATTGGAGGACTGAAATGTCGATATTCGGGAAAAGAAAACCCAAATGGGAACCGCTTGTGTGCCGCCCCGCGGACATTTTTGAGATCATAAAGCAGTACGTCTCAATAGGCGCGCCGCTGCTGACACTGAATATCGAGATATACGGCAAGCCGCACAAGATAGGCGTTACTTCCGATTATGACAGCAGAAAGAAAATATCGTTTGATATTGAGTATTATCTTGACGGACAGGTCTTTAAAACGTTTGATGAATTCCGCGAAAGCGCCCGCGTTGATGGCGTTTTGTTCGCAAATCTTGAAACGGTTTCAATAACTAGCAGCGACGAGCTGGGAAACCCGCGTAACGATCCCTTTCTTGCGGCGCGCGAAATAGTCACATACAAATAAAGGAGAAAAAAATGTCCTTTTTGAAAAAGCTCAAAAACTTTTTTGCCCCGAAATGGGATCCGCTGGTATGCCGCCCCGCGGATATCATCGATCTCTTCAAACAGGACATTGCCACAGACGCGCCGCTTGAAGACCTTACGGTCGAGATCGACGGAAATCCGCACCATGTGGGAATTTCTTCAGACTACGACCATCGCAAGGGCTTTTTTGACACATATTTTTTTCTGGACGATCAATGCTTTCGGACACTTGAGGGTTTTGCCGCAAAAGCGAGTGTCGACGGCGCTTTGTTCTCGGAAATGGAAACGGTCACTGTCTTGCGTGAAAACCTCTACAGCGGAGATCCGAGAAATTCCGTGCTGCTTTCGCAAAGGGAGATAAAATGAACGGGTTTAAAATAAATTTTGAGCTTAAACAGCCCAACGAAATAGCTCCGTTTGGCGAAAAGGGGCGCTACTCGCTTTCGTGGTTCGGACTGACGGACGGCTTGCTTTGGATAACGGCGGGCGATAAAACCGTCTATGAGTATTCGGACGCGGCACTGAAAGAATGGGGCGGCGATACCAAATACAACGACTACTATCTATCGCGGTTTTTGGAGGATATCTCGGATATATTCGCAAACATTGCCGAGCCTGTTTCAAGGGAGCTTTACGATAGCGTTGAGGACTTTGAGGAACGCTGCGAAAAACGGCTTGAACAGTTTCCGAATTACGATGACGACCCCGAAGAATTCGATCGCTTACATGACGAATATCTCGAGCAAAAAGCATGGTTCAACGACAGAGTTTTCGACAGCGGACATCTGAGGGGCGGACCGATCATCGGGTGCTTTCGGTGCGAAGACAAGCTCAAATTCTATTGGAACGGCGACGTTCCTCTTGAAAGCGGCGAGAGCATCTGGACTTCCCCGCGCGGTTCCTTTGAAATGCCGTACAAGGATTTCGCGGACGAGGTGAAACGCTTTTTCGCCGAGTTTTACGATAAAATGGACGAACAGGTAAAACGCGCTCTCGAAACGGATTGGGGCGAGATCGCTGTTGACAAGGAATATCTCGTCCGAGAGAACGCCGAGCGCAAGATCGGCTTCGATCAAAAGCTCTCGCGACTTTAAAACGGTACATCTTCTCTTATCTCTAACCTCTAACCCTCTTACTTCTAAAAAAGGCGGTGTAAAATGATCAAATTCGCAATATTCGATCTAGATGGCACGCTTCTCGATTCCTCGGAAATGTGGCGGACGCTTGGGATACGTTATCTTACGGCGCTCGGGGAAACTCCCGAAGAGGGCTTGACGGACGAAATGAACGAGCTTTCCTTGCCTGAGGGGGCACGGTATCTTCACGAGCATTATGGGCTGTCCTATTCCCCCGAGGAGATAACGCGCCACCTCACGCGCATGATAGAGCGGTTCTACACTGACGAGGTGCGCTTAAAGGACGATGCCGCGAAACTGCTGGCGGCGCTGCGGGCACACTGCGTTCACATGAGCGTGGCAACGGCGGGCGATGAACGTTTGGGAATGAGCGCTCTTTCGCGGCTGGGGGTAGGCGACTTCTTCGCAGGCTCTGTAAGCTGCTCGAATTACGGCTCGAAAACGTCTCCCGATGTGTTCCTTGCCGCCGCCGACCTTATCCACGCACTCCCCGAAGAAACGGTCGTGTTCGAAGACTCGCTGTTTGCGGTAAAGACCGCCAAAAGAGCGGGATTTGCCACAGCCGCCGTTAAGGACATCTCCGAAAGCAATCAGACGGAACTGAAACGCTTTTCGGACTTCTACGCGGAGCGTCTCGGAGAATTTGTTGACAACATCAAAGTCATCTTGAACTTTACAGCATAAAAAATTCGGTGCGGCACTTCTCGCCGCACCGAATTTCTTCATTTTCCATTTTCAACTATCATCGCGCCATCGGCTTTCTTTTAACTATTCCCGAACGTTTTCCCTCGGAAAAATCCAGTACGCGAGTATCGTCATGCCCCTCGGGGACGAACACGGTAAATTCTCCGTTTTCGTCCTCGATAAGCAACCGCCCGCACTCAAAGCACTGGTAGATACGCTTCATGCGAATATAACCGCCGCCCACCTCGCGGCGAAACGTCATACAAAGCTCCTCTTTATCGGCATGAGACGATTCAATCATCTCGTCAGCGAAATCGTAAAACGGAAAAAGCTGCTTATCGGACAAAATATATCCCTTAAAGCTCTGATGATCGCTTATATCCGGAATACAAACTCCGCAGGGACAACATATTTTTGCCATATTTTACTCTCCCCGGCGAATGTCGCCGTGTATCTCGGACATAAATCTATTGTATGCAGCCTTGTCCTGTTCGATAAGCAGTTCAACGGCGCGGACGGCACACTTTATACCGCGTGTGGAATCATCGGTGATGTTATCGGGCATATTCCGCTTGGAACGTTCGGCGTTCCAAAGCGCCGTCAACACTCCGCCGCAGCGTATCTTCTTAGGGAACACACTGCGGACAAGCCCCACGGCATAAATAGCCGCGCACTCCATTTCGCTTGTCAGACAGCCGCATTTCAGGTAGCTTTCCCAGCGCGACTTGATGTTATCTTCCACCGCCGAACGTTCGGGGTTGGTTTCTCCGTAAAAGCTGTCCTTAGAATGCACCACTCCGACATGATAGCGGTTGCCGGGTTCTTCCGTGGAAAGCTCCTTTGCGGCTTGTACGAGCGCGGTCGTCACTTCAAAATCCGCTATTGACGGATACCCTTGAGGAAGATACTCGTAGCTCGTGCCCTCGGCGCGGATAGCAGCCTCGGCGATTATCAGATCGCCGCCGAACACCGAAAGATCAATGCCGCCGCTCGTGCCGACGCGGATAAACGTATTTGCGCCACTGTCGATAAGCTCCTCCACCGCGATAGCCGCCGACGGTCCACCAATACCCGTAGAGCAAACGCTGACTTTCTCGCCGTTCAGCGTTCCCGTATAGATATTATACTCGCGGTTTTGAGCTATCTGCTTTGCGTTATCAAGCAGCGCGGCGATTTTCGGAACTCTGCCCGGGTCTCCGGGAAGAATGACGTAACGCCCAACGTCGCCGTGTCGTATTTTAAGGTGAAAACGCACCTCATTGTTCATTATCGTTGCCATAAACTACCTCCTTATCAAGGCACAACATAGCGGTTCCCTTTTTCATCGGTAAACTCGATCGGTTCGTGCTTTACCTCTCCCTGCGCGACTTCAATACATTCGGCGCGGGAAAAGTCCTCAACGTCAAGCCGCTGTTTTTCCAAAATCTCCCGAATAGCGCGCGGCAGCTCGTCAAGCTTCAGCGGGGACAGCGGATAAGCGTTTTGGGTGTAGTATTTTTGACAGACCGCCACATTTTTCGCCTTACCCATCATATCATCGGAATCGTAATAGAACAGTCCCTTACCCGCGAAACTCTCCGCAACTTGTCGAGGGAGCGGATTTTTCTTTGACGGTTCAAACAATATCATACACTCCGACTTCCGAGGGAACTTATCGAAAAAATCGATCAGCATATCGACGCGCTCCATACTTTCACAAACGAACTCGGGGACGTTCGCCGCGCCGCTGCTGCAAAACACCGCGATATTTCCGCACCTGTCAACGCCGTACCACTCGATATCCAAAGTGCAAAGCTCGGTTTCCGTTATCCTCATAACCGCTCCTTTTTACGGTTTTCCCCCGCCATCGGCGGGGGAATTTGCTTTTTTCAGTCTTTCTTGCCGAACAGCCCGCCGAGCTTATCCGCAATACCGCCGAGGTCGACTTTTGCCTTAACTCCGTCAACGACCTTTTGAATTTGGTCGTCGGGCAGGTCAACACCGATAACGCCCTCAACAGCCTTTATAGGCTCGCTTTGGAACTTGTTCGCAAAATCCTTGTCGGACTTCACTTTTTCTACGATCTCTTCGATTTTTGCTTTAATGTCCATTGCTTTACTCTCCTTATTTGTTATTTAAAGGCATATCAATTGATATGTCCTGTTTCCCATACCCAATGCTTCGGCGGCTTCTATCGTGTGTATGCCGTGCCTGCTTTCAACGCGCTCAATAAAGTGAGCCTTGCCCGGATCATCGGACTTATATATGAGATCGATACACGCTTGATCGACCGCCACGGGATCCGTACCCGCCAAAATGCCTATATCCTTCATACAGGGATCCTCCGCGACAGCACAGCAGTCACAGTCTACGGAAAGATTACACATAACGTTGATATAAGCTATCTTGTTTTTGAAGTGCTCCGCCACAGCCCAAGCCGCGTCCGCCATTGCTTCAAGGAACCTGTCCTGTTCGGTGCTCCACATCGCGTCGGGGTTTCCCGCGCCGTGTATATACGCTTTTCCGTAAGAGGACGCGAACCCTATCGAAAGCTGTTTCAGCGCTCCGCCGTAGCCGCCCATGGGGTGTCCCTTGAA
>DKXD01000017.1:8492-8998 GCA_002492075.1 Ruminococcaceae bacterium UBA7135
GCCGCCCATGGGGTGTCCCTTGAAATGGGACAACACCAGCACCGAGTCATAATTCGCGATATGCTTTCCCACATAGTCTGTCTTTATCTGTTTGCCGTTTGGTACCGCAAGCTGCATATCCGGCTGCTCGGAATCCAAGATATCCACATCGAAATGCTCGCTCCAGCCATGCGACTTCATCAGCGCCTTGTGTTTCTGCGTTGTGTTGCGCTCGCCGTCATAAGCTGTGTTACATTCCACTACCGTGCCGTTCAGCCGCTCGATCATCGGCTTTACAAATTCCGGTCTGAGGTAGTTCTGATTTCCCTCCTCGCCCGAGTGAAGCTTTACAGCGACCCTTCCCGGAAGCGAAACGTTCAATGCTTCGTAGATCTTAACTACGTTTTCGGGAGTTATCTCGCTTAAAAAATACACCTTTGAAGTTTCCATAATAAGATCTCCTTTTTGGTAATATTATTTCGGCGTTCCAAGCTGACTTATCACAAACAAAACCTACCCCGCGCCTG
>DKXD01000117.1:0-2252 GCA_002492075.1 Ruminococcaceae bacterium UBA7135
CAAATTTTATGCGCCGCCTTTGCGCTGCTCTTTGTCGAACGCGCCTTTGCTGCGCCGCCCTTACGTTGCTCCACATTGATTTCAAAAAAATTTGAGAACCGCTCTCTCCGCTTCGCTCCGTTCGCTAGCCGAGCTGTAAAAGCTCCGTTTCGCTTCGCTTCACTACGCTTTCACAGCTCGCTTTCTCAAATTTTATGCGCCGCCTTTGCGTTGCTCCTTGTCGAACGCGCCTTTGCTGCGCCGCCTTTGCGCTGCTCTATGCCGAGCCGCATTTCTCAAACCTCTTACTTCTAACCTCTAGCTGTCATACAAATCGGGGTCAACAAGCGGCGCAATCAGCTCGCAGACCTCGCCGCTCTCGTCAAAGCCCCAGAAGCTCTGATAAAAGCCGTCGCCGAAGCCCGACGATATCTGCACCATACGCTCGCCCGTATCGGGATTTGCCCATTCTATGAAATCGCCGCCCTCGCGCTGATACGCGGGGAGCTTTTTGTCGCTCTCCTCAAAGAACGCTTGGAAGTAATCGTCATAGTGGTTCTTCCCGGGATTTTCCGTGTGCCATTTCGTTATGAATTTATCGTAATTCTTCGCCGCGTCCGCGTCTATAAAGCACATCATTCCCGCGTCCACGGGATAACCGTGCATTATTCCGTCCTTTGCCTTAAACGCCGCCGTGTCCTCGGTGGATTTGGCAAGCTCGTAGCGCACTGCTTTCGTGTCCTTGATTTTCAGCCGCGCCGTGCACATTCTTATGCCGATATCATCATGACGACAGATCGACACCTC
The DNA here is from genome assembly GCA_002492075.1 of Ruminococcaceae bacterium UBA7135. Taxonomy (GTDB): domain Bacteria; phylum Bacillota; class Clostridia; order Oscillospirales; family Ruminococcaceae; genus CAG-115. The sequence goes on from DKXD01000117.1 coordinate 787, forward strand.
AACAGGATAGCTGCCCTTGGGAATTTCGCGCTCCAAAACGGGCGCTATGACGTGTTCTCCCGACAAATAGCACAGCGGGTCGGCGACCGTTACCTTGCCGCTCGGAACGTCCACCGTGCCCACGGTGAGGAAAAAACGCGTTTCGGTTTTTACGAACTGCCGCGCAATCTTCTCCGCGTCAACCTCGGTTTGACTGATGTACTTCAAATTCTGCTTGAACACTTCTTGAATATCAACTCCGCCAGCCTGCTTGCGCCAATACTCGTACAGGAACTGCGCCATATGCTGCGCCAGCTCGGGAGCGCCGTTTTCCTCGTACTCGTCCATTCCGCTGAACACATGCCCGATATTCTCCATATCATCGCCGTCAAAGCCGCAGATACCTATCATCCACTTGCCCATCAAGCCTTTCTTAAAACGATAAACATAGTAATGCAGATCGTTTCTGTCGAACTCAAACGTGTACTCGATCTTCGCGGGCGCTTTGCCAAGCTCCTGCTTGTCGCTGAGCCACTCTATAAGGTACTGCCTGCCCTGCTCCATTTGTTGTTTGTTCATAAGTTTTACCCCGTCAACATACGGCAAATACACCGCGCGTTTTCACGCGGTGTACAAGCCCTTAAAATTACTTCTTTTCGGTGAACTCAACGTCAACTGCGCCGTCATCTCCGCCGTTGTTATCGTCACTCGGAGCCGCACCCGCAGCGCCTGCCGCACCCGCCATATCCTGCGGATTGCCGCCGTTCTCCTTGTAGACTTTCTCGGCTACCTCATAGAACGCCTTTTGCAGCTCGTCTTTCTTTGCCTTGATGTCCTCGATATCCGTGCCCTTAAGCGCTTCCTTCAAAGCGTCGAGCTTGGGCTGAACCTTAGCCTTGTCGTCCTCGGTCACCTTGTCGCCGAACTCATTCATCGACTTCTCGATGTTGTACGCCATAGAATCGGCTTCGTTGCGAGTGTCGACCTCTTCCTTGCGCTTCTTGTCCTCCGCCGCGAACGCTTCCGCTTCCTTAACAGCCTTGTCGATGTCTTCCTTGCTCATATTCGTGGACGCGGTAATGGAGATGTGCTGCTCCTTGCCCGTGCCCTTATCTACCGCCGATACGTTCACGATACCGTTCGCATCGATATCGAACGTTACCTCGATCTGCGGAATACCGCGCGGCGCGGGAGCAATTCCGTCCAGACGGAAGTTGCCTATCGATTTATTATCCTTTGCGAACTCGCGCTCGCCCTGAAGAATATTAATATCAACAGACGGCTGATTATCCGAGAACGTCGAGAACACCTGCGAATGTTTTGTGGGAATGGTGGTGTTGCGCTCGATCATTCTTGTGCAAACGCCGCCCGCGGTCTCGATACCCAGCGACAGCGGAGTAACGTCCAGCAGAACGATACCGCCCACTTCCTTATTCAGAACGCCGCCCTGAATGGACGCGCCGATAGCCACGCACTCATCGGGGTTG
>DKXD01000117.1:2599-2955 GCA_002492075.1 Ruminococcaceae bacterium UBA7135
ATTCTTGTGGAACCGCCGACAAGCAGTATCTTGTGGATCTCGTTCTTATCAAGACCTGAATCGCTGATCGCCTGTTTCAGCGGACCCATGGTCGCTTCAACGAGGTCTGCGGTGAGGTCGTTGAACTTCGCTCTTGAAAGAGTAACGTTCAAGTGCTTGGGACCTGTAGCGTCTGCAGTGATATACGGAATAGAGATATTAACCGATGTGGAGTTGGAAAGCGCGATCTTCGCCTTTTCAGCCTCGTCCTTTAATCTCTGCATAGCGAACTTATCCGTGCCGAGGTCGATACCGTCCGACTTCTTAAACTCGTCCTTTAAGAAATCGATAATGCGCTGGTCGAAATCGTCGCCGCC
>DKXD01000107.1:0-1898 GCA_002492075.1 Ruminococcaceae bacterium UBA7135
GTTGTGAGTTTCCTGAGCAGCGCCCTCATAGGTCTGGATCATGTTGATGCCGTCCTGAGAGTTGCGAACTGCCTGGTTGAGACCGCGGATCTGAGATCTCATCTTCTCGCTGATAGCCAAGCCGGCAGCGTCGTCGCCCGCGCGGTTGATTCTGTAGCCGGAAGCGAGCTTCTCGGAGCTCTTCTTAAGACCTGCTACGTTGGTGTTCAGCTTGTTGTACGCTGTCATAGCGTTGATGTTGTGTTGTACTACCATTCCCAATGTAATTACCCACGCCGGCGGCGCTCAAATTCAGCCTGTACGCGCTCCCAGACCTCGGGCGGGATTATGGCTTTGTGGCTGCCCTCTACATAATATCGCGTCACCTCGCCCTCGTTTTTCTTCTTTTGCTTGGTTAGATAGTCCACCGTGAAAACCTTTTGCAAAAGCGCGTCGCCCTTGTACTTTTCGTTCGTGAGAATACTTTTCACAACGTTTTTGCTCCAGACCTCCTTCCCGCCGGGCGTGGGAATGTGCTCGGCGGTGAGCGTTTTCGCAATGGCATAGGTCGTTGCGCCGTCCAAAAACATTTCGTAGATTTTTCGCACTATCGCGGCTTCCTTTTCGTTTACAACAAGAGAGCCGTCTTCGCCGCGATCGTAACCCAGAAACCGCTTGAACGGCACGGTGACTTTTCCGTCCGCGAACCGCTTCCGCTGCCCCCATGTGCAGTTTTGGGAAATAGAACGGCTTTCCTCCTGCGCGATCCCCGCCATTATCGTAAGCAGAAGCTCCCCGCGGCTGTCAAAGGTGTGAATGTTCTCTTTCTCAAAGTAACATTCGACGTTGTGTTCTTTTAAAAGCCGTATGGTCGTAAGGCTGTCTATGGTGTTTCTCGCGAACCGCGAAACGGACTTTGTGATTATAAGGTCGATCTTGCCCGCCAGCGCGTCCGCTATCATACGCTTGAAGCCCTCGCGGTGCTTCGTTGACGTTCCCGAAATGCCCTCATCCGTGTAAACGCCCGCAAACTCCAGATCGGGGCGCTCCTTAATATAATCGGTATAGTAGCCGACCTGCTCCGCGTAGCTCGTCAGTTGTTCCTCGTGATTGGTCGACACACGCGCGTAAGCCGCAGCGCGGCGCGTTTGCGCTTCGTCCGCACGGTTTTTTATCGTTGCGGGTATCTCCATTACTCGTAAAGCCATTTTTCGTTCCTCCCGTCATAAAACAAAACATCAAGTTCTCCGTTTTCGTGAACCGTTATTCTTGAGATGTTCTCCGTTATCTCTCCGCCGTCCATATTAAATAAGGTAAGGAGCTTGTCCTCCTTTAGCTTCACATTATCGCAGCTTCGGCAATGCCAGCAGGCGTATTTGCCGTTGTTGGAACGCCGAGTAAACGGCTTTCCGCACTTGCCGCAGATAAGCCGTCCCGTGAACGGGTACGCGTGTTTCTTCGCGGCGCGGCGTTCCGCTTCGCGCTGTGCCGCGGCAAACGTTTCCGCGTCGATTATCGGCTCGTGGCAGCCGCATAAGCGGTATATGGGCAGCTCGCCGCGGTTCGGGACCTTTTGGTGAGTGATAAAGTCCTTGACGAACGTTTTTTGCAGCACGAGGTTCCCGATGTAAATCTCATTGTGAACGATATAGTCTATCTGATTGTGAGAGAAATCAAAGCCGAGCGTGGTTTTCGCGCCGCGTTTTTTAAGCTCCGCCGCGATATTCCGTAAAGACGCGCCCGTTATATAGCGCTTGAATATCAAGCGAACCGTTTCCGCCTCGTTCTCCTTTATAATATAACGTTCCCCGTCGAAGCGATAGCCGAAAACGGTTTTGTTGCGCGGTTCGGACGTATTCTCACGAAAGCGCTTGCGTATGCCCCATTTTACGTTTTCGGAAATGGAGCGGCTCTCCTCC
>DKXD01000107.1:2191-2383 GCA_002492075.1 Ruminococcaceae bacterium UBA7135
AATGGAGCGGCTCTCCTCCTGCGCGAAGCTCGCGAGTATCGTCAGCATAAGCTCCCCGTCGCCCGAAAGAGAGTTGATGTTCTCTTTCTCAAAACGCACTTCGATTCCCAGATTCTTCAAGTAACGCACGGTTTTGAGCAGATCGACGGTGTTTCTCGCGAAACGGCTTATGGATTTGCACAAAACAACGTC
>DKXD01000107.1:2712-3060 GCA_002492075.1 Ruminococcaceae bacterium UBA7135
ATCTTTCCGCTGCCGCAATCGTCAAGCAGCCGCCGAAAGCCCTCGCGGTTGGAGACCTCCGTGCCGCTGATGAAACTGTCGGCGTAGATATCCACAAGCTCCCAGTCGGACTTTCCGCGAATGAGCCGCCGAAAATAGTCCGTTTGCGCCGCAAGCGAGTGGGCAAGCTTGTCCGTTTCCAGCGATACCCGCGCGTATGCCGCCACTCGTTTCCCCAAATCGAGTGCCAAATTATAATTGTTGTTCCCCATAATAAACCCCTTTCCTTATTATAATGGAACATTTTGTTAAAAAAAGCAAGCCGCTAAATATTCTGTAAGAAAGCCGCCTCCGACGCCATATATTGTG
>DKXD01000201.1 GCA_002492075.1 Ruminococcaceae bacterium UBA7135
TTTTTTAAAATAACACCGCCGCCGGCAACGTATCAAGAGTGAGTTATAAGATAAATCTGTGCAGCGCTAAACTATAATTTATTTTATCTTTCTGAACGCCGCCGTAAAGAACCCGTCTCCGCCGTCTTTATTGGGGAAGAACGTCCTCATCGCGGAGCTTGGCACTCCCAAATACGGCAGCTGCTGAACTATCGGCGAATAATCATTGTGAGTCCGCGCGAAATCCTCCGCCACCTCCTCGTTCTCCGCCTTGGAGAGCGTACACGTCGAGTAAACAAGCGTTCCGCCGACCTTAACGTACCGCGACGCTATTTCAAGAATGGCTCTTTGCAGACGCGGCAGCTCGGACACGTCCTCGTCCTTATACTTCAGCTCGGGCTTACGGCGTATCGTTCCCAAGCAAGAACACGGAACGTCGCACAGCACTCTGTCCGCCTGCGGAAGATCCTCGTTAAAGCTCACGGCGTTGTTTACCATCGGCTCCACTATGCGAAGACCCAGCCGCTTTGCGCCCTCGTTAATAAGCTTCACACGCTGCTCGTACAGATCCGTGCTTATTACACGCCCGTTATTCCCCATAAGCTCCGCCATGGTGAACGACTTACCGCCCGGAGCGGCGCATATATCCAACACGGTCTCGTTGACTATCGGACGGAGCGTTAAGCAGCACAGCTGGCTTGACACATCCTGAATGTGGAACAGTCCGTCCTTAAACGCTTGGGAGCGTTCGATGTCGCCTGTCTTTTCGAGCTTCACGCACCCGGAAAGCCTTTGGAACACCTCCGCTTTTATTCCCTCGCGTTTGAGAATACCTACCAATTCGTCCTCGGAGACCTTTAGCGTATTAACACGCGCGTAAACGGGCGGTGCGCCAATCGACGCTTCGAGTATCCGCCTTGCGTTATCCGCGCCGTACTCTTTTATCCACTTTTCCGTCAATCGCTTCGGGCAGGAAAACTCCACGGAAAGGCGGTCTTCATCGCTCAATCCGTCAAAGCTCACAGGCTTGCCTTTCCTGACAAAGCCGCGCAGAAGTCCGTTTACAAAACCCGTCGCGTAAAACATCTTCAGCTTTTTGCAGAGCTTTACGCTTTCATTAACGGCGGCGCTTTCGGGCACGGACGGCATATACATCAGCTGATAAAGCCCCATTCGAAGTACGATCACCGCTTTTTTGTCCAGCTTTTCAAACGGCAGCCTGCTGTTTTGCTCTATAACGTAATCAAGCGTCAGGCGACGCTCCGTAACTCCGTAAAACAGCGCCGACGCAAACGCCTTGTCACGCTCCGAAAGATCTCTTTTATCAAACACATGATCGAGCAATATATTAGAATATGAGCCGCTGCTTTCCATTCTGATAAGCATTTTAGCGACGGTCATACGAGCGTCTGCCATTGTGTTCACCCCGTTTTACAGTCAGTTTTTATCATACTGATTTTCCATTAAAAGCAAAAACATCATCCATTCTCTCAGACGCTTCGCGGAAGAGAAAACAAATTTGTCCTCTTTTTTTGAGAATCAGTATCAGAAAACATTATTCCATTTTCATACCGTTTTCGAGTTTTTTTCCGCGCAAGAACGCGTCGGCAGTCATTCGTTTGCCGCCCTCGGGACATATCTCCGTAAGCTCGACGCAATTGCCGTCGCCGCAGACTATCGCAAACGACTTGCCGTCCGCGACCGTTCCCGCGGGGAACTTAGATACAAGCCCGCTTAAACGCGAACGGAACACCTTTATCCGCTTGCCGTCCAAAAACGTATAGCAGCAAGGCTCGTCCGCCATTGCGCGTATCGTATCATAAACGAACTTTGCGGGCTTTGAGAAATCGATATGCAGTTCTCCCTTAGTGATCATCTTCGCGTAAGTCGCGTTCTCGCAGTAGCCCTGCTCCCAAAACTGCGCCGTGCCGTTTTCAAGCTTGCACAACGTTTCGGCGATAAGTTCCGCGCCGCTTTTCGATAAGCACTCGGTAAGCTCCGTGCCCGTCATATCATCGGTTATCTCGACCTTGCGGCGCATTATATAATCGCCCGTATCAAGACCCTCGTCCATTTTCATCGTTGTAACGCCCGTTTCGGTACAGCCGTCCTGTATTGCTCGCTGAATGGGCGCGGCGCCGCGATATTTCGGCAAGATAGACGCGTGTACGTTTATACAGCCGTATTTCGGCAGCTCCAGCACCTCCTTTGGCAATATCTGCCCATAAGCTACCACAACGATAACGTCGGGAGCTATTTTCCGCAGAACCTCAAGGCTCGTCTCCGCGTCATCACCCTTGCGCAGAGAACACGGCTGATACACCGTAACCCCATGCTCGACCGCCCAATCCTTGACAGGCGATGTCGTCAGCTTTTTGCCGCGATTTTTCGGCTTATCGGGCTGTGTGAACACCGCGCACATCTCATGCCCCACCGCGCGGAGAGTTTCCGCACTGCCCACCGCAAATTCGGGCGTTCCCATAAAAACTATCCTCATTTTAACTCCTTATCTTATAGCAATCCACACAATTAAAACAATATTTGTTCTTTTAAGCTCCTGCTTCACATTATAACGTTTAATTAAACAGTAGCGTTATTTTCGTGGATTGCTATTATTTAAAATTTGAGAACCGCTCACTTCGCTTCGCTGCGGCAAGGCTGCTCGCTTTCTCAAATTTTATGCGCCGCCACAGCGCTCCCGGGACGGAAAACAATTGTAAACCGCACACTGTTAATTATCTTCGACCCACTCTATAACCTTGTCTTCATAAAGTATTCCGTTAAGGTGATCTATCTCATGGCAAAACGCCCTCGCAAGCAGTTCCCTGCCGCGATACTTTACGGGAACGCCAAAGCGGTTTTGCGCCTTTATTCTGACGTGCATCGGGCGCTTTACCACTCCGCGCTTTCCCTCAAGAGACAAACACCCCTCGGGTTCGTACTGTCTGCCCCAGAATGCCGTGATAACGGGATTTATAAGCTCTATGCGCCCCTTGCCGACATCGATCACCACAACGCGCTTCAAAACGCCAACCTGCGGCGCGGCAAGACCTATACCGTCCGCTTTCTGCATGGTCTCGTACATATCGTCCAGCAATCTGCCAAGCTCCTTGTTGAACTCCGTAACCTCAGCGCACTTTTCGCGCAATACGGGATCGCCAAACTTCAATATCTCGCGTATCATAGCTTTCCTCCCTGTTGAGGAAGCGTTTTCTTAACACGATCTGTGAACAATATGCCGTCAAGATGATCTATCTCATGGCAGAACGCTCTGGCACACAATTCCGAACCTTTTATCGTGAACTCATTGCCGTGGCGGTCGAACGCTTTTACCGTCACCTTGTTCGGACGCTCGACCTCGCACCACTCGTTCGGCGCAGAAAGGCAACCCTCGTTACCGACCTGATTTCCGCTTTCCTCAATTATTTCGGGGTTTACAAGCTCGATAGTGCCTCGTTTATCGCGAACATTCACCACCGCAACTCTGCGAAGTATCCCCACCTGCGGCGCAGCAAGCCCCACGCCGTCCGATGCAAGAAGCGTTTCGGCAAGATCGTCCAAAAGCTCTCCCAATCTGTCGTCGAATTTAGTAACTGGTCTGCACTTCTTGCGAAGAACGTCCTCTCCGAATTTCAAAATCTCTCTCATTGCCATATAAGCTTATCTCCTAATCCATATTTCCGTTTATATCCGCGTAAAAACTTACGTTCTTAAATAAAACGTCCGCAAATGCCTGTTTAAGCGTTTTCTCAACGACTTCCCGCAAAGACCTGCTGTTTTTGCACTTTGCCAAAAGCCGCCAGCGATAACGCCCGTTGATCTTGCCGACAACGCTTTGCGCGGGTCCCAAGATCCGCAGCGGAACACGCTCTCCAAACGGATGCGCATTCTCGGCGAGCATTGCCGCGAAGCACTTTGCCGCCGCGCAGCAGCGACCGTTGTCCGCCGCCGAAAACCCGAACGTCACCACGTCACAGAACGGCGGATAAAACTGCGCCTCGCGCAAAGCTATCTCTTCTTTATAAAACGCGGGATAATTTTGAGCCGCCGCCATATTTATCACATAATGCTCGGGACTGAACGTCTGAATCATCGCTCTTCCCTTTTTGCCGCTTCTGCCCGCTCTGCCGACTACTTGTGTTATAAGCGAGAACGTGCGCTCGTAGGCTCTGAAATCGGCGGCGTAAAGCGAATTATCGGTTTTCAGAACGCCTACCAGAGTTACATTCGGGAAATCCAATCCCTTTGCTATCATCTGCGTTCCGACCATTATGTCGTATTCGCCGCTGCCAAACGCCGAGAAATTCTTCTCAAACGCGAACTTCGACGACGTGGTATCAGCGTCCATTCGCAGAATACGCGCAGCGGGCAACATTTCGGACAACTCGTCCTCGATAAGCTGCGTACCCTCGCCTTTCATATTGAAGTACTTGCCGCCGCACGCGGGGCAAACCCTATCCAATCGGCGCATATAACCGCAATAGTGACATATAACGCTGTCGTTTACCTTATGATACGTCATCGGCATCGAGCAATTCGGACACTCCAGCGGCTTCCCGCACGTAAGGCACCGAACGCTTGTATGATAACCGCGCCTGTTCAGCAGCAAAATAGACTGCTCGCCGCGCCGAAGATTTTCTTCAAGCGCATCAATAAGCGGCATTGAGAATGTACTCATATTGCCGTTTTGACGCTCCTGCTGCATATCTATGATATATACGTCGGGAAGCACCGCGTTATTATAGCGTTCGTCTATCTCAAACAGCTTGTAGCGACCCTCGCACGCATTATAACAGCTCTCCAAAGACGGAGTGGCGCTTGCCAGAAGCAAAAGCGCATTCTGCGCGAAGCAGCGCTGCTTTGCGATATCACGGGCATGATAGCGCGGAGAGTTTTCGGACTTGTACGTACCCTCGCCCTCCTCGTCTATGACGATAAGACCGAGGTTCTCGACGGGTGCGAACACCGCGCTGCGCGTCCCGATCACGATATGCGCTCTGCCGCTGCGTATGCGGCGGTATTCATCAGCCCGCTCGCCAAGCGACAGGGAGCTGTGCATAAGCGCGACCTCACTTCCGAAAAGCCGCCTGAACTTCCCCACCATCTGCGGCGTGAGCGATATTTCGGGTACCAGCATTATCGCGGTCTTGCCCTGCTTTAAAGCCTCGTTTATAAGCCTGATGAACACAGAAGTCTTGCCGCTGCCCGTCACTCCACGAAGCAGCGCGCACTGCGGCGACGGTTCGTTCATCAGATCCAGAAGTCCGTCGAAAACCTTCTGCTGCTTTCCGGAAAACACTATGTCATCGGGGCTTTCGCTTGCGTCTTCGCCGTTTTCCGTGCGAAACACCGCATTTTCAAATGTTTCAAGCGCGTTTTTTTCGATAAGCCGCTTGACGACCGCTTCGGTCACGGCGCAGCCATAACACGTTTCGTGGACACTCGCAGCGCCCACTTCCTCCAAAAAATCCAACACCGATTTTTGCTTTGGCGTGAGTTTTAATTCCTCGTCAAATTCCTTGCTGACACGAACCATCCGCACGCTCTCATCGCCAACGCGTCGTTTCGCGGCGGTCTGTTCGGCAAGCGCTCCTTTTTCGACAAGTGTTTTAACCGTCGGGCGGTTTGCCTCTACAAGCGCGGAAAACGTTCCTTTATCGGCGGTTTTCAGCTGTTTTAAAAGCGATTTTTCATTTTCGTCAAGCTCGCCGTCAAAATTTTCGGCAAGCGAGTACAGCGTTTTCAGCGAATAGCCGAGTCCCGGCGGCAAAATCGTGCGAAACGCGTCAAAATACGTGCAAAATGTGTTGTCGCGTATCCAGCGGCACAGTCGCAAAAGCTCGTCGGAGAGGACGGGGCTTTCGTCTATTACGGCGTCTATCGGCTTTGTTTTTTCCAAGAGGCGCTCGGAGGTCAAGCCGAATACCAGCCCTATGCGCTTTTTATTCCCGCGCCCGAATGGCACTACTACGCGCTTTCCCTCCGAAACGCAAGCCGAAAGGCTTGCGGGTACCTCGTATGAATACAGCATATCGAACGCGTACAGCGTGTTTTCAACCGCCACCTCGGCGAACAACTGCCCCAAGCTATCTCAACACCTTTACTTAAACCTTTTCAGAAGCTCATCGTTTCTTACGCGGCGAAGCCTTTCGGCTCTGAAAACCGCCAGAAGATCGTCCACCGCCTCGGAAAGGTCGTCGTTGACTATCAAATAATCGTAATTCGCGGCGAACTCCACCTCCCGCCGAGCCTGATTTGTACGCTCGACTATCTTGTCCTCAGTCTCTGTGCCGCGATCACGCAGACGTTTTTCCAACACTTCCCAGCTTGGCGGCAGGATAAACACCAAACACGCTTTAGGAAACGCTTTTTTGATATTCATCGCACCCTCGACCTCGATTTTAAGGACAGCGTCTTTTCCCTGTTCCAACAGGTCGTTGACGCTCTTGCTCAAGGTACCGTAATAATTGCCGCAATACTCGGTATATTCAAGCACCTCTTTTTTGGCGATCTTTCGCTCGAACTCCTCACGCGTAAGGAAATGATAATGAACGCCGTTAACTTCGCCCTCGCGGGGCGCTCTTGTAGTAGCCGAGACCGCATAGCCAGCCTTATCCGTTCTCTTGAACAGCTCGTTTAAAATAGTATCCTTTCCGCACCCCGCAGGCGCGGAGACCACAAAAAGCGATCCTTTACGCATAAACAAACACCTTCTTTCTATTCGTTATCCTCGGTCTTTCCGCAAAGCGATTCGGTACGCAGCGACGACAACACCACATGACCGCTGTCGCACACGATAACAGAACGCGTTTTACGTCCGCACGTAGCGTCTATCGCCGTTCCGTTATCCTTTGCAAGCTGAACTATTCTTTTCACGGGAGCCGCCTCAGGGCTTACCACCGCAACGATCCTGTCCGCGTTTACCACGTTCCCGAACCCGACATTCACCAGCTTCAAAGACCTCACTCCATTCCGCAAACAATATATATTAATTATAACATATTTGTTCCGAAAAATCAATACAATTTTTTTAAAAAACCCCTTGACAAATCCAAAATGCTGTGGTATAATATCAATGTTGTTAAAAACGCTGTTATTAGGCGACGTTCCGTCGTGCTCTTAGTTGGCAAAACATATCCTTGGTAAGAACGAGGTCATTATTTTCAGTGCTGAACGTACCGAAAATCGTTCGACTCTGATTAACAGCTAAAAAATAGCTTTGCTGTTATAGCTCAGTTGGTAGAGCACATCCTTGGTAAGGATGAGGTCATCAGTTCGACTCTGATTAACAGCTCCAGTTGAAATAACCCCTCCTGTTATGCAGGAGGGGTATAATTATTGATTTATGGAGAAAAAAATGGCTAAAAGTCACACAATGGATCTTACAAGCGGTGCCGTATTGCCGAAAATGCTCCGCTTTTCGCTTCCGATCATGGCGTCGGGAGTGCTTCAGCTTTTGTTCAACGCGGCGGATATTATCGTTGTCGGACGGTTCGCGGGCGACAACTCTATGGGAGCGGTAGGCTCTACGTCTTCACTTATCAACCTGTTCACGAACCTGTTTATCGGGCTGTCAGTCGGCGTGAACGTCATCGCGGCGCGCTCTCACGGAGCGAACTCTAAGGACGATATGCAGGATATCGTGCATACCTCCGTTCTGCTGTCTCTGATATGCGGAGTGGCGCTTGCCGCTGTCGGAACCGTACTCGCTCCGGAAATGCTGGAACTTATGGAGACCACCAAGGCGCAGCTACCGCTTGCAGTTACATATCTTCGCATTTACTTTCTTGGAATGCCCGCAATGCTGCTTTACAATTTCGGCGCGGCTGTGTTGAGAGCGGTAGGCGACACAAAACGTCCGCTTTACTTTTTGACAACGGCGGGCGTGGTGAACGTCCTGCTTAATCTGCTGTTCGTCATAGCGCTTAAAATGGACGTTGCCGGCGTTGCTCTTGCTACCGTTATCTCGCAGTGCATTTCCGCGGCGCTTATCGTTATCTGCCTTGTTAAGGAAAAAAGCGCCATTCACCTAGATTTTCGCAAGCTAAAGATACACGGCATCGTTATGAAAGCCGTGGTTCGCGTTGGACTTCCCGCGGGATTTCAAGGCGTTATATTCTCGCTGTCCAACGTCGTTATTCAATCCTCCGTCAATCTGTTCGGCGAAACGGTCGTTTCGGGCAACTCCGCCGCGCAGTCCATAGAGGGCTTCGTTTATATGGCAATGAACACGTTCTATCAGGCGGCGATATCGTTTACGGGACAAAACGTGGGAGCAAAAAAATACCGCCGTATTCCGCGTATCTTGATATGCTCGCAGGGCTGCGTTCTCGTCACGGGTCTGGTGCTTGGCTGGACGGCATATCTTTTCGGTCACCCGCTGCTGTCTATCTACTCCAAAAGCGCGGACGTTATCGCCGCAGGAATGGTTCGCGCGCAGATAATACTCACCACCTATGCTCTTTGCGGCTGTATGGACGTTATGGTAGGAATGATGCGCGGCATAGGCTACTCAATAATGCCGATGATAGTGTCGCTTATCGGCGCTTGCGGACTGCGAATACTCTGGATAGCCACGGTGTTTCAGATCCCCGAATATCACACTATCAAAACCGTTTACACCTCTTACCCGATAACATGGGGCATCACCTTGCTTGCGCATATCGTTTGCTGGATAATCGTCTGGAGAAAGCTGAAAAAGCAGCAAAAGGATTTTTTTGAAACGCCAAACGAGCCGAAAACGGAAAACTAACGCATTATAACAACAGTTGCCCCCTCGCAAGGCGAGGGGGCAACTGCTCTTTAAGAAAGTCTCGGCTTATCGGTCACGGCATAAGCATGAAAATTCTTCAGAACGGGAGTCTTTACAACAGCCTGCATAATGATAACGCCCGAAACAAGCCCGAACGCGCCCTGCAATATGTTTGTGGGCACGCTTTCGGCAGCAGCCGCATATCCTCTGCCGAGCAGCAGCCATTTGTACAAAAAATACCCGCCGATCATCAGCGCTTCTGCGACAAAGCCGCCAATCATGTAACCGATCAGTCTCTCGTTTTTCTTTAAAAACGCTCTCGCGATAAACGCCGCGAGTATCGCCATCAACGCTTTGATAACGAACGTTCCCGGCATATAGTACGCCACGCCCGCAAACAGGTCGGCAAACATAGAGCCGATACCCGCCGCCGCTCCGCCATACCACGGTCCCAATATCCAGCCCGCCATCAGCACAAAACAGTCGCCGAAATGCCAATATCCGACTGCCGTGGGAATTCGTATTATTATGGTCGCGACGCAAACAAGCGCGGCGAACATTCCCGAAACGCATAATTTAAGCAGTATTTCTTTTGAATTTGTTTTTTCTTTGCTCATAACAGTTCCTTCCTTTATGTCACACGTTAAAAAACGCTATTTTTTCGCGTTTCCTTTAAACTTATTATATCAGATTTTGGCAATATCGCAATACCCAATTTG
>DKXD01000172.1 GCA_002492075.1 Ruminococcaceae bacterium UBA7135
AAATAAAACCTCTCGCAGTAGTGTTTGGAAAATGGTCCCCGGACGCTTGTGGGAAACAACATTAAACTATAATTTAAACTAAATCGCGCCGCTTGCATATAATGGATTGAATAGTGTGGGTTGGTAAAAATCAACTATTACGTTGGGTAATTGTTGAGTGCTTTTGGATGATAAAAATACAATACCTATTGACAAACTATGTTTTGTGCGGTAAAATAAATAACGTAAGAATTGAGGTTAGATATAATTTGGACGTGGATTTTATAAACAGGTTTGCTCCGATGTATGTGGAGGCGGCAAAGCTTACGCTTGTAATCGGAGTTATCGGAACGCTGCTGGCTGCCGCGGTGGGGCTTTTGTGCGCTCTTGCGAAATATTTTAAGGTGCCGGTTTTCAGGCAGATAGCGTCCGTTTACATAGAGCTGTCCCGCAATACGCCGCTTATCGTGCAGCTGTTTTTTCTGTATTTCGGACTACCCAAAGCGGGGATACGCTTGTCAAGCGAGGCGTGCGGAGTTATCGGCTTGGCGTTCTTGGGCGGCAGTTATATGGCGGAAAGCTTTTTAAGCGGTTTGCGATCCGTAAAGAAAATACAGATCGAAAGCGCCGAAAGTCTCGGTATGCGCCGAGGACAGCTTATGCGCTATATAATCATTCCGCAGGCGGTGTCGGTCTCTGTGCCGTCGATATGCGCGAACGTCATCTTTTTGTTGAAGGAAACAAGCGTGTTCAGCGCGGTGTCGCTGGCGGATCTGATGTATGTGGCAAAGGATCTCATCGGAATGTATTACAATACAGGAGAGGCTCTTGTAATGCTTGTTGTTTCATATCTGGTGATCATTCTGCCCATATCGGTGCTGTTCTCCGTTCTTGAAAGGAGGATGAAGCGTGCAAGGAATTGAAGTTTTATTTATGGGCAACAACTTCCTGCGTCTGCTTTCGGGATTATGGGTAACGGTGCGTATCTCGCTGATATCCATTGCGTTTTCTCTTGTTCTGGGAACGCTGCTCGGCGCTGTGATGACTTCGCGAAACCGCGTTGTTAAGGTATTGTGCCGAGTGTATCTTGAAATAGTCCGCATAATGCCGCAGCTTGTGTGGCTGTTTATCGTTTTCTTTGGCGTGACGCGGCTTACGGGTGCGAATTTTGGCGGTGAGACCTCGGCGGTCATAGTGTTCACGATATGGGGCGCGGCGGAAATGGGCGACCTCGTCCGCGGGACGTTTGAAGCTATTCCGCGCCATCAGTTTGAGAGTTCGCTGTCCTTGGGACTTACAAAGCCGCAAATGTACATAAGCATAATTTTCCCCCAGGCTCTGCGAAATCTTCTTCCGAATGTCATTAATCTCGCGACGCGTATGATAAAGACCACCGCGCTTGTTTCGATAATCGGAGTGACAGAGGTGCTTAAAGTCGGCAAGCAGATAATCGACGCGAACCGCTTTGAGTTCCCGAACGCCGCCATTTGGGTGTATGCCGCGATATTCTTTATGTATTTCCTGATATGTTTCCCGCTTTCGATGATATCAAGAGCGATAGTAAAAAAACAACAAAGGAGTGAAGGAGAGTGACCGAAACGGAACTGAAACCGTCGGCGGCGGAAATTCCCTCCGAACATATAATAGATATAAACGGTGTGGTAAAGCGCTTTGGCGATAATGCGATACTTGACGGCATCGACCTTTCGGTATCAAAGGGTGAGGTCGTGGTGCTGATAGGACCGTCGGGGTGCGGCAAGAGTACGCTGCTGCGGTGTCTTAACGGCTTAGAGCCGATACAGGGCGGAACTATAACTTTACACGGCGAACCCGTTATCCACGGCGAAAAGAGCTTATACAAAATTCGTCAGAAGATAGGTATGGTTTTCCAAAGCTACGACTTGTTCCCGCATTTGACGGTGCTTAAAAACATCACGCTCTCTCCGATAAAGGTGCAGAAACGTGACAAAGCGGAGGCGGAGCGGCAGGCAATGGAGCTTCTGGCGCGCGTGGGGCTTGCGGACAAAGCAAAAAGCTACCCGTCCGAGCTTTCGGGCGGACAGAAGCAGCGCGTGGCTATATGCCGCAGTCTGATAATGGATCCCGAAATAATGCTGCTTGACGAGATCACAGCCGCGCTTGATCCCGAAATGGTACACGAGGTGCTGAACGTCGTGCTCGACCTTGCCAAAAGCGGCACTACAATGATGATAGTGACGCACGAAATGGCGTTCGCGCAGGCAGTAGCCGACAGGATAGTGTTTCTTGACGGCGGTTCGATAATCGAACAGGATACGCCCGACGAATTTTTCCGCCACCCAAAGACCGAGCGAGCGGAAAGGTTTTTGAAGACGTTTACATATACAAAGTAACAAACAGAACAAAGAGAGGTAACAGCTATGAAATTATTAAAGAGAATATCGGCGGTGTTCGCCGCGGCTGCAATGGCGCTTGCGCTGGCGGGCTGCAATAACGGCGGCAGCTCCGCTCCGGAGAGCGGAAACGCGTCGGGAGGAACGTTCAGGACGGTCGATCAGATCAAGGAGAGCGGCGAGATCAAGATAGGGGTATTTTCCGATAAAAACCCGTTTGGTTACGTCGATAACGAGGGCAACTATAAGGGCTATGACGTTTATTTTGCCGAGCGTATCGCGAAAGACCTCGGCGTAAAGCTGAACCTTATGCCCGTTGAAGCAGCTTCCCGCGTCGAGTTCCTTGAAACCGCAAAGGTGGATATAATCTTGGCGAATTTTACAGTAACTCCCGAACGCGCGGAAAAGGTGGATTTCGCGCCCGCATATATGAAAGTGGCGCTGGGCGTTGTATCGCCTGATTCCGCGATGATAAAGAGCGTGGATGAGCTTAAGGGCAAAACGCTTATCGTGGTAAAGGGCACTACTGCCGAAACCTATTTTACCGAGAACGTTCCCGATGTAAAGCTGCAAAAGTATGACGAATATAATGAGGCGTATTCCGCACTGCAAGACGGGCGCGGCGATGCGTTCTCTACCGATAACACAGAGGTCCTTGCATGGGCGAAAAGCAACCCCGGATTTACCGTGGGCATTGACTCTCTGGGCAGCACAGACGCTATCGCGCCCGCCGTTACAAAGGGCAACGAAACTCTGCTCAAGTGGCTGACGGACGAGATTACAACTCTCGGCGAGGAGCAATTCTTTCACAAGAATTACGACGAGACTTTGGCTGCCGTTTACGGAGACGACGAGACCTACAAGGAAAACCTCGTTGTTGAGGGCGGCAAAATGGACTGATAAAGTCTTTAAATTACGTTTTCTCCCCCGAAAAGCGGGGGAGAAAACATAATTATTTACAGTAAAACTCCCGCGGATCACTCCGCGGGAGTTTTTATCAGCTTACATAATTCATGGGATCAACGCGATAACCGTTCACGCGCGTTTCAAAGTGCAGATGCCACCACGTCGACCAGCCCGTAGAACCGACCTCACCGATAGCTTGTCCTTTTTCGACGCGTTCTCCCTGAGAAACATATATTTTTTGACAGTGACCGTACAGTGTAGCAAGCTCTCCGCCGTGGTCGATAATTATGTAGTTGCCGTAATTGCCGCCGCAGCCGCATGTCCAGTCTTCCTTGGGTTCGTTGTGAGGGCAGGTCTCGGAGACCGTTACCACCACGCCTGACTGCGCCGCGCGGATAGCCGCGCCTCTTATGCTGCCGTCGCTGATGTCAATTCCCGTGTGGCGTCCGTGGTGAAACGCGTCATAATCGGTGAACGGGCAGACGATCGTGTGGTGTTCGGGGTCTAATGGCCACCGCAATCCGTCGCCGCTGTAATCGGGCATTTCGGGATCGCGATTTGCCTGAGCTTGTCGGATAAGCTCCTCAATTTCGGCGTTTATCGCTTCCATTTGAGCTTCCGCCTCGGCGATATCGGTTTTAAGTCCCGATATCTTATATTTAAACGCTTCGTTTTGTTCGATATAGGCGTTTATCTCCGCGCGTTTCTGCGCGGCACTGTTATTGGCAGCGTCCTTTTCGTTTTCAAGATCGGTCTGTTGCTGTTCAAGAGTTGTCTGCTCATTTTGAAGCTCCTCTTTTTCCGATTCCAGCGCAACGATCTCGTTGTTAAGCTCTGTTACCATTGTTTCTTGCTGTTTTATGGACGCGTTGATCTCGTCCATAAAATCGGCGTTTTGCTTGGTGATATTGTTCACCAAATCGGAGTAAACGAAATACTCATACCAGTCGTCCGAGCCGTTCAGAACGGGCAGAGTGGTTGACATATCGTTCATATACATATACCGCGCGAGCTTCCCGAATTTTTCGAGGTTGGCTTTGTTTTGCGCCGAAAGCTCCGCAGCCTTGGTTTTCTTGTTTTCAATCTCGGTCTCTTTGTCTGCGATAGTCTGAACGACTTGAGCTATCTCTTCTTTTTTCTGCTCGACCGCGTCCTGTTTTGCCGAGATAAGCTCACCATAAGCGCTTATCTCCGCGAGATATCCGTCGATCTGTTTGTCCACAAGTTCGATAGCTTTTTCGTTTTCGGATATGTCGCCGTCAAGAGAGTCTATCTCTTGCTTGCGTTTATCGTTTTCCGATTTTATTTCGGCAAGCTGCTGCTGCTTTTGGCTTACCTCGTCCTGTTCGTTTGCCTGTGCCGGACTGCCCGCAAAAGAAACCGCGATCACTGCAGCGCAAAACATCGAACACAGCGCGCGTGTGCCGTTTTTTACTTTCCCCATATTATTCCCCTCGATTTTAATATTTCTCCCATTAGACCAATTGTAGCATAATTTGACAAAAATGTCAAGTATTTTTGGCAGTTTTCACATTGTCATTTAGCGGCGATGAAATAATTGATATTGATACGCCAATTAAATGTTTAGCATTTTCGTTCTCTCCCCCTTTTACAAGCCAATTGTTTCCCCGCCTACGGCGGGGAAACAATTGGCATTTGGGAATA
>DKXD01000096.1:0-2219 GCA_002492075.1 Ruminococcaceae bacterium UBA7135
TAAGTTTATGTGACAAATGCGTTTCTTTTACGACTATATAAACAGAAGATCGATTTTCAATAATACGAGAGGAGGGGTGAAAATGGAGGACGCCGCTATTATGAACAAGCTTGAAAACCGCGACCGGAGCGGTCTTGACGAGATAAAATCAAAATACGGGCGGCTTATTCTGAACGTTATTCGCGGCGTGCTGAAAAATCCGCAGGATATCGAGGAAGTCGAGAACGACGTGCTTTTCGCATTATGGGAGAAATTACAGAGCCAAGCTCCCGATAATCTCACCGCGTTTATTTGCAAGATAGCGCGGCGCAAAGCCGTCGACAGGCTGCGCTACAATACCGCCGCGATACGCAATTCCGACTTGCTCACCGAGCTTGACGAGTGCCTGCCCTCCGGCTATTCTCCCGAGGACGAGGCGGAAAAGGCGGAGCTTAGCCGCGCTCTTAACGACTGGCTGAGATCTCAGAACGAAAAACAGAGAAAACTTTTTACCTTACGCTATTTCTATATGAACTCCGTAAAAGAGGCGGCGAAAGGCTGCAGTATGTCCGTTACCGCCGCGACCTCCGCGCTGTCGCGTATGCGCGGGTCGCTGAAAAAATACTTGATCGAAAGGGGAATGTTTTATGAATAAACTAAATCCTTTGTTCCTTGCCATGAACGACATTGACGACAACATCGCCTCAAACGCGATAAAACAAAAACGCAAACGTCCCATTGCTCTGAGGGTCATTGCTGCTGCAGCTGCGGCAGTGCTGCTGCTTACGGGTTTTCAGGCGCTTAAGCGCTATAAACATCCTTATGAGAGTGGCGCTAACGGAGTATTCATTTGGAATGTCCATCAATTTTCCTACAACATAACCGAAAAGAAGGACTTGAACATTCCCACAAAGGACGAGCTGCTTGAATCTGGCTTTATCGACAAGGATGACGCGGAAGATGACGACTATTGGTTCCTTTTTGAGGACGCGCTGCCGAGTGATGTTTTAAAGCTCTACAACTTTAAGACAATAACGCTTGGAAACGATAATTTTATCGAACAGCCCGGCGAAGTTTGCGCCGGCTCTATGTTGCAAGACAGCAAAGGTAGAATTGACGGTATGTATTTCAGATATTTGCTTACTCACAAAAAAACCGGCGTTACTCTGTGTTTCAGTTGTGAGGTTTACATTAAAAAATTTGATATGACGCATCGATATACCGACCATAGACCCGACGACAGGGAGTTAATATTCTTGAACGACGATTCTATGTGTCTGCTTCTGGAGCATCGTCACAATGAAGACTTGGTAAACAGCATCGCCGATTTTTCTTATGACGGCGTAATTTATCGGATAGATACGCCTTACCTTAATGTGGATAAAGAACGGATGAAAGAGGTTCTGTTCGATCTCGGCGTTCTTTGATACTAATTTCTTTAAAATCGGATGAATTATCTTGTATTCTCTCCTCCGCTTCGCGGGGGAGGGAATATAGATTTATCAGTATTAACTCTCCGCGCCCCTTGCGGGGAGTTTTTTACACAACAAAATCCCCCGACCTTTCAGCCGGGGGATAAACGTTTAAAGAGCGGAATTACTTCTCAAACTCTTCCTTGTATGCCTTCTGCATTTCAACGAGGTGATCGTACTTCGCCTTGGAGTTCGCAACTGCCTTGTCGAACAGAACGGTAGCTCTGTCGGGATTAGCGCGCATAAGCGAGTTGTAACGAACCTCTCTCATCATGAACGCCTTGTAGTCGCCCGTGGGAGCCTTGCTGTCGAGCGTGAACGGGCTCTTGCCCTCGTCCGCGAGCGCGGGGTTAAATCTGAACAGGTGCCAGTAACCCGCTTCAACAGCCTCTTTCTCAACCTGCTGTGCGATAGTCAGACCGCCCTTGATACCGTGGTTGATGCACGGCGCGTAAGCGATTATCAGCGACGGTCCGTCGTAAGCCTCAGCCTCGGCGATAGCCTTCAAGCACTGGTTGCGGTCCGCGCCCATTGCTATCTGTGCAACGTAGATGTAGCCGTAGCTCATTGCGATACCCGCGAGGTCCTTCTTCTTGACGTCCTTGCCGCCCGCCGCGAACTGTGCAACAGCGCCGATGTTCGTAGCCTTGGAAGCCTGACCGCCCGTGTTGGAGTAAACCTCGGTATCGAATACGAAGATGTTGATGTTCTTGCCGGAAGCGAGAACGTGGTCAAGTCCGCCGTAGCCGATATCGTAAGCCCAGCCGT
>DKXD01000096.1:2550-2844 GCA_002492075.1 Ruminococcaceae bacterium UBA7135
CCGTCGCCGCCGAAGATCCACTGGCTCTTCTTAGAGAGGTAATCCTTGAGTTTCAGGATCTCCGCAACTGCGGGTTCGTCCTTGCACTGGCAGTTCTCAAACGCGTCAACAAGGTTCTTTGTAGCAGCAGCGTTAGCCTTGCCGTCGTTTACGGTGTTGAAGTACTCGTCGATAAGTCCTTTTGCCTTTTCGTGACCGTCAAGCGCCGCTATTTCTTTCAGCTTGCTCTGCGCTCTCTTGCGGAGAGTATCCTGTGCCAGGAACATACCAAGACCGAATTCGGCGTTGTCCTCA
>DKXD01000184.1 GCA_002492075.1 Ruminococcaceae bacterium UBA7135
AACCGTAACGCCGCGCTGCTGCGCGGCGTTTTTATTACAAAATATCGCTCTCACCTCGCCGTTGGAAAGAAAAACGCGTCTTTTAATTCCGATAATTAAAGTGTTCCCGAGTTTCGGGCTTTATAACAATTAGCTTTGATGAACAGAGGTTTGCACGATGCATATCCACGGCGCTTATCTGATGATTGTTGTAGTAATTATAATAGTATATGCCCTTGTCGCAATTACAGCAGCAAATGTACTGCGTTATCTGGTAAGAGCCGTCCTCCAGCTGACAGCAGCCGTTCGGATTTTCGACCGCCGCCAGGATATGGAAGAACTGCGACACGCGCTCCTCCTCGGAATCGCCGCAAACGGAATTTGCTTTTATAAACGCCGCCCGAACAAATCTCGATTCGCTCGACCAGTCCCCGGGCATACCGATAGCCCCCATTCCCCGGCTGTACGGCTTCAGGGGGTAATCGGAACAGAAACGGTTTTCGGGCGGCTTGGCGGACAGACTCATATAATTGTTCAACTGCAAAAGCTGCTGTGGGAACTCGGGATTATTAGTGAGTATTCCAACGGGATTGTCGTAAACAAAAAAGCCCTTTTCAGTGGATTCCACCACCAAAGAACCGCTCTTGTCGGAAATTATCCAGTGCAGTTCGGATATCGGATAATCCTTACTGAACGGCTCATTGACAAGGCAGATGTTCTCCAGCATTTTCCGCGCTTCGGAAAGATCGCGGCACTGTCCGAGAATAAACGGAATAAACTCGTGCGGCGCGAGAGCATACCTGCCCTCCGAGGGCTCGCCGAAAAACGCGTTTCCGACGAAGTTCAGCCCCGCCATCGC
Source organism: Ruminococcaceae bacterium UBA7135 (assembly GCA_002492075.1). GTDB lineage: Bacteria > Bacillota > Clostridia > Oscillospirales > Ruminococcaceae > CAG-115. The sequence continues at coordinate 839 of DKXD01000184.1, forward strand.
CAAACCTTTCTCGTTCACACAATCATAGTACAGCGGGACATTCTCCGCGATGTGCGCCATTCCTATCATCGCGTAATGCTCGCGCATTATTCCCGCGAAACGGAAATCGAACATAAAATTGCGTGGAGCTATCGCTACCTCCTCTCCGAAATAGCGCTCGTAATCCAAGCTTCTCCCAAAATAGTGATCGTTTTTATAAAAGCTGACAGCTGTGCACATAATATACCCCCATAACTGTTTGTATAGTCAACCCCGCGTATCAAGGCTTACGCATAAGTGTTCATCGATATTTTACGATAAATTTCGGGAAATTATTCGGAGAGTGTGTGACATTTCACGAAAGCCGATTGTCTTATTATCGAAAGACGTCTTTTAAGGAAACACTGATTTTATGTTGGTTTCCCCCGCCGGCGGGGAAAATCGCACAAAAACAACGCTTAAAATCACAGAAAGCGATTTATACTGATTCTCAATAGAAAACAAGATAGTGTGTCTGCTTTTAATGAGAAATTAGCATTAATCGGCAATTCCTTAACAAATTCAAGGAGGTGAGAGAATGACCGAAAGCGAAATCGAGCAATGCATAAGGCAGTATCACGGTGCGGTCTACCGCTTGGCGCTAAGTTATGTGAAGAACGCCGCGGAAGCCGAGGATATCTGCCAAAGCGCGTTCATCAAGCTGTGGGAACAGAGCGCCGCCCCCGAAAACCCGAAAGCGTGGCTTTTTACGGTAACGGTAAATCTCTCGAAAAACCTCTTAAAGTCAATGCGTTTCACGCGCAGCACGGAGCTTGATGAAAATATTCCGTGTTCAGCCGGTTTATCGGAAAACGAAACGGAACTGTGGCAGGCAGTAATGAAGCTCACACCGAAATACCGTGCCGTAATACATTTGTACTACTATGAGGAGTACTCGGTAAAAGAGATCGCGGATATTATCGGAGCTTCTGAAACCAACGTCACAACAAGGCTCGCGCGGGCGCGTGAAAAGCTGAAAAAACTGCTCTTAAAGGAGGGAACTTACGATGAAAAAGGAATACAACGCAATGTTTGATAAACTCGTTCCCCAAAAGAGCGATGAGGAGCTGCTTCGGGCAGTCCTTTCGGGAAAGGCGGATATTATGAACGAAAACAAAAAGCGCAAAAGAAAAGCGATAATTATTCCTGCGTTAGTCGCGGCTGCACTCTGCGCGACGACCGTTGGGGTATCGGCGGCATATAATTGGAATATCGGCGCGGCTATAGAGGATATTTTCAAACTGAATTCTGATGTCACTTCCAACACGGAGCCGGATCTCAACAGCTTTGACTTTGAGGCACTTGGCGGAAAAGAGCTTTCCGACGTTATAAGATTTGACGGTTATGTCGTTAAAATGAGGGGCGTGGCGGCAAGCGTAAACACTTCGTTTTTTGTGTATGACGTCGTGTTTGACGAGAATTATGATTACGCTCTTGGCGAGGGCGAGAAATGGCTTTTACCGATAACGCCGGCATACGAACCGGGGTTGCCGAAGGATGATTTTGATATGTCGGGAAGCTCTTCCGAAGCCGGATTTCTTGGAATGGACGGAAATGTTGCGCATTGCTTCGGCAAAGTGAAAACCGATATTGCAGTTCAGGGCAAAACAATGGTGCTGTCGCTATGTAATGTGGTGCGTGAAAAGGCGGACGGAAGCAACGATCGATCAATAGCTCCAACCGAAACAAGCTATACGGTAAAGTTTGACTTTGACGCTGCCGCCGCCTCTAAAGTTATAAAATTGAACGAGCATATCACGGCAGATAACGAAAACACAGGCACGCTCACCGAAATCGTGGTGTCGCCGTTTGAAGTTTCGATGCATATTATGTGGGATACGCCCATTTCGGAATTAGATCGATTTTACAATAACAGCATTGATGATTATCCCGAAGCACACCTGTCAAAAACGATAAAAGTGACATTTAAAGACGGCACGGTCAAGGATATAAACGCTTTTTTACCTCCAAACGTGGATATAAGCGAAACAACGCAAAACGAAGGTGGCGAAAACGAAACGACATATGGTGTTGGCGTGCTTTCAATGGAATGGAAATACCCCGTAAACTCCTCCGATATTGTATCTGTCACTATTGGTGGCAAGACCTTTACAGTCAACTAATGTTATTTATTCATAAAATGCGGCTCTCCGTTTC
>DKXD01000182.1:0-163 GCA_002492075.1 Ruminococcaceae bacterium UBA7135
GCAGAACAAGAAAGCCGAGGAGAAGATAAAGGAACTGCAAAGCTTTATCGCGCGTTTCTCGGCGAACAAATCAAAATCAAAGCAGGCGACCTCGCGGCGCAAGCTCCTTGATAAAATGACCGTCGAGGAAATGCCCGCAAGTTCCCGAAAGTATCCGTATATC
>DKXD01000182.1:413-2213 GCA_002492075.1 Ruminococcaceae bacterium UBA7135
AATATCGGCTTCGATATGGAGCGCGAGGCGGGCAAGGACATTCTTCAGGTTGATGGATTGTCAAAAACCGTGGACGGAGTTAAGGTACTGAACAACGTCAGCTTTACGGTCGCAAAGGGCGACAAGATAGCGTTCGTCGGGGTGAATGAGATAGCCGTAACAACGCTGTTCCGCATACTCACCGAGGAGATAGAACCCGACGAGGGAACATTCAAGTGGGGCGGCACGATCACAACGAGCTACTTCCCGAATGACAACAGCGCGTTCTTCAACGACTGCGAGATGTCGATAATCGACTGGATAAGGCAGTACTCAAGCGATGAAACCGAGAGCTTTCTGCGCGGCTTTCTGGGGCGTATGCTGTTCAGCGGCGACGACGTTTACAAGCCCGTGAACGTGCTTTCCGGCGGCGAAAAGGTGCGCTGTATGTTCAGCCGAATGATGCTGTTTCACTCAAACGTGCTTATCCTCGACAGACCAACGAACCACTTAGACCTCGAAAGCATAACCGCGGTCAACAACGGACTTTCCGAGTTTAAGGGGAACGTGCTGTTCGCAAGCCACGACCACGAGATACTCGATACCGTTCCCAATCGCATAATCGAGATAACCGAAAACGGCTGCTATGACCGTCAGGGCAACTACGACGAGTACGTTGAGTGGCGCAGGGAGAATGTGGGAGGTTCGTTGTCTATTTGACCATGACCGTTGAAGAAAGAATTTATACGCTTTCCTATTTGTGGAAAGAGGCGGAGTATAATTACGCGTTTTGGGCAAAGTATCCCGAAATAGACTGGGACGGTGAATATAAACGTTATTTATCGCTTGTTACAGCGGCAAAGGATGACTTTGAGTTTTATTGTCTGCTTATTCGTTTTTACGCTTTGCTTCGTGACGGTCACACCTGTGTTGTAATGCCGTATGAGCTGCTTTCGTGCAGGAGCGTGCCGTTTGGCGTAATTCACGCGGACGGGAAATTCCTGCTTTCGGCAGCGTCCGAGGAGCGGCTGCTTTTCGCGGAAATAACGCATATACAAGGACTGCCGATCGCGGAATATATCGAAAAATATGTGTACCCGTTCTATTGGCACGAGCTTCCCGAAACGCTTTTCAATTGCTTTGACTGTATCGAGTGTTCGCTGATGTTTAATTTCGGCGCGGATGAAGCTGTTTCCGTTGTTACGGACAAGGGTGAGTTTTCGTTTAAAATGAACGAGCCGCGCGATTTGGTGTATGCCGATCTTTCGGTTAAGCCGCCCGAGCCGCTTTCGGAGCGTTTCCGCTCGGAGAACATAATTATTTCCGTGACCGCCGATAACATTGCGGTGATCGAACTGCTTGATTTTCACAGCGCGGAGATCGTTGACGAATTCCGAGAGAATATCGGCTTTCTGGAAAAATGCAAAGGATATATAATCGACGTTCGCGGAAATTCGGGAGGAATGGGCGATCCGCCGCTTGAGATAGCAAAGTATTTTATAAGCGGAAAATTCCTCGTAAAATCCGACCCGAAAACTCCCGCTCACAGCGCGAAATATCACGCGTTAGAGCCGTACGTTGATTTGGATAACCCCGATCTTTCCGACCCGTGGCAGCGCAAGATTTACGAGATCGCCACCCACACTTACTATGAGCGGTTGGATGATAACGGAGAAAACAGCGGTTTTATCAACTTTGACAGTCAGCCGACCGTTTTATCCGCACCTGCCGTGATACTCGCAAATCACGGAACGGCATGCGCCGCGGAGACTTTCGTTTCGTATTTCAGAATGTCGGGCAGGGCGAAAATAGCAGGCACGA
>DKXD01000182.1:2522-4275 GCA_002492075.1 Ruminococcaceae bacterium UBA7135
CGGGCAGGGCGAAAATAGCCGGCACGACGACCTACGGTTCGGGCGCGGAAGCGATGATACGCGATCTGCCGCTCGGCGGCAAAATGCACCTTGCGACCACATGGAGCAAGCTGGTTGACGGCAGCGAATTTGTAAACGTGGGAATCGCCCCCGATATTCACGTTGAAAAATCGGTTGACGACCTGAAAAACGGAACGGACATAGTATTGAAAAAGGGACTGGATTTTTTGCGAATTTGTAAAAAGAAAGAATGATCGTATGAACTACATTATAATGGACTTGGAGTGGAACCAGGCAGTAAGCTCCGCAAGGATGATACGCACGCCCGTAATGCTGCACGGCGAGATAATCCAGATAGGCGCGGTAAAAACGAACGACAGGTTTGAGCTTATCGACAAAATAAAGATAAACGTCCGCCCGAAGTATTACAAAATAATGAACTCTCACGTTGAAAAGCTCACGGGGATAACGCAGGCTCAGCTTGCCGTGGGAGAGACGTTCCCACAGGCGTTCAAGCGGTTTAGGGTGTGGTGCGAGGGAGACGAGCGCTCCCCCGAGGAGTTCCGCTTTATAACGTGGGGCTTTGACGATCTGGGCGTGTTCGCGGATAATCTGACGCTGCACGGCTTGGACGCTTCTTTCGGCAGCGATTACATCAATTTGCAGCTGATTTACAATCGCCAGACAAACGCCGAGCATTTGCAGTGTGCCTTGGCGACCGCCGCCGAGAGCCTTGAAATACCGTTGGACGTGCAATGCCACGATGCGTTTAACGACGCGTATCTCACCTATGAGTTATGCCGGAAGCTGGATATGACGCTTGGTCTCGCCGAGTATTCGGAGTATGTTGCGGCGCTTCCCACTCCGCTTTTTAAGGACGCCGTGCAAAATATCGACGATCTGAAGAAGATGATCTATAACAGGCGCGTTGTGAGCATTCCCTGCCCAAAGTGCGGAGAGCCGTTAAAGCACGGGCAATGGCTGTTCAGCAGCGGAAAAAGCTGCAAGACCATTTCGCGGTGCGATACCGACGGCGATTTTCTGGTGAAGCTGAAAGCGGCGAGAATATCCGAGGGGAATTACACCGTTATGAGGAGCGTTTACGAGGCGTCCGAGGACGATATATCCTCATTCAACGAGAAGCTGAAAAAGCGTGAGGAGCGCCGTAAAAAAGCAAAAGAGACCTCCTTGCAAGGCGAGGGAACGAAATAAGGAGATAGTTTATGATAAAGACGGTTATGTTTGATTTGGACGGAACGCTTTTGCCGTTCGTTCAGGATGAGTTCGTAAAGCTGTATTTCGGCGGATTGTGCAAGAAACTCGCGCCTTACGGCTACGACCCCGACAGCGTCGTGAAATACGTCTGGAAAGGCACTAAAGCAATGGCGGAAAACGACGGTTCCCGCCCGAACAGCGAGGCGTTTTGGGAACTGTTTCGTGCGGCGTTCCCCGACAAGCCCGACGCAAGAGAGTTTTGCAACGATTTTTATACCAAGGAATTTGACGCTGTAAAGGCTTGCATGAAATATGTTCCGAACCATAAGCCCATGATAGAGCGGCTGAAAAGTGCGGGCTTAGATACCGTTCTGGCAACAAATCCGCTTTTTCCCGAGTGCGCGGTCGCAACACGGCTTAATTGGGTGGGGCTGTCCGAGAGCGATTTTTCGTACATAACCAATTACGACAACAGTACGTTCTGCAAGCCGAACCCGAAGTATTTCACGGAGCTTCTCGAAAAGCTGGGCAGAAAGCC
>DKXD01000182.1:4561-5357 GCA_002492075.1 Ruminococcaceae bacterium UBA7135
AAAAGCTGGGCAGAAAGCCCGAGGAGTGTTTTATGGTGGGAAACAGCGTTCCCGAGGACATAATCCCCACAAACGGTCTCGGTATCAAGAATTTTCTCTTGTCCGAGTTCGCCGAAAACCCCAACGGCGAAGACATCTCGCAATTCCGTTCGGGAACGATCGAACAGGCTGTGGAATACATTTTGTCTCTGTAAAGTGAATTATATCGGAAAACCTCGCATAAACTCTATAAAAGCGGACAAAAGTTCGCTGGGAGAGCGAGGTTTTACTATGGTTTACAGCTTTAACGATTTGAAGTGCAAGGAAATAATCAACGTAAAAACAGGCGCGCGGCTGGGCTATCCCGACGACATAGAGTTCGACAGCTGTACGGCGAAGATATGTCGCATTATCGTTTACGGCAGAGCGCGCTTTTTCGGCTTGTTCGGGCGCGAGGACGATTTTTTTATCAAATGGTGTGATATTGAGGTCATCGGCGAAGACACGATACTTGTTTCTTGTGATGTTCCGTCAAACTGCACAAACAATCATCGAAAAGGCAGAAGAAGTTTATTGAAATAAACAAATAAAACTATATTGAAATAAAAGGTGAATTATGGTATAATACTAAAGTAACTGCGGTAAAGAGCAGGATGTGAAAGTCTAACTTCTTGCATCTTATCTCTTACCTCTAGTACACACACGAGCGCAGCTCTTTAGGGTGCGCGGCAACGCGTCTGAGGGGCGGTCGCTCGTGGCGGAACACGGCATAACGCCGAATACAACCAAAATCAGGAGGAAAACAAAATGGCAGTAG
>DKXD01000164.1 GCA_002492075.1 Ruminococcaceae bacterium UBA7135
GATAGTGTGTCTGCTTTTAATGAGGAAACAGTATAATTTGTTTCTTGCTTTCGGGTGAATTTGGAGAACAATATGGGACTTTTTGATAAATTTAAAAGGCACAAGGGCGAGGAGCCGTCTTCCGGTTACGGTGTTTCCGTTTATGAGTACGACGGCGTCGCGGTCGAGGTCGAGGAAGACGAGGAAAGCCTAAAGCACGTTGATGAGGACTTTGCTTGTCTTCAAAAAGAGGGCATTGAAAAAATTATTCGGGAGCGCTTTATCCCGTGGTTCAAGGGAGAGCAATTCGAGGACAAAGACGACCAAAAGGTTTTCGAGGGGCTGAGGGTGTTTGCTATACACTATCATTATTCGAGAATTATCGCGGAATACTCGCCGACGAATGAGGATGGCTTGTTCGGGCAGTTCGAGTTCGATTTTGAAAGCGCGGACGATTACACCGCCGATATGCTTGAGGCGACCGCTTTTGAGGTCTACGTGCAGGACGGAAAAGTCGTTGGCACGGACGGATATGAGATATAGGCGAATTATCGGAGAATTTTTAGTATGGCAAATTGGAAAACCTGCAAGGAGTGCGGGGCAAAGCTCGGCTCTGACGACATAGCCATAAATCAAAAGCTCATTTCCAGAGACGCGCAGGAGTTTTTCTGTATCGACTGTCTCGCGAAATACTACAAAACCACGCGCGAGGTGATACAGGCGCGTATCGATTATTACCGCAAAAGCGGGCACTGCACTTTATTCAGGTGACAAAATGGAATTCAAATTTGACGACTTTTCCGACGGCGAGCTTCGCGAGTGGATAAACGGTCTTGAACACCCGGATGAGATAACGGAGCTTGATCTTTCGTGGGCGGACGTTACCGATATTTCTCCGCTTGCGGCGCTTACGGAGCTGCGCTCTCTGAACCTGCTGAACAACCTTGATCTGATGAATATAAAGCCGCTTGAAAGGCTTTCAAAGCTTGAAACGCTCGACTTGTCAGGAACGCTTGTCAAAAGCGTCAAGCCGTTATCGAAGCTGTCCGAATTGCGCTCTCTTGTCTTAGATTGCGAGAAACTGCGCGATATAACGCCGCTTGAGGGGTTGCCGCTCGAATATCTGGATGTTAGCTGTGCTTATAAAAATCTTCGTCCGCTGAAAAAGCTTCCCGAACTTCGCCGTCTCCGTGACCTCGATATTGGTGATCGCTTGGAGGATCTGGAGATCATCGGAACGCTGACGCAGCTTGAAGAGCTGTGCCTGCTTCAGCTCCGCACGCAAACGGTCGCGCCGCTTAGCGGTCTTATGAATTTGCAAAGGCTTGATCTAAGCAGTCTGTGGTTTTCAACGAAGCTCGACCCGCTGATATCGCTGCCTAATTTGGAGGATTTGAATTTAAGCTGGACTAACGGCTTGGAGCTTTCGCCGATCAAAAAGTTCCCCAAGCTCCGGAAGCTTAAGCTGTATTCATGCGCTTTGAAGAGCTTTGAGACGCTGTTCGAGTTCACGAACCTTGAGGAGCTTGACGTTCGCGAGCTTCAGAATATAAGCGAAAGGGACATAGCGCTTTTAAGGGAAAAACTTCCCAATTGTAATATTATCACAAATTAACAGGAGGTAAACATGAAAAAACTGATAGCGGCAATATTATCGGCGGCAATGCTGATAACGATATCGGGATGCAGCAAAGGCTCCGACGCGTCCGATACATCCGGCAGCAGCGAGACGTCGGACGATACGGTATCGCTTTCAAATCCCGTTAAAAAGACCGAGGACGGTGATATCGATATGGAGGTTGCTTTGCAATATGAAACGGATTTCGAGGCTCTGGAGGCGTCGCTTGCGAAGCGTGAGGTCGATAATTCTTTGCCCGTTTCGCTGAACGCGCGCAATAATCCCAAAACGATGAAGATATGGAATCTTCTTAAAGAGAACTACGGCAAAAAGATGATCGCCGCACAGCAACTTATGAACCTTTCCAAACAGTACGAGGACAGGGTCTACTACAACGCGGTGGAAGATATCCCCGCTATGAAGGGCTTCGACTTCATATTTGCGACCGGCAACACCCCCGACCGCGGTTTTGTTGACGCGGCTCTCGACTGGGGCAAGACAAGCGGCGGTCTGGTGACGTTCTGCTGGCACTGGAACGTGCCGCGCGACGTTGACAATCCCGATCTCGGAAGAGCGTTCTATATGGATCATGAAGGCGTGAAGATCGAGAACTGGAGTGCGCTTAACGCCACTACCCCCGGCACAAAGGAATACGAAGTCGCCGTTCACGATATCGATCTTATCGCAAGCTATTTACAGGAGCTTGAAGCCGAGGGGATAACGGTGCTGTGGCGCCCGTTCCACGAGGCAAGCGGTTCGTGGTTCTGGTGGGGTCTGCAAGATTCCGATAAGCTCCTTATCAAAGATGGTACTTACCCCGACACCTTTCAGCGTTTGTGGTATATGATGTTCGACCGTCTGGAGAACTACCACAAGCTTTCCAACATTATTTGGGTATGGAACGGACAGAGCAAATATTGCACCGTTGACCCAAACACCTATGATATAGCGGGGATAGACTTCTATGCGAATAAGGTGGATCACTCGCCGTGTTCAACAAAGTACAACGAGCTTGCAAGCTACTCCCATGAGGGAAAAATGCTTGCTCTTTCCGAGACGGGATACATTCCCGATCCGCAGCAATGCGTTGATGAGGGCAAGGTGTGGCTCTATTATATGACGTGGAACGGCGGGTTTATTTACGATACCGGCTCCGACGATAACGCGAACGGCACGCCCATACTGGACTTTTACGAAACTCCCGAGCCTAATCCCAAGCGCCTGTCGAATGACCTTTTGAAGGAGTATTTCAGCAATGACGCCATGCTTTCGTGGAACGACCTTGCCGATATGGATATTCCTTACGGCGAGCACAAGCTGCCGCAGTCTTTGGTAAACTGGAAATACTTTAAGGACGAGGCTTAAAGGGGTATAACCGAAAGCCGCAGAACGATCAAAATAACGTATTCTCCCCCGCCATGCGAGGGAGAATGCAATATTTTATTCAGCTCCCTCATTATGAGGGAGCGTTTTATTTTTCCGCACCCGTTTTCGGAATACTCGCGTACCCGTTGTCAAAGGTTATCTCAGCCTCACATTCCGGGAACTTTTCTTGAAGCTTTCTTGTGACGGTCTGCTGTATCTTCGATTTTGAGTAAGCGATATTCGGCGGCAACACGCAGTCGAATATCACCCTAGAGGGAGATTGCGAACCGACGACCCTCACGTCGTGGACGGTTATCCGCTCGTCTATCTCATGGACTATCACATCAAGGGCGAGGATATCTTCGGCGGCAACGGGGTCGGGGTGAACGAGCATATTCAATCCGCTCTCCAGAAAGTCGCGCTCTATCCTGTCTATGATGTCGTGGCACTCGGTAAGAGTAAGCTCATCGGACACTTCAACGTGTACAGACGCGAACATTCGCCCCGGACCGTAATCGTGTATCATCAGGTCGTGAGTTCCCAGAACTCCGTCATAAGCGAGGATCTTTTGGCGGATAGCCTCTACCGTTTCCGCGCTCGGAGCCTTGCCCAGCAGCGGATCGAGCGTATTCTTGATAAGCCCTATGCCGCTTATCAGAATAAAGACCGCGACCGCCGCACCCATAATGCCGTCAAGGTTTATTCCCGCAAAATGCGAGATTATAAGCGCGATAAGCACGGCAAACGTGGAAAACACATCGTTGCGGCTGTCAGCAGCGGAGGCTTTCAGTGTTTCCGAGTTTATCCGCTGCGCGATCTTTAAGTAAAAGCTCATCATCCACAGCTTTACAAGTATCGAAACGGAAAGCACGGCTATCGGCAGTATGCCGAACAGCACCTCCGTGGGCTTGATTATCTTGATAACGCTATCGCGCAGCAGCTCCGCGCCGATGACGATGATAAGCGCCGCTACCATAAATCCTGCGAGATACTCATACCGCCCGTGACCGTAGGGGTGTTCGCGGTCGGCGGATTTTTCCGAGAGCTTGAAGCCGATAAGGCTGATTATGCTTGACGATGCGTCCGAGAGGTTGTTCACCGCGTCCGCGGAGATAGATAAGCTGCCCGAGAAAATTCCCGCAAAAAACTTTCCCATGCACAGCAGCAGGTTGCAGACAATCCCGACCTTGCCCGCGAATTTTCCGTATACGGAGCGCACGGCGGGGTTGTCGCTGTCGTCGTGATTTTTTATAAAATTTCGTATGAGAAACTCCGTCATTCTCTCACCACCCGTATAATTTTATGCTTTGGCGCGAGTTCGCGCTACACCGTGTTTATATCGGTAGACACAATATTTTATTTTCTCTCCCCCGCGAAGC
>DKXD01000200.1:0-395 GCA_002492075.1 Ruminococcaceae bacterium UBA7135
AAATCCTCTTGACATTTATAAAACAATTTTATAAAATGGGATTATAGTATTCGGGCATCACCTTTAAACATCTTAACATCGCTTTGCCAATTAGAGCTTGTTCGTTGTTTGCCCCGCCGTAAACACGGCAAGCAACGCGATAAGCTGCGGTGCGCCGCTGCGCGGTTCACACAGCCATAACCGGCAGTCGAACACTGTATGTGCGGATGACTAAAGGTGATAACCAAATCACAGTATTTAACGAAAGGTAAGTTAGTTATGCTATATATAGGAATAGATTTGGGAACATCCGCGGTAAAACTTCTGCTTATGGACGAAAAGGGCGTGATACGCAAGATCGTCTCGCGCGATTACCCCATAATCTTCCCACGCCCCGGCTGGTCGGAGCAGAACCC
>DKXD01000200.1:701-897 GCA_002492075.1 Ruminococcaceae bacterium UBA7135
CCCCGGCTGGTCGGAGCAGAACCCCGAGGACTGGCTGCGCGAGACTTTCGAGGGAATACGTGACCTCACCGCGTTCTGCGACAAGGACGCTATCGCCGGGATAGGCTGCTGCGGACAGATGCACGGACTGGTGATACTCGACGAAAACGACAAGGTCATTCGCCCTGCCATTCTCTGGAACGACGGACGCACCGCC
>DKXD01000200.1:1177-20091 GCA_002492075.1 Ruminococcaceae bacterium UBA7135
TCCGCCCCGCCATCCTCTGGAACGACGGACGCACCGCCATCGAGACCGACTATCTCAACAGCTTCATCGGAAAGGTTCGCCTCTCGGAATGTACAGCCAATATCGCGTTCGCGGGATTTACCGCGCCAAAGCTGCTGTGGCTAAAGAAGCACGAGCCCGAAAACTTCGCCAAGATCCGCAAGATAATGCTCCCGAAGGACTACATAAACTATATGCTTACGGGAAAGTTCTGCACAGACGTTTCGGACGCCTCCGGAACTCTGCTGTTCGATGTACGCAACAAGTGTTGGAGCTCCGAGATGGCGGAGCTTTGCGAGGTTCGCGCGGAACAGCTCCCGCGAATATGCGAAAGCTTTGAACAGATCGGAAAGCTTTCCGCTTCCGCCGCAAACGCGCTGGGGCTTTCGGAAAGTGTCGTCGTCTGCGCGGGCGCGGGCGACAACGCCGCTGCCGCCGTTGGCACGGGCACGGTCGGCAACGCGCGCTGCAACATCTCCTTAGGCACGTCGGGAACGGTGTTTATTTCCAACAAGGAGTTTCAAGTCGACCCGCAGAACGCGCTCCACGCGTTCGCGCACGCGGACGGAAACTTCCACCTTATGGGATGTATGTTGTCTGCCGCCTCCTGCAACAAGTGGTGGCAGGAGAGTATCCTCGAAACAACGCAATACAAAGCGGAAGAGGACAGGATAACCGAGGATATGCTCGGACGGAACCGCGTATTCTTTCTGCCGTATCTTATGGGCGAACGCTCGCCGATAAACGATGTGAACGCACGCGGCACGTTCATTGGAATGTCTATGGACGCCACGCGCGCCGATATGACGCTCGCGATGCTGGAAGGCGTAGCGTTCGGAATACGCGGCTCTATGGAGGTCGCCGAGCAGCTCGGCATAAAGCCGCGCCGCAGCAAGATATGCGGCGGCGGCGCGAAAAGCGCGCTTTGGCGCAGGATATTCGCGAACGTCCTCAATATGGATATCGACACGGTGGAGACCGAGGAAGGCCCGGGGTACGGCGGCGCTATCCTTGCAGCGGTCGCCTGCGGGGAATGGAACTCCGTGGAAGAAGCGGCAAACGAGCTCGTCACCATAAAAGATACCGTCCACCCCACTCCCGAAACAACAGAGCTTTACGAGCAGAGATACAAACAATTCAAGCAGATCTATCCTGCCGTTAAAGAACTGTTCCCAAAAATAAATTTTTGAAGAGGTGAAAATATGGAATTACTTTCGGTCTTCTCAAAGGAGTTCAAGTCTTACGGAAAGGTCTTAAGCGGCTACGATACAAAACAGCTGCTGAACGCTCTCGAAAGCTCCGCACCGCTTAATGACGGGGTGGATTATGTGATGAGCGAGCCCGCGCTCGAAACGCTGCCGATAGCAAACGAGCTCGAGAACGGACGGCTGACACCTCGAAGGTCAAGGCTTTCAAATCACCGTCGGGCGCTGTTGTCGAGCTGTACTCCACGACGCTGCATTACGCGCCTTGCTCGGCTAAACGCGGCAAAGGCTTTAATGCAGCCGTCGCGCTGCCGAAAGGCACTAACGGCAAACTGAACGCTATGGTCTATCGTGAGGACAAATCGCTTTGGGCGGTGAACAAGCGGCTGCTCGCTCACGCCGAGAGCGCCGAGGCAAGACAAGGCGCAAAGGTGCTTTTAGACGGCGAAAACATTGATATAAAAGATGAAATAGAAGGAGAAAATACTTATGCTTACTAATATTCCCGAAGTCAAATTGGGGCTTATAGCGGTATCGCGCGACTGCTTTATTATCTCGCTTTCCGAAAAGCGGCGCGCGGCGGTCGCGGACGCTTGCGGCAAGCGCGGTATCGACATTTTCGAGTGTAAAACGACAGTCGAGAATGAGCGCGATATGCTAAAGGCTGTCGACGAGGTGAATGCGGCGGGGTGCAACGCGCTTGTCGTGTTCCTCGGGAACTTCGGTCCGGAGACGCCCGAAACGCTTATCGCTCAAAGATTTGCAGGACCCGTGATGTACGCTGCCGCGGCGGAAGAATCGGGCGACGACCTTATCGGAGGTCGCGGAGACGCGTTCTGCGGTATGCTGAACTGCTCTTACAATCTTGGTATGCGGCACTTAAAGGCTTACATTCCGCCTTATCCCGTTGGAACATCGGAGGACGCGGCGCAAATGATAAGCGAGTTCATACCGATAGCGCGGACGCTTATCGGGCTCTCAGAACTCAAAATAATCACGTTCGGACCGCGTCCGCAGGATTTTTTCGCGTGCAACGCTCCGATAAAGGGGCTGTATGAGCTCGGCATTGAAGTCGAGGAGAACTCCGAGCTCGACCTGCTTGTCTCCTACAAGGCGCACGCCAACGACCCGCGCATACCCGATATCTGCGAGGAAATGGCAAAGGAAATGGGCGAGGGGAAATACTACGCGGATATTAACGCGCGTATGGCGCAGCTTGAGATCACCCTGCTCGATTGGGCGGAGAAGCACAAGGGCTCACGGAAGTATGTCGCGTTCGCCGACAAATGCTGGCCGGCGTTCCCGGAGGCGTTCGGGTTCGAGCCGTGCTATGTCAACTCGCGGCTGGTAGCGCGCGGTATTCCCGTTTCGTGCGAGGTGGATATTTACGGGGCTGTCTCCGAATACATAGGAATGTGCATTACGGGCGACACGGTAACGCTGCTTGATATCAACAACTCCGTGCCCGCCGACCTCTTTAAGCAGGATATAGAGGGTAAATTCCCGTACACGCTCACCGACACGTTTATGGGCTTCCACTGCGGAAACACGCCCGCATGCAAGCTCTGCGCCGACAGAGCGGTGAAGTATCAGCTCATTCAGCACAGACTGCTTGAGCCAAAGGACTCCGAACCCGATTTCACACGCGGAACACTCGAGGGCGACATCGCAGCTTCGGATATCACGTTCTACCGTCTGCAATGCGACAGCGACGGCGTGCTGCGCGCGTATGTTGCCGAGGGCGAGGTGCTGCCCGTTCAGACACGGTCGTTCGGCGGCATAGGTATCTTCGCCATTCCCGAAATGGGGCGCTTTTACAGGCACATACTCATTCAGAAACGATATCCTCACCATGGTGCGGTGGCGTTTACTCACTGCGGCAACCTTATTTTCGAGACGCTGAAAATGCTCGGCATTGAGGATATAGCCTACAATCAGCCCAAGGAGCTGCCCTATCCCACAGAGAGACCGTTTAAGTGAGCTTGAAGTAAACATATGCAGTATAGTAGGGAATATACGGCAAAAACCGCCCTCCCACAGGGCGGAGGACGGAACGTATAAATTACATTTACGCGTCTTCGCTGTACGCGTAATTGGAAGTTATGCCGTAATACTCCTCTGGCGAGAGACCCGAGGCTGTTATCGCCTTTGCTCTTTCCTCACCTATGTAACGGATGTGCCACAACTCGTACGTATAGCATGTCTGCGGCTCTTTACCCTTGGGATAGCGTATTATTGTAACGTGTCATATAAAATCCAAAAAAGTTCCTCGATCGGTTTCTTCTTAAATCACTCGTAAACCCTCATTAAATAACGTTTAGCAAAAGGGACGGAGAAGAGAACGAAAAAAATACTTTTCTACAATCCGGCTCTCCTCCACGAAGCGGGGGAGAGAAAAACAACTATAATATGTAAAAATTTTCAAAATCTCTTGACAAATGCCGAAAATTGTTATACAATATAAATAGGTTGGAAGTACGAAAGCGCTTTGCCAAATTAAATTGCAAAAGCGAGCAGCTTTTGCCAAGGAGGATATTATGGCACTTGTAAACGTAATGGAAGGTATAATCGACGAAAAACTTGAGCAGATGCTGAAAGAAGAAAATTGCTGCAAATGCGAACGCTGCCTTGAAGATATGAAGGCAATGGCGCTCAATCAGCTGCCGGCAAAGTATGTCAGCACACGAAACGGAGAGTTGTTTTCAAAGCTGAACTCCCTTATGCGCCAAAACTCCATTGATATCAACGTTGCCGTTTCTTATGCCATTAAAACCGTATCCGAGCGCCCGTCGCACGACATAAAGAAATAACGCCGATTTTTTCCGCAATAACCTTTTCCCCGCTGTCGGCGGGGAAATTTTAATAAAGAGCGAGGTTTTATGAATTTTGAGGTCGTTGAAGCGAACCGTGCAAAGCTTCTCCGCGAGCGCTTTATAGAGCGCTTTGTTAATACGGAGTGCGAATATTATGGGAAGTATTATCTCCAAGCAGACGAGTATGTCCGCGGCTTTTTGTGGGACTGCCTTAAAGATTTTTCTGACAAGAAAAAACGATGCACACAGGATCAAGCCGCAAAATTGCTGGAAAAAAGGGGCAACGTTTATTTTATGTGGGATTTCTGGTGCGAGGGCACGGTATTCGCCGACGAATACCCGAACGCCGTAATAAAGGCAAACGGCGCGGAACTCGGTCGGCTTTCCGTAGACGAATGGAATGCCGAACTTGAAGCGGAAAAGCACGACTGTTACATCGAACACCCGCAGCTCCCAAGCGATATCTATGTCTTTGACGAGAGCTTTTCATGGTACGTTATTTTCACGCACGAGTTCGACGACTGCGAGGATATCGACGATATCGTGAGATGTTGCATCCGTTGGGAAAGCGAGCCGTAAACCGAAAACTCGCGGCGACACGTCAAAATAACAACAAATATCCCCGCGCGTTCGGCGTGGGGATATCATATATTCAATTGTGAAAATTGCTTATTACATTGGACCGTTCTCCTTGTTAAAATTTGGGTTTAAAGCAAATTTTCGGGGACATCGGACTCAACCTCCTGCTAGAATTTTCCAACCTCAGGTTTTAACTCGCACATCGCAACCACCACTTTCATTATGGCTTATCTATGTAAACGCGTTAAAGCGGTAAAAATTCTGCGGGATCAACGTAACCGTGCGGTTTTCATAACGGTATAAGCACCTTGCGTGAATGGATTTTGCACTTTTGAAAGCTCATCAACTTTCGTGCAAATCATCATTCGTAAAATTCACCTCAGCGGTAAGCGTCGGGCGATCCCGCAGACGCTTGGTAAAAAGGTTCATCAATTTCCATCGGAACTCGCCTGCCTTTCTGTTAAGATGTAAACTCTTCGCTGTGATTTAACGACCCATTGGACTTTCTCCTTTTCAGCAACACACACTTCACAAATGAACTTGAAGTGTTCTCGCGTACTAAAGCTTACCTTTCCATTGGTCTGAACTCCCTTCGAAGATTGGGAAGAGCCACCGTACCGACCTCTCGGCTTGACTTCGGTTTTTCTCTTTCCTTGTATATATAATAACACACTTTTTCGTCAAAGTCAATAGTTTTTTTCAAATTTCCCATCGGTGTTTTGTATATATTTTCGTGGGATGTTTTAGGCAAAGTAACGATAATTTTCGCCAAAGACAAAAAATGCCTTGTTTTTCGGGAATTACCTATTGACAACGCCGCGGGAATATTGTAAAATATATTTAAGCGTGGTTCTTCTTTCGGGACAAATTTCACGCTGCGAAAGGCGGAAACGCATGAGCGAGAACGAAAACACCTACCTAGATGAGGACGAGGGCATTATAGAACTTGAAGACGAGGACGGAAACGTAACACGCTTTGAGTTCGTGGATCGCGCGGAGATGAACGGCACGGTTTATTACGCGCTTATCCCCGAAGAGTATGACGAAAACGACGAGAGCGCGGCGGAATTCGTCGTGCTGAAAGAGGCGGTCATCGACGGCGAAGCGATGCTTGCCACGGTGGACGATGACGATGAGTATCAGAAAGTCGGCGAGATGTTTTTGCAGCGTTTTTCCGAGCTTCCCGACATGGACTTTTCGGAGCTGGAAAAACTTGACGGCGTTGATGACGAATAAAACCTAACCCAAAAAACAAAATATTTATACTGCCTTGCCGGCGTATGTGCGCTATTTATGATCCGAACACTTTTTAAAAGGGATCTCGACTCCGGCGGCGGATTGCAGACCTCCTGTGAGCCTTGCGCTCACAGTCGGCGGGAGCGCGAAACCGTTGGGCGACCTTACCCACCCTGCTTACAGCGGGTTTTATAATGCGCCCTACTGCAAGGCGGTAGTTTTTGAAAAACAAACGGGAGCTTCGGCTCCCGTTTTTGTTGTCCTATCAGAAAACTTCCCTCGCCTTTAGAGTGCGTGCGTTATAGAAGTTTTTCGGTGTCGAGCGACCATGCTTGACACTGAATTTTTCTGTGAGACGAATTGCCAAAGGCGGTACGCCTTATGGCGGGGAAAATTTTTATACGGACCATGCTTTTCCCCGTCGTAGTATATACGTTCTACGACTGCCTTGCGAAGATTTTTGCTTTGATATCGGCGAATTCCTGTTCGGTGATCAAGCCGTCCTTGTAAAGCTGCGCGTATTTTGCAAGCTCGTCCGCCGCCGAGACCGCGGGCTGAGCCTGCGGCACGGGCTGCTGCGCCGAAACGTTCGACATAACCTCGCGCATGGCGTTTGCCGTGGCGTTTTCCGCTTCCTCAACAGCTTTGTCTTTAGACGTTCTCAGCGCTTTCTGGAAGTTATCAATCTCTCTTTGAGAGAAGCCCTTCAGGGCGATCCCAAACGAACCGCCGCCGAAATATACCCACATGATCATCAGCCTGTTGATGAAATACAATATGGTAAGTGTTATTCCAAGCGGCCAAAAAACCCCGGCAATTATGCCTCCTATAGTCACAGCGGCGCGATTGCCATAGCGCCCGCTGTTTGAAGCTACAATTGTTAAGAATATAACACCAATTATTGTGAACAATATGCCGATAAACAATAATGCAAGAGGTTTTATCCGCTGAATATCCGTGCCTGTAACGTCCTTTAAGTCGACAATTCGGTCTCTTCGCTCCGTGCGCAGCCTTCTTCCGTCCAGCAAATATGCTTTCCCTTTGAGATAAACGCGCTTGTCGCTTATTATAGCGAAAGTCTGGGAAAATGTAGTGCTCACCACCGAGCCGGTCGACAAATAATTGTTTAAATAGTTAAACAGATAGCTGTTTCCCAACGCGCACACGAATTTCTCCTTCGGGCTTGTGAATATCTTCTTGAACCTCTCGTCATTGGGATTGATCTCAACAGCGGGCTGCGGATATTGCTGCTGCGGCTGCTGATATTGCATATCGGGCTGTTGGTATTGAGGTGCGGTCTGCGCTGCCGAACAATTCGGGCAAACGCCGTTTACCAATTCGGAGCCGCACTTGACACAAAATCTGTCCATTTCTTTTCTCCTTATCTGCATATTCCGTGTTATTAAGGAAACACTGATTTAATGACGGTTTTCCCCGCCTCCGGCGGGGAAAACCGCATAAATACGGCATTTGTTAGTATAAAAACAATTTAATCAGCAGTTCCTTAACGGCGGCAGCGCAAACCGATGTACATTATGCCGAACAGCGCCGCTTGCCGAACACAAGTATATTATAGCGGATTTCCCGCTAAAAGTCAATAGGTTTTTTTAATTATTGTATAATTAAATAAGGGGACAGACCGAATGACAACACATTTTTATAGGAGAATACGCGATCTCCGCGAGGACAGCGATCTCAAACAGCGGGAGCTTGCCGAAATACTTGGGTGCAGTCAGCGCGTATACAGCAACTACGAGCGCGGCGATCTTGACATACCGACTGAGGTGCTTATAAAATTGGCGCAGCACTACGGTGTGAGCGTGGACTATATCTTAGGGCTGACCGACAGCAAAATGCCATATAAGTAAACAGGGGAGTTTCTTCAAGCTCCCCTAAAACCGTCTTTTGCAATATGCGCACAGCACGGCTATAAAACAATTCGCTTCAAGCTCCGCGCTGTTGTACCGTTTACAAACTTCGGACTTATCGCCTCATATCTCATCGGCGCCGTTCCGTCCGGCTTCGCTTATCCCGCCACCGTAAGCCGCTCCACCGAGTGCCCGGAAGAGTACAGCTCCCCGTAAATGCGGGAGCATTTTTTGTACCGCGCAAACATCCTTTCGGCGCTCGCTTCATCGCCGTATACTTTCCATGCTCCCGTCATTTTGCACTTCTTTCCATAAATAAATCCGCTTACATCTTCCGGCGGATAGCCGAGAAACAGACCTATTTCGTGCGGAAATTCCGCGCCGCGTTCTATTCGCTTTGCAAGACGGACTATGCATAGCTCCGGGCGGTCACAGTCATAGCCGCGCCGATTCAGGATAAGGCGGGCGGCGGGGTCTTGCAGATCGCGGTTCAATCGCGATATCCGATAGATATACACCAGCGTCCGCCCCTTTTTCTCCCCCAGCGGCATTGCCCGCAAGCCCTTTTTGAGCAGCATTGCGTTCCAGCCCCGCAGAGTTTCAACACGCTCGCCCTTGTCCGCAAACTCCGCCGCAAAAAGGCTGCCCGTTTTCAAGCCCGCCAGCGTCGGCGAGCAGTTGCGTATGATCTGTTCTTCGCTCATAGTTTCCTCCGTTCCATTCGGTTAGTTTTGGCTAACACAGACATGTTTTGCAGCTCGCCGCTGCCAGCGAGTTAGATTAGGCTAACTTAATTATAACACGCCGACGCTCGTTTGTCAAGAAGTATTCGCAAAAATCCCGCCATAACTATCTTGCGCATAACCGCGAAAAATATTCCTGCCGCCGACCGATAAGACTACAGACCGTCGATAAACCCTCATCTACTTCGTCAGACGCACTCGCGGCAGCCATTAAGGCTAGCCGCGGTGCGCCTTCCTCGTATCTGAGGACTTCTCGACAGTCTGAAAAACACACTTTATCTACAAACTGAAGACTATTCGATTTTTTCTTTCTTCGCAAAACGCCGCGCCGTCAAATAGCACTTGCAATTTGCTCGGTTATGTGGTATAATATAAATGATATATTATTTTTGAAAGGACTTTTTGCTATGTCACTCACAAAAGAACAATGGAACGAGCAGCTTGCCGTTCTTAAACACCGCCAGAAGCTTCTCATCGACCGCCCCAACCCCAAGAAAGAGAGCTTCTATAACGGCATTTATGACCGTTACGAGCACCCCGTTCTCACCGCCGCCCACGCACCCATTCTGTGGAGATACGACCTTTGCTATGACGACAATCCAAATCTTCAGGAAAGACTGGGCGTGAACGCCGTTATGAACTCGGGCGCGATCTATTTTAACGGCAAGTACTGCCTTATCGCGCGTGTGGAAGGCTCAGACAGAAAGAGCTTCTTCGCCGTAGCGGAGAGCGATAAGCCTACCGAGGGCTTCAAATTCCGCGATTACCCGATACTCCTCCCCGATACCTGCCCCGAGGAGACAAACGTTTACGATATGCGCGTAACGCAACATGAGGACGGCTGGATTTACGGCGTGTTCTGCTCCGAAAGCAAGGACACCTCTTCCAACGACCTCTCTGCGGCGGTAGCCCAAGCGGGTATCGTCCGCACAAAAGACCTGATGAACTGGGAACGCCTGCCGAATCTTATCTCCAAATCGCCGCAGCAAAGAAACTGCTGTCTGCACCCCGAATTCGTTGACGGCAAGTACGCGTTCTACACCCGCCCGCAAGACGACTTTATTCAAACGGGCAGTGGCGGCGGAGTATGCTTCGCGCTTTGTGAGGACATCACTCACCCGGAGCTTTGCACCGAGGAGACCGTCATTTCGCCGAGAATTTACCACACTCTCACCGAGGTAAAGAACGGCGCGGGCGCTGTTCCGATAAAAACGCCGAAGGGCTGGATACACATCGCGCACGGCGTTCGCAACACCGCGGCGGGCTTGCGCTACGTTATCTATGTATTCGCGACCGACCTTAAAGACCCGTCCAAGCTTATCGCTTCACCAAGCGGATTGTTTATCGCTCCGCACGGCTTTGAGCGCGTCGGCGACGTTTCCAACGTCTGCTTTACCAACGGCTGCATAGTTAAGGGCGACAACGTTTATATCTATTACGCGTCCTCCGACACAAGACTGCACGTCGCCTCCACGACTATAGAAAAACTTATGGACTACACGTTCAACACTCCCGAGGATCCGCATCGTTCTGTTGACTGCGTAAAGCAGCGCTGGGATCTTATCGATAAGAATCTTAAAAACGGAGCGGAAAGCATATAATGGAATTTTTTGACCTCTACACCGCGACGGGAAAGCCGCTCGGCAGAAAGATCATGCGGGGCGCTCCCGTACCGCGGGGAGAATATCACATTGTCGTGCAGGTCATGACGATAAATCACCGCGGCGAGATCCTCCTAACCCAGCGCGTTCCCGAAAAGACCAGCGGCGGCAAGTGGGAATGTTCGGGCGGGTGCGCCGTCGCCGGGGAATCGGGCAAAGAAGCCGCTATCCGCGAATTGTATGAGGAAACCGGCATAACGGCGGGCGAAAACGAGCTTTCCCTTGAATGGACACTGACCACCGACGGTATGCTGCGAGATTTTTATGTTCTGATAAAGGATGTGCCGCTTTCCGAGCTGAGGCTTCAGGATATCGAGGTATGCGCGGCGAAATGGGTAAGCTTCGAGAGACTGTGTGAGATGTCGAAAAACGGGCAGACAACGCGCACGGTAACGAGATGGCTCGAAAATCGAGGCTCAGAGCTGCTCTATATAATCAATAAGGCAAAGAGAAACGCTTGGAGAAGATAAATGTCAACGGAAATCGAAAAAATAAAGGCGCTTGCGGAAAGCGCCGAATGCAGCGGAAATACTCTTGAAGAGGTTTTCGCGCGCTGTTTTCTCGCGGCGCAAAAAGAGCTTGATATAACGCCGTTCGATGAGCAGCTGGCGGCGGCACTGGCACTGACTAAAGGTAAAATGGTGCAAATGCAGACAGGCGAGGGCAAAACGCTCTGCGCCGTGTTTGCGGCGTGCACGGAAGCTCTGGTGAACGGCGGGCTTACTCACATTCTTACGTTCAATGATTATCTCGCCAAGCGCGATTATAACTGGATGAAGCCGATATACGACGCTGCGGGCGTTTCGGTGGGGTGCATAACCGAGACCACTCCGAAAGAAGAACGCCGCGAGCTTTACAAGCGTCAGGTGCTTTACTGCACGATAAAGGAAACGGGCTTCGACTATCTGAGAAGCTTTGTGCTGTTTGACGAGGAACCGTATTTCCCGGAGGAGCTGAACTTCGCGATAGTAGACGAGGCTGACAGTATCCTTATAGACGAGGCGCGTATCCCGCTTGTGATTGCGGGCGATGTTGCTGTACACGAAAACGGCGGCATGGACGAGATATATGAAAAAGCGGCGGCTCTCGGTGAGGGCTGTTTCAGCGTTGACGAGGAATCGCAAAACGCCTATCTCACCGACGCGGGCGCGGACAAAGCCGAGAAGATTTTCGGACGCGATATGTACGCCGTCGGCAGCGAGGACTTGCTTGCAAAGGTTTGCGCGTGTATCAAGGCGCGGGAGATACTCAAAGAGGACAAGGACTATATCCTAAAGGACGGAAATATCGTTCTGATAGACGAATTTACGGGCAGAGCCGCGCCGGGACGCGTTTTCCCCGGCGATCTTCAAAGCGCCGTGGAAGCAAAGCACGGCTTGAAGATATCCTCGCGCGGCAGAATAATGGGCAGTATCGCGCTGCAATACTACGCTCGGCTGTACCGCAAGCTCTCGGGAATGACAGGCACGGCGGAGCAGTCTCGCGAGGAATTCGAGAAGATATACGGCATACTCACCGAGGTGATCCCGACAAGACTTCCCGTGGCGCGTATCGACCACCCGCTTGAGCTGTATTATGACGGTGCGGAAAAGCGCAAAGCGATACTTGCGGCAATAAAAGAAGCGGCGGATATCAAGCGCCCCGTGCTTGTGGGCAGCGAGAGCATCTCGGAAAGCGAAAGCATTGCCGCCGATCTCGAAAAAGCAGGGATAAAATGCAACGTATTAAACGCGAAAAACGACTTTGAGGAAGCGGAGATAATCGCAAAGGCGGGCGAACGCGGCACGGTCACGATCTCCACCAATATGGCGGGGCGGGGCGTTGATATAAAGCTGGGCGGCGCGGACTGTCATGACAAGGATTTTGTGGTGAGCGTCGGCGGCTTGCTTGTGCTTTCCACCTCGCCGCGCGAAAGCTCGCGTATCACGATGCAGCTGCGCGGAAGAGCGGGAAGACAGGGAGATGTTGGCGAAAGCCGTGCGTTCGCGGCGCTGGACGACCCCATTCTGCTGAACAATAACCTAAAAGGTCTGGCGGGGCGGCACTATCCGTCCGAAAAAACCAAGGGTGTTCTTGACGACAAGGTGCTTTTGCGCGAAGCGGAGCGCGTTCAGCGTATATCGGAAAACAACGCATTCGAGGACCGCGTTCAGCTTATGAAATACACGATGATAGGCGAAAAGCACCGCGACATCACGTTCAAACGCCGAAACTCGCTGCTTAACGGTTCTTACAGCAGCGAATTCTGGCAAAAGACGGCGCTGTACGAAAAGGCGCTTGAAAAGTTCCCCGAAGATGAACTGCAAATTCTGCAAAACCGAGTTCTGGCAGCTTTGCTGAACGAGTTCTGGAGCGACTATCTGGACTACACGACGTATCTGCGCGAGGGGATACACCTCACTCAGATAGCGGGGCGCAACCCGGCGGAGGAATATAACATCGCGTGTGAGGAGTACTACGAAAGCGCGGCGGCTTCCATTGCCGAGCGCATGGAGGAAAAGCTCCGCGATGTTCTGAAATGCGAAAAGCTCTCCGATTACGAGATAGACAAGCCGACGCGAACCTACACTTATCTGCTGAACGATATAGGCGAGGAATTCAAAGCGAAGCCCGTACTTATGGGCATGTTATCGGACGACTATGAAAGCGCCGCCGCAAAGCTGAACGATGATAATTCCCAAAAAAGCGGCGAAAGCGACAAGTCCGCCGAAACGACCGAGAAAAAGGGCTTTTTCGGGAAACTGTTCGGGAAGAAAAAATGAGACAAAGGCGGTGAACACGTTGTCCGAAAACTCGATAAACTCCACGGTATGCGCCATAGCGACTCCCGCCGCCGTCGGAGGAATATCCGTCGTGCGTATTTCGGGAGAGCGGGCGTTTGACGTGGCGGAAAAGGTTTTCAAGCCCGTTTCGGGAAGAGCCGTTTGCGAAATGAAAGGCTACACCGCCGCTTACGGCAAGATATACGACGGCGCGGAGCGTCTGGACGATGGAGTTCTGCTCGTATTCAGAGCGCCGCACTCCTACACGGGCGAGGACGTTTGCGAGATATCCTGTCACGGCGGTATCTATGTCACGCGGCGGGTTATGACGGCTTGCCTTAAAGCCGGCGCGGAAGCGGCGGCGGCGGGCGAATTTACGAAACGCGCGCTGCTCAACGGCAAGATGTCGCTGACGCAGGCAGAGGCGGTCGCCGATCTTATTTCGGCACAGGGAGAGCAAATGCTCTCCTGCTCGAACAGTCAGCGCGAGGGCGCGATGTACCGCTGCGCGGAACGCATTTCCGAGAAAATCATGGACGTTTCCGCGCAGATATCCGCTTGGATAGACTACCCCGAGGACGATACCCCCGTTGTTACCGAAGAATGGCTTAAGGAGCGGCTCGGCGGCATTAAATCGGAGCTTGACGAGCTTCTTTCGGGGTACGACAGGGGGCGCATGATACGCGACGGAATTTCCTGCGCGATAGTCGGAAAGCCCAACGTCGGAAAATCCACGATAATGAACGCTCTCAGCGGAGTTCAGCGCAGCATTGTAAGCGACATTGCTGGAACGACGCGCGATATCGTTGAAGAAACGGTAAATCTCGGCGGCGCGGTGCTGCTTTTATCGGACTGCGCGGGTATTCGCGAAACGGACGATGAGGTGGAGAGGATCGGCGTTGAGATAATGCTGCAAAAGCTTGAAAACGCGGATATCGTGCTTGCGGTATTTGACGGCTCACGAGAGCTTTCCGAGGAGGACAGGCGCTTGTTTACGCGGCTTAAAGGCAAGAACGTTATCCCGATAGTCAACAAAAGCGATCTGAATATCACGCTTGATATCTCCGAGGTGGAACGCAAGCTTGGCGAACCGCTTGTCGTTTCCGCCAAGGACGAGGATTTCGCGGAACGGCTCGGCAGAGAGATAACAACAAGGCTCGACCTTGACAAGCTGGACGCGTCCGCGGGATTTATCGCCAATGAAAGGCAGCGCTCGTGCGTCATCAAAGCCGCCGACGCCGTTGAAAAGGCGCTTTCGGCGACAGCGGCGGGGGTCACTCCGGACGTTATCGGCGTACAGCTTGAATACGCTTTAAGCGCGATATACGAACTTTCGGGAAAGAGCGTTTCCGACGAGGTGATAAGCGAAGTGTTCAAGCGCTTTTGCGTCGGGAAATAACCGCGGAAAACGGCTTTTTGATTTTTGTATCGGAAGAGGTGCGAAACTATGAATATACTGGTTATCGGCTGTGGAAAAGTCGGCGCGGCTTTGGCGAACACTCTTGACGCGCGCGGGCATGATATTTCCGTTATCGACAAGAATTCCGAACGCTTTGAGGCGCTTTCATCGGAATTCGGCGGGTTCACTACAACAGGCGTGCCGATAGACGCCGACATACTCAAACGCGCGGGCATAGGAACGTGCGACGCGCTGTTTGCCGTTACCGATGACGACGATATGAACATTATGGTATCTCAGCTTGCTCGGGCGCAGTTCAATGTGCCGAAGATATTCGCGCGGATAATCGACATCGGAAAGGGCGAGGTATTCGAGGACTTGGGAGTTAGCGTTATCTGCCCTACTAAGCTCACCGTTATGGCGGCTTGCGCGGCTATTGACGAGCCTGACGCGGGCATTGAGGTAAACTTTGAAAACTATACCGTTCATTTCTCGACCATTGACGTTCCCGAAGAATTTATCGGAAGCACTCCGAACGACATAGGATACGAGGACGAGGAAATGCTTTTCGGCGTTATCCGAAAAAACGGCGGGTTTATTATGTACCGCAGTCAGGAGCTTTCCTTTGAAAACGGCGACAAGCTGGTATTCGCAAAGAGATCGTAAGCGCTTTTGCGGCGGCGAAAAAGAGCTTCGCAAGGTGCTGAAGATAAAAGATCAACGCGACATGCAAAAGGAGTAATTATGGGATTTTTTAAAAGAGGAAAAAAAGAAGAGCACCACACATCACCTCAGAACGACAGCGAAAAAACCGCCGGCGGCTTTTTGGGCTTCGCTCTGTTAGGCCTGCCCGAGTGGGATAAGGAGCAATACATTTCCGATTTCAAGGAGCTGTGGGGCGTTGATATCGTGGAAGATGAACACGATGACCCCGAAAACGAAGACGAGCTTATCTATGCAAATATCGACGGAATGACCGCTATGATAGGCTTTATGAATATGCCCGTACCCAACGGCGAAGCGGAATACTGGGCGCAGGGCAACTATATGTGGAAAGACGGCGTCGATATCGTCAAAACGCACGAGGCGCATCTTATCATCAGCGTTCTCGGCGATTACGACATAATCGCAAAAGGCAAGCTTTTCGTAAAGCTCGCCGCTGCCGCTATGAAACAGGAGAACGCGATAGCCTTCTACAACGAGGGCGCGGTGTTCCCGCCCGAAATGTACCTTGCTTTCTGCGAGCCTTTAAAGAACGGCGAACTTCCGCTGCTCAACTGGGTATGGTTCGGGATATTCGGCAATGAAAAAGAGATCGGCTGTTATACTTATGGTATGCGGCGTTTGGGAAAAGAAGAAATGGAAGTTTACGTTCCGCGCGAAAGCGCCGATCTAAACAAAATACGCTCCTTTTTACTGGATATAGTCGGCTATGTTGTCGGTGAGGACGTTATTCTCAAAAACGGAGAGACCATAGGATTTTCCGCCGAGCAGAAGCTGCCCATTACTCTCAGCAAAGGAATTGCGGTTGACGGCAACACTTTGAAGATCGGCTACGGCGAGTGAGCGTGCACACAGGGCAAACGTTTTCCGCGCGGCGAACTAAGAAAAACGGAGCATATTTCTATTTTTTCGGGAGGACTTATGAAGGCTGTAATCATAGGCGGCGGCAAAATCGGGTTTTATCTGGCGAAAGCACTGTCGGAGCGCGGCTACTCGGTAACGATGATCGAACAAGACAGGGAACAGAGCCGCTACTGCGCCAACAATCTGGACGCGGAGATAATATGCGGCAACGGCACGACCGTTGAAGCTCTTGAAGCGGCGGGCGCGGACAAAGCCGACTGCGTTATTGCGGTCATGGGCAAGGACGAGAGCAACCTTGTAAGCTGTCAAATCGCCAAAAGCAAATTCGGCGCGGCAAAGACCATCGCCAGGGTAAACAACCCCAAAAACGCCGAAGCGCTCAGTACGCTGGGCGTAGATATAGTTATCTCGGCTACGGACAACATCATTCAGCTTCTGGAGCACGAGGTAGATCTTTCCGCAATGAAAAAGGTACTCCAATTAGACGGCGAGGACGCGTCGATCGTTGAGATAACGCTGCCCGAAAAATACGCGTTGGAGGGCAAGGCGCTCTCGCAGCTGGAACTGCCGAACACCTGCAACATCGCCTGTATCTCGCGCGGCGACAGAACGATAATCCCGCGCGGCGGCACCATGCTGTTAAGCGGAGATGTTTTGCTGGTAGTTATGAAGAACTCCGCCGAAAAAGAACTTCGCAAAGTACTGAAAATTAAAGACTAACGCAGTTTCGGCAAAAATAAGCCGCCGAAAGGAATTATTATGGAAACATTTGAAGAAGACCTTCACGCAAGCGAGCAGAACGAAAAACGTACACTTTCGCTGCATATCCGCCGCTTTCAAGAACTTTAATTTAGCCTAACGGAGAAAGATCATGGACGAAAAGAAACAGAACACCGCAAAAAAAACGAGCAACACGTCAAAGCCGGGCGCCGCGAAGAAAACCTCTGCCAAAAAGGAGCCGCAAGGCGACGTCATTTTTGCGCTGGATATCGGAACGCGCACAGTCGTCGGCGTGCTTGCAAAGAAAACGCCGCAGGGCTGTCGTATCATCGATATGGTCACCGTTGCTCACGAAAAGCGTTCAATGGCGGACGGTCAGATCGAAGATATACAGTCGGTATCATTGGACATCAAACGCGTTAAGCGCGAACTGGAAAACCGCCAAGGCATATCGCTGCAAAAGACGTGCATAGCGGCGGCGGGAAGAGCTCTGAAAACTCTTCGCGCCTCATGGGAGTACAAGCTGCCAAAAGACAAGATAATCACTCCGGAAGCGCTGAAAGCAACGGAGCTTGACGCGGTTCGGCGCACCTGCGAAAGCTTTATGCAGACCAACGACAACGCAGCGTTCTACTGCGTCGGTCACAGCGTCATATCACGCTCGCTGGACGGATTTAAGGTACAGAAGCCCGAGGGGCACCGCGGCGAACGTCTGACCACGGACATCATCGCGGCATATCTCCCCGCTTATGTTGTTGAAAGCCTTTGCACAGCCGTGGACAACGCGGGGCTTGAAGTCTCGCGCCTAACGCTTGAACCTATCGCCGCAATGAGCGCCGTGATTCCGCCCGAACTGCGCCTGATAAATCTTGCGCTGTGCGATATAGGCGCGGGCACCTCCGACGTCGCGGTATCGAGAGACGGAAGCGTAATCGCTTACGGAATGGCGACCACCGCGGGCGACGAGATAACCGAAACGATAATGAAAGAGCTGCTTGTTGATTTTAACACCGCCGAAGCCATCAAAACAAGCACGGAAAAGGAAATACCATACAAGAATATTCTGCTTACGGAATGTAAAATAACTCATGAACAGGTAATGACGCTGATATCGCCTGTGGAGCATGACCTTGCCAAGGTCATCGCAAACGAGATACTCTCGGCGAACGCCAAACCGCCGCAGGCGGTGTTCCTCGTAGGCGGCGGCAGCAAGCTTGAGGGGCTTGCGGCGCTTGTTGCCGAAGAGCTGGGACTTGATCCGACAAGGGTGATAACGGGGCGGCGCGAGCTGCTTCGCGGAATTATTGCTCCCGAAGACCTTATAATCGGCGCCGAGCACACAACGCCGTTCGGTATCGCGTTAAGCTCGGGCGAGGGTGTAAGCTACGACTTTACAACAATAACCGTAAACGGCAAGAAGCTGCGCACTTTAGACACAAATCGCCTTACGGTATTCGAGCTTATGAGCTTCGCGAAAATAAAGCCCGAGGATATGATATCGTCCACAGGCAAGACTATTTCGTTCACGATATCGGGTGAGAAAATAACGCTGCGCGGAGAACCCGCAAAGCCCTCCGAGATCATGGTAAACGGCGAACCCGCCTCGCTTAATACCGTCGTCACCAAAGGCGACGAGGTAGTGATAACTCCCGCCGAAAAGGGCGCGGACGGCGCGGCGCGGCTTTCGGATTATTTTGATATGACAACGGTGCGCTCCTGCACAGTGACGCTTCTTGGCAAGAAACGCCGCGCGGGGCGGTACATACTCATCAACGGCAGAGAAACGATAGCCGACCGTCGTATCTGGGACGGCGACGAGGTGGAATTCGTGGAAACGGAAACGCTTGGAAAACTGCTGGCGCAGCATAATGTCACGGAAAGCGTTTTGCTCAATGACAAGCGCGTTTCAAACGAGGTGCTGCTGCAAAGCGGCGACATAATATCCGCCGAAAACCCCATACCCGCCGAAGAACATACAGAGACCCGCGAAACCGTTCCCCCAACGGAATCGGAAAAATCAGAGCCTCCGAAAACGCCGGGGCGGCTGATAACGGTAAACGGCATTGAAGCCGAGTTCCCCGCGCGTGAAGACGGCAGCGCGCCGATATTCCTTGATGTTGCCGCCGCTTTCTCCGACAACCCCACCGAACTGCTCGCAAGCGCCCAAACCATTACCGTCAACGGAAAGATAGCGCGTCTTGACGAGGAGATACACAGCGGAGACGTCATTGTTATCGAATAAGAATTAAGACAAATTATAGTTTAGCTTACAGGAACATTTGAAAATCTGCAACGTTGTGGCGGCGCATAAAATTTGCGAAAG
>DKXD01000104.1 GCA_002492075.1 Ruminococcaceae bacterium UBA7135
CGAGAGAAAATAAAAAATGTGTCTGCTTTTAACGAGAAATTAGTAAAGGGCAAAATTAAGGAGAAACAATAAAATGATTTTTGAGAACAAAAGAAAAGCGGCTTTGGTACTTGCCGACGGTACGGAGTTCCACGGGCGCGGGTTCGGCGCGGAGGGCGACACGATAGGAGAAATAGTGTTCACCACCGCCATGACGGGCTATCAGGAAACGCTTACAGACCCAAGCTATTGTGGGCAGATAGTCACGCAGACGTTCCCGCTTATCGGCAACTACGGAGTGAACAAAACAGACCCCGAAAGCCGAGGCAGCGCGGTTTCGGGTTACATAGTGCGCGAATACTGTGAAGAGCCGAGCAATTTCCGCTGCGAGGGCTGTCTTGACGATTACCTGAAAAGCCTGAATATAGTGGGGATCTGCGACATAGATACTCGCAGACTTACAAGAATAATCCGAGAAAGCGGTGTTATGAACGGAGCTATCGTTTCGGGTGATTATAACAGGGACGAGCTTTTGGAGAAGATACGCGCGTATAAGGTCGGCGAGGTCGTATCAAAGGTATCCGTTAAGGAAAAAGAGTTTTTCCCCGCCGAAAACCCGAAATTCAACGTTGTTTTAATGGATTACGGATATAAGTTCAATATTCGCCGAGAGCTTGTAAAGCGCGGCTGCAATGTTACGGTAATGCCGTATAACGCGTCCCCGGAGGAAATAAAGACTTTGAACCCCGACGGCATAATGCTCTCAAACGGACCGGGCGACCCCGCGGATAACGTTCTGTCGATACAGACGCTCCGCGAGCTTATTCCGGCACAAATACCTACATTCGGAATATGCTTGGGACATCAGCTTCTGGCGCTCGCGAACGGCGCGAAAACCGAGAAGCTGAAATACGGTCATCGCGGCGGAAATCAGCCAGTAAAGGATATAGCGCTGGATAAAACGTTCATCACCTCGCAAAACCACGGCTACGCGGTCATCGGAGAGAGCGTTCCAAGCGAAGCAGGCGAGGTCTCTCACATAAACGGCAACGACGGCACCTGCGAGGGCGTGCGCTACACAAACGCGCCCGCGTTTACGGTGCAGTTCCACCCCGAAGCTTGCGGAGGTCCGCATGATACATCGTATTTGTTCGACGAGTTTATAAAGCTGATGGAGGATAACAGGCAATGCCGTTAAGAAATGATATAAAAAAAGTATTGGTAATAGGTTCGGGACCTATCGTTATAGGACAGGCAGCCGAGTTTGACTATGCGGGAACACAGGCTTGCCGCGCTCTTAAACAAGAGGGCTTGGAGGTCGTGCTGATAAACTCCAACCCCGCGACCATTATGACAGACAAGCACATGGCGGACAAAATATACATAGAGCCGCTGACCTTAGACGTTGTAAAACGAGTTATCGAGATAGAAAAGCCCGACAGTGTTGTATCGAACCTCGGCGGGCAGACCGCGCTCACGCTCTCTATGCAGCTTGCCGAGAGCGGATTTTTGGAGGAGCATGGCGTAAAGCTGCTTGGCTCTAACCCCGAAACGATCCATAAGGCAGAGGACAGACAGGCGTTTAAGGACACTATGGAAGCGATAGGTCAGCCGTGCATACCGTCAAAAGTAGTCGAGGATATCGACAGCGCGATGGCGTTTGCAGAGGAAATAGGTTATCCCGTTATAGTGCGCCCCGCGTTCACTTTGGGCGGCACGGGCGGCGGTATCGCCGAAACCCGTGAAGAGCTTCACGAGATCGCGACAAACGGCTTGCGGCTCTCGCCCATCACGCAAATTCTTGTCGAGAAGTGCATTTCGGGCTGGAAAGAGATAGAGTTTGAGGTTATGCGCGACCGCAAGGGCAACGTTATCACTGTCTGCTCTATGGAAAACTTCGACCCCGTCGGCGTTCACACGGGCGACAGCATAGTTGTCGCGCCCTGCGTTACGCTTGCGGACAAGGAATATCAGATGCTCCGCACCGCCGCTCTGGATATAATTCAGGCTCTTAAAGTGGAGGGCGGCTGCAACTGTCAATTCGCGCTCAAGCCCGACAGCTTCGATTATGCGGTAATTGAAGTAAATCCGCGTGTTTCGCGTTCGTCCGCGCTGGCTTCCAAGGCTACGGGATATCCGATAGCGAAAGTCGCGGCGAGAATTGCGGTAGGCTACACGCTTGACGAGATAGTAAACCAAGTTACGGGCAAGACCTACGCTTGCTTTGAACCGGCGCTGGATTATCTTGTAGTGAAGTTCCCGAAATGGCCGTTCGATAAGTTTGTTTACGCGAAGAAAACGCTCGGCACACAGATGAAGGCAACGGGTGAGATAATGGCGATAGCGCCCTCGTTCGAGGCGGGAATGATGAAAGCCGTGCGTTCTATCGAACTGAAAATGGATACGATGACGAAAAAGGAGTTCACGCTGCTTTCGGACGAGGAAGTGCTGAAAAAACTGGAGGACGTGGACACCGACCGCTCGTTCTGCGTGTTTGAAGCATTGAAGCGCGGCATTTCCGTTGACACTATTCACGATATTACCAAAATAGACAAGTGGTTCATTTCCAAGCTAAACAACCTTGTACAGCTTGAAAAGCAGCTTGCCGAGGGCGAGCTAACACAGGAAAAATACAACATAGCTAAGAAGTACTGCTACCTCGACAGCACTATCGAGCGCATTTCGGGGCAAAAGCTTGCCGATAAGGGAATAGAGCGCCGCCTTGCCGTATATAAAATGGTAGATACCTGCGCGGCGGAGTTCTCCGCCGAAACGCCGTATTTCTACAACACGTTCGACGAGGAAAACGAAGCGGAGGAGTTTATAAACGCTCACCCGACGGACAAGAAAAAGGTCATAGTTTTCGGTTCGGGACCTATCCGCATAGGACAGGGCATAGAGTTCGACTACTGCTCCGTTCACTGCGTGTGGACACTTAAGGAAGAGGGCTGCGAGGCGATAATCTGCAACAACAACCCCGAGACCGTCTCCACGGACTTCGATACAGGAACGCGCCTTTATTTCGACCCGCTGACGAGAGAGGACGTTGAATCGCTCATAGCTACCGAAAAGCCCTACGGCTGCGTGGTTCAGTTCGGCGGACAGACGGCTATCTCGCTCACGAAGCACCTCACGGAGCTTGGCGTGCGCATACTCGGCACACAAGCCGCCGATATCGACGCCGCGGAGGACAGAGAGCTGTTTGACGAGCTTTTGGAAAAATGCGGTATTCCGCGACCAAAGGGTGAAACCGTATTCACGACCGAACAGGCGGTGAAAGCCGCAAACGAGCTTGGTTATCCCGTACTTCTGCGCCCGTCATACGTTCTGGGCGGACAGAATATGATAATAGCGCACTGCGACGCGGACGTTGAGGAATATATGAACATAATCACCGCAACAAAACTCGAAAATCCCGTGCTTATCGACAAATACATGATGGGCACCGAGGTCGAGGTGGACGCCATCTGCGACGGCGAGGACTTTGTTATCCCCGGCATTATGGAACACGTTGAACGTGCGGGAATACACAGCGGCGACAGCATCTCCATTTACCCCTGCCAAAACCTCTCGCATCACATCAAAAACGTTATAATCGACTACACCGAGAAACTCGCAAAGGCGCTACACGTCATTGGTCTTGTGAACATACAGTATGTCGTTTACAATCACGAGGTTTATGTAATAGAAGTAAACCCGCGCTCGTCGCGCACGGTGCCGTACATCTCAAAGGTAACGGGCGTTCCCATGGTGGACTTAGCTACGAAGATAATCCTCGGCAAAAAGCTGAAGGATATGGGATACAAGAGCGGTCTTTATCCCGAAAGCCCATATGTCGCGGTCAAGGTTCCCGTGTTCTCTTTTGAGAAGCTGCACGATGTGGATAACCAGCTCGGTCCGGAGATGAAGTCTACGGGCGAGTGTCTCGGTATTGCAAAAACGTTCGGTGACGCGCTGTTCAAAGGGCTTACGGCAGCAGGATACAAATTCAGCACTGACAAGGAAAGTAAAGGCGTTATCATCTCCGTAAGAGATCAAGATAAGAACGAGGTCATCGAAATAGCAAGCCGCTTTGAGGAGCTTGGTTTCAAGATATACGCTACGGCTGGAACGGCTTCCATACTCAACCGCAATATGATAGCCGCAACTCACGTTTACCGTATTCATGAGCTCAAAGAGCCGAACGTTATCACTCTTTTGGAAAGCGGTGCTATAAACTACGTTGTTTCCACTTCGGAAACGGGTCGCAAGCCGTCTCTCGATTCCGTAAAAATGAGACGCAAGGCGGTGGAGCGCTCGATAGTCTGCCTTACCGCCATTGATACGGCAAACGCGCTGCTGGACTGCCTTGAGTCACGCCGCTCAATAAACGACGTCGAAATGGTAGACATCACCAAAATATAAGCGAAAACAATAATTTTGCTGTTCGCCGCAAACGGATAACGGCAAGCAATTTAAAGGAACATTTTATGAAAATAAGCAAATACCCGGTAAAACACAGCTATAAGCTCGCGCGGATAATAAGCGATGTTATAAGCTTTGCCATAGCGTTTTTGATAGTGAACGCCACCTTGAATTTTTTCCCGGCATACAGGAGAGCAATGATTCTCATGGGAAACAAAAACGTTGAAGAAATAGTAAACGAATATCGTTATTCGCTGACGTACCGGCAATATTTCGCGTGGATTTTCCCCGCGCTTGTTTTGGGAATTTTCGCGGCGTATCTTATACTGGTACTTAAAAACCACAAATTCGCGAAATACAACATCACAAAGCAAAACGCGCAAAGCGTCTACGACTGGTACGCGTTCGCGGTATCGCTGTGCAAGCTGCCGCTGCTGTTGGGCGTGTTCGATATTATGTACATCTTCCAACAGCGAATGATGTTCAACAAGGTCAGCCTGTTCAGCGTACAGGTCATTCTGGACGCGGTGATCATTGCGATAATAATTCGGCTTTCGGTGCACAGAATAAGAGGGCTGACCATGGAAACAGAACCTATTAAAAACGAATCAAGCGGCGGTGTTAAGGCAAAGCTCGCCGATGACGATGACAACGATGAGGTTAATTGATAAAATATAATTGAGAATGCGGTTAGAGAGTAGTTGCCGGTTGAGAGTTGTCGAACGGTACAGCTTTGTATATTTGGATACACGGCAGCGTTACGATATCGTGTAAAATCGCGCTTCGATTATACGCAGCGTGACTTCAGCGTGTGAAATTTGCGAAAGCGAGCGACTTTGCGCAGTCGCAGCGAGCAAAGCGAGCGGAGAATGCACAAAGTCACTCGGCTAGCGAACGGAGCGCGAA
>DKXD01000027.1 GCA_002492075.1 Ruminococcaceae bacterium UBA7135
TTAATGTAATCCCACAGATCGTCCTCATGGAATGAGCCGAAGGCAATGAGCTTTGCAGCATCCATAACACTTGCGCCGCCAGCGCCTATGATCATTTCGATCTTCTGCTCTTTTACGAGCCGAATGCCCGTTTCAATAACTGACAGCTCACGTGAGGCTCTGCCCAATTCAAACAGCTTGCCGCCGAATGTTACGGAGCTTCTGACGTCATCATAGCACCCGTTCTTTTTGACCGAACCGCCGCCGTAAACAAACAGCACTCTTTTACCGCCGATAAGCTCTCTCAGATCTGCTGTTGGATCATTCCTCATCAATAGCTTAGTGTCATTTCTCAATTGAAAGTCTCTCATAACCATTTCCTCCATTTTCTGCTTTGCCAAATCTATCACCTGTTAAAGTTCGATAATTATATTATAACAGATATAAACCGCGTTTGGAAGTTCATATTTGTATATTGGATAACACCCATAGGTATATAGTAACAAGAAGATCGATACATTTCCGCATTGATCTTCCCGCCTATTAAGAAAAGAGAATTTCCGTTTATCATAATGACCACTATTTTTTCTATTGGTCAACGCCGAGAAATTACGGATTTGTATTCCAGAACCACCGCAGCGCATTATAGGTATACTCCATTGCCGCTGTTCCGCTGTGAGAATATCCCTCTTTAATGCGGAATGTTAAGTTGCCGTCCTTTTCGGTGTCGGAATAACGGAAGCTGTCGTAATTCTGCATATTTTCGATCTGCTGCTCAAATGCCGAAGCTGCAAAATCCTCCGTGCCCGTCATAGTGACAAGGAAAAAATCATTCCAATCATATCCCGAATTCTTTACGATATCGTCCATATAACCGCCGTCCGTTGTAAGACTGCCGCTTGATGGCGCGAAATAGCGGAAATAATCGAGACAGTATTCAAACGTCCGCCAAGTCGTTACCGAACCCATTGAAAATCCGCCGAACCCGCGGTGATCGCGCGCCGCGATCAAGTCCTCCGCCGATGTGCTTACCGCGTAGGAACTGTACTTCCCCTCGACTGTGGGGATAAGGTCGTTTATCAACTCGTTGTGATAATTCCGCGTGAGCTGAAGCGCAAGGCTGTAGCTTGCGCTGTCCTCGCCGCTTGTGTTATTATAAGTGGGACACACCACTATCAGCGGCGGTATCTTGCCGTCCGCAATTGCGTTGTCAAGCACGTTTTTCATCGAGGATGGATTTCCGGGAGTGCCGAGAGTGGTCGTCTCGTTGCTCCAACCGCCGTGCATAAGATAGAATACGTTGTATTTTTGGTTTTCGTCATAACCGTAAGGTAAATACACTACGGCTCTTTTTTGAAGAGTTTGAGTTTTCTCCGCATAAGAAAAGGATTCGTAAGTCGTGTAGTTGAGATCGACAAGCGTTCCCTGCTCCTGCGCCGTATCGAAGTATCCGCGAGGTATTTCCTCTAATTTTTCAGGGAAAGCTTTCGGTGAAAGACCGATTTCATTTTCGATAATAACATCACCCCCGTCCGAATTTGAGCTGTTTTCCGAAACAGTGCTTTCATTTGAGCTTGTTGTGAAAACGCTATTCGATTTGCTTTCGCTGTCGTTGTTTTCTTTTGAGCTTTCATTTATGCCTGTTGAGTTATTCGCTGCCGTTTCGCTGCTAACGCCGCTTTCATAAAGCACGCTTTCACTCTCGTTCGCCGCGGGAACGCTCTCAAACGACGCTGTGCTGTTTACATCGCTATCGGATGCCGTGTTGCTGGAGCATCCGCACATCGCCAAAGCAAGCAGTACGGGCGCTATACGTTTAGCCATAGAACACATAAAATCACCTCTCGAATATTTTCTTATCAATAATTATAATACATTTTTTAATTGCGGGGAAGTTCAAAAAAGTTATGCGGTTTATACTTTTGGGTAATAGCTATTGACAAATTAAGGAAAAAACATTATAATATTATAAAGTCTATCGAAAGGGGCGTTTAAAATGTATAATCCTCAGCTTGATACGTTTATAAAAGTAGCCGACGCGGGCAGTTTCAACAAAGCAGCAGAGGAAATGTTTATCACTCCGACGGCAGTCATAAAGCAAATCAATCTGCTGGAGAGAATGTTGGAAGTAAAGCTGTTCGAGCGAACGCACCGAGGACTGACGCTTACAAAAGCGGGAATGTCGCTTTACCAAGACGCAAAATATATCATCGCATATTGCGAAGCGTCTGTTATCCGCGCCAAAAACGCAATGCAGTCTGACGTGAACGTGATACGAATCGGCACATCTCCGATGACACCCGCACAGCTTTTAATGGGAATGTGGGCAAAGATCAAAGTATATTGCCCCCAATTAAAATTCGAGCTTATTCCGTTCGAGAACACTCCCGAAAACGCTCGTGAAATTCTCGGTAATCTGGGAAAAAACATCGACGTAGTGGGCGGTATTTTCGATGAGGCAATGCTTGATCTCAGGAAATGCGCCGGACTTGAATTGTCTCGCGAACCGTTTTGCTGCGCGGTTTCGATACATCACAAACTTGCAGCGAAGGACAAGCTTTCGTTTGAGGATCTTTACGGGGAAAATCTGCTTTTGATGAAACGCAATTGGAGCAGCTATGTTGACAGACTGCGTGATGATATATGGAAAAATCACGAGCAAATCAACATTATAGATTTCGATTTTTACAATATGAGTATTTTCAACCGCTGTGAAAACAGCGATGATGTTCTGCTCGCGATACCCGGGTGGGCGAACGTACACCCGCTTTTGAAGGTCATTCCCGTGGATTGGGATTACAGTATTCCGTATGGGCTGCTGCACTCGCCGCAGCCGTCTCCGACAGTCAAAGAATTCCTGAAAGCAGCTGAAAAAGCGGCTTGTGAGCAATTATAACCTCAAGGTATAAACCGATATACTAAAAGAGACTTCCCTCGGAAGTCTTTTTTGTTTATAATATAGAAAAGGAGCGGTGACAATGAGAAAATGTGTTATTACATTGGCATTGGCAATATTCTGTTTATCGGGCTGCAATGCGGGGACTTCCCACGGCGCGGACGTTAATTCGGTCAAAAGTTCTTCGAGCATTACAGAAAGCTCGTCCGGTAAATTATCGAGCACTGCCGAAAATACGTCGGATGTTTCTTCGGGTATTGCGGAAAGCTCGTCCGATAATTCTTTAAGCGCCTCGGAAAGCAAAGCAAGCTTTTCGTCCGACATTGAGGAGGAAGTGAGCGAACCCGTGCTGACAAGCGAACCGTACAGCCGTGATACCCGTATTTCGGACGTGATAAACGACCCTGTTTTCGGCGATTACGGCAGACTAATTTTCCCCGTGAACGAGGGATATTACAGCGGAAATACGCTCGGCGATCTGCGGCTTACATGGTATAATAACATCGACCCCGACACAACCGTCGAGATAGCGAATTATATGCGTTCTCACGCGGAATCGGGCGAAGTGATCTTCTACGATATTTACTCCGATTCCGAAAAGACCGCCGATCCTCGGAAAGAAGATACGGGACTGTTTTTCTTTAAGGGAACTCCGGGAGAAAAATTCGCGGTTTGCAGCGCGGGCGGCGGATTTGCGTACGTGGGGGCGATGCAGGACAGCTTTCCGCATGCTCTGGAGCTTTCTAAGCGCGGCTACAACGCGTTCGCGGTGATATACCGCCCGGGAGCGCAGACCGCGTGTGAGGACTTGTCTCGGGCGATCGCGTTTATTTTCGATCACGCCGACGAGCTTGAAGTCGATACCGACTGTTACTCGCTTTGGGGCGGCTCGGCGGGCGCGAGAATGTCCGCGTGGGTAGGCTCAGACGGCACGGAGGGCTTCGGAGAACGTGCGCTCCCTCACGCGGGCGCGGTTATAATGCAGTACACGGGGCTTTCCGACTATTCCGATAATGACCCGCCGACCTATGTTTGCGTGGGCGATAGAGACGGTATAGCGAATTGGCAGACAATGAAAACGCGGCTCGATAATATAAGCTCGTTCGGTATCGACACGGAATTCCACGTTTACGAGGGTCTGCGGCACGGCTTCGGGATAGGCACGGGAACGGTTGCCGAGGGCTGGGTAGACGATGCGGTCAGATTCTGGGAAAAACAATTTTGATTAAGGAGTAATTATTATGAACAATTTTATCTATGAAAACAAGACAAAGGTATATTTCGGCAAGGGCGGCATTAAAGAATATCTCGGATGTCTGCTGAAAAACTTTAACACCATTATGCTGGCTTACGGCGGCGGTTCAATCAAGAAGAACGGTGTTTATGATGAGATCATCGGGATATTGAATTCCGCCGAAAAGAACGTTGTGGAATTTTCGGGAATTATGCCCAATCCGACATACGCTAAAGTCCAAGAGGGTGCGAAAATCTCCCGTGAAAATAACGTTGATTTTATTCTCGCGGTCGGCGGCGGTTCGGTTATTGACTGCTGCAAGATAGTTTCCGCTCAGGCGAAAACAGATGAGGATATTTGGGAAAACGAGATTGTAAAAAAGAAATTTCCCACCGAATTTATTCCCATGGGCGCGGTAGTTACGGCTTCGGGTACGGGTTCGGAAATGAACGCGGGCGCTGTTATTACCAACGAAACGGAAAAAATAAAGTGCGGACTTTTCGGGGCGCAGGCGGATTTCGCGTTCCTCGACCCGACCTATACGATGTCCGTGCCGTTTGAACAGGTGATCTCGGGAGCGTTCGACACGCTTAGTCACGCAATGGAAACATATTTCGGCAAGCCGTCCGAGAACAATCTTTCCGACGATATAAACGAAGCGGTAATGCGCAGCGTTATCAGGAATATGCGCGTTCTGATAACCGATCACGGAAATTATAACGCGCGCAGCGAACTGATGTGGGCTAGCTCTATGGCGGAAAACGGTATTCTCAAAATAGGCAAGATCACGGATTTTCAGACGCACCAGATCGAGCATCAGCTTGGCGCGTACACCAACTGCAATCACGGCAAGGGATTGGCGGTAATTCACCCCGTTTTGTACCGTCACATTTACAAGGACGGTTTGGGGAAATTCGCGCGGTTCGCGAAAAACGTTTGGGGAATTTACGACAAAAGCTCCGAGGAGGAAACAGCTCTCGCGGGAATTATCGCGCTTGAGAATTTCATTAAGGATGTTGGGCTGCCTACAAGGTTTTCGCAGATGGGAATTCCCGAAAACACCGATTACAAGGCTATCGCGGACTCCACAAATATAACGGCGGGGTGCTGTAAAACATTAACTCACGATGAAATTCTGGATATCCTTAAGGAATGTGTTTAAACGAAAGAAGGCGCAAATTATGAAAAATATTTTTAAAAAATTCGGCACGGCTTTTACAACTGTTGCGCTGGCGTTATGCCTGACAGCCTGCAATAACAATGGGGCTTCAAGCGGCGGGATTTCCGCTCCCTTGTCTATTCAGAGCAGCTCAAACACAAGCAATTCCACTATGTCAAGTTCATCAAGCTCAATGGTAACATCTTCTTCGAGTAAAGAAAGCTACGTTTCGGAGAGTTCCTCGGAAAGTTCAGTGAAATCGACCGAGAGCGTTTCGGAAACGAGTGTTCCGACAGAAGTAAGCGAACAGAGCAGCAACGAACTTGTTTTCTCGGAACCGCCCGAGCCAAGCGAACCCGTATCGGAGCCGACCGATGAGGAAAAAACGTTGGTAGTCTACTTCACATGGTCGTCCAACACCGCGGGAATGGCTGAGACCATCGCCGATCTGACGGGTGCGGACACCTTTGAAATAGTTCCCGTAAATCCATACCCCGAAGAGTACACGCCCTGCACCGAGGTGGCTTTGGAGGAACGCGACAATAACGCCCGCCCCGAGATACAAAATCTTCCCGCTTCTGTTTCGGAATACGATAATATCCTTATCGGATATCC
Organism: Ruminococcaceae bacterium UBA7135; assembly: GCA_002492075.1. Classification (GTDB taxonomy): domain Bacteria; phylum Bacillota; class Clostridia; order Oscillospirales; family Ruminococcaceae; genus CAG-115. The sequence goes on from DKXD01000027.1 coordinate 5,884, forward strand.
TATCTGGTGGCACACCGCGCCCATGATAATCGGTACGTTTTTAGAGAATTACAATCTGACCGGGATAGACGTTTATCCGTTTACACAGTCGGCTTCCATGAATACGGAACAATTCGAGCAATCTATGGATTTTGTTCGCGGCTGTGCTGCAAACGCGACGGTGCATGACGGGTTGTTCGCAAGGCCATCCGATACCTCCTCTATCAGAAGTTATCTTGAACAAAACAGACTTACAAAGTAGGTGATAGTATGAAGAAATTTTCTGCGATTATTCTTGCGGCATTATTGGTTTGCACGGGCTGCTCGAACGGCAATTCAGACAATAAGGGAAACAATTCTTTCGACAACAGCACTTCTGCCTCGTCAACTTCCTCGGAAAGATCGGCGCAAAGCGGAGAAAATTCAACGGATATCTCAACCAATGAGCAAACGTCAAATGCTCCGTCAGAAAATAGCGGTTCGCGTGTTCTTATCGCGTATTTCACAGTTCCCGAGGACGATGTTGATACTGTCGCGAGGGCAAGCGTGGTAGTCAAGGACGGCAAAAAATACGGCAACACGGAATATGTCGCGAATGTGATACAACAGGCTATCGGCGGCGACCTGTTTCAAATCGAAGCGGTACACGAATATACACACGACCATGACGCACTCACAGATTTCGCCGCCGATGAAAAGGCGGATAACGCGCGTCCCGAGCTGAAAAATCACATCGAGGATATTTCAAAATACGACACGATAATTCTCGGTTATCCGAACTGGTGGGCTGATCTGCCCATGCCCGTGTATACGTTTTTGGATGAATACGATCTTGGCGCAAAGACGATAATACCGTTTGTAACGCACGGCGGAAGCGGCTTTTCAAACACGCGGAAAACTATTTCGGATCTGGAGCCAAACGCGACAGTTAGCGATAATTCTCTGAATTTGTCAAGAAATAATTTTCTCGGAAACGAAGACGAAATTACGGAATGGGCGAAAAGCCTTGATACATCGCATAATTAACGTTTGGAGATACATAAAAAAACAGGAACACAACACATCTGTTGTATACGATAAAAAGGTGATCATATGAAAAAGAGAAATTTAGGTGCGGATTTAAAGGTATCTGCTGTCGGACTGGGCTGTATGGGATTTTCTCACGCCTATGGCGCGCCTACCGATAAGAAAATCTCTATTGAAACGATACGCAAAGCGGTTGAAATGGGATATGATTTTTTCGATACGGCGGAGGTTTACGGCACTGCCGATGACCCTCACTAAAACGAGATGCTTGTCGGAGAAGCTCTCAAAGACATTCGCGACAAGGTGATAATAGCGACCAAATTCGGTATACGGTTTGATATGAGTTCCCCGGAGGTCAACAAGCCGCTTATTCCCGATTCGCGCCCCGAAACGATACGCGCGTCCGTTGACGCATCGCTGAAGCGGCTCGGCACGGATCATATCGATCTGTATTATCAGCGCCGCGCCGATCCGAACGTTCCGATAGAGGAGGTCGCCGGAGTGATGTCGGAGCTTATAAAAGCGGGAAAAATCACGCATTGGGGACTGTCCGAGGCGAATGAAGATCAGGTACGCAGAGCACATAAGGTCTGCCCTGTCACGGCGATACAGAACAGGTATTCGATGATGGCTCGGTGGCACGAAAATTTATTCCCCGTTTTGGAGGAACTGAATATCGGCTTTGTGGCATTCTCACCGCTTGCCAACGGATTTTTGTCGGGAAAATACGGCAAGGGAACGCAATTTGACGGCGCGCTCGATTACCGCAGCGCAATGCCGCAGTTCACCGAAAAGGGTGTTGAACAAAACAGTGAGCTGCTGTCATTGCTGAACAGGCTCGCAGAGGAAAAGAACGTGACCCCGGCGCAGATCTCGCTTGCATGGATGATGTGCAAAAAGCCGTATATTGTGCCTATTCCCGGTTCGCGCAAACCGGACAGACTAAAGGAAAATGCCGACGCGGCGAATATCGTTCTGTCAGACTGCGAAATTGCCGGAATCGACAAGGCGCTTGATAAGATGGAAATGTCCGCTGTTTTCGGCGGGTCAAAATTAATAAAGGAGTGACTTTTATGAGAAAAAATTTTGGAGTGAAGCCGTGGTTTTATCCGCTTCCCGTGCTGATTATCGGCACTTACAACGAGAACGGAGAATCCGACGCGATGAACGCCGCGTGGGGCGGGCTGTACGAAGCGAACATGATCGAGTTGTGCCTCAGCGCGGGGCATAAGACCACGCAGAACATCAAGGCAAAGGGCGCGTTCACCGTAAGCTTTGCGGACGCGGCGCACGTTACCGCCTGCGATTATGTGGGAATAGTCTCCGCGAACAATGTTTCCGACAAAATGAAGAAAGCAGGATTTACCGTTACCAAGAGCGAATTTGTCGACGCGCCGATCATTAACGAGCTACCCATGGCACTGGAATGCAAGCTCACGAAATTTACCGAGGACGGCAACATTATCGGCGAGATTGTCAATATCAACGCCGACGAAAGTATTCTCGGCGACGACGGTATTATCGACGTTTCCAAGCTGCGCCCAATAGCGTTTGAGCCTGTTAAGAACGGGTATCACGTTCTCGGTGAGCGCGTGGGAAATGCTTTTAAGGACGGCGGAGCATTGAAATAATTGCCTGTAAAAAAGCTTTTTTCTAAATTCCTCTCACAATAAATCGGAAAGGTCGGACTGTATGGTTTGGTCTTTTCGATTTATACCTTGAGGTAATAGCACGTAAACCAAAAGGAACTTCCCAAAAAGACAGTATTTTGTTAAAATGTAATTACAGAACATTATAGGAGGAATCGTTATGGAATTTGTAACATTGAATAACGGCATAAAAATGCCGATTTTGGGCTACGGTGTGTATCAGGTCAGCAACGAGGAATGCGAGCGCTGCGTTCTTGACGCGATAAGCGTCGGCTACCGTTCGATTGACACGGCGCAGGCTTACGCCAATGAAGAGGCAGTCGGAAACGCGGTCAAGAAATGCGGTGTGCCGCGCGACGAGCTGTTTATCACGACTAAGGTCTGGATAGCTAACGGCGGCTATGAAAATGCCATGAAATCGCTTCGGGAATCGCTGAAAAAATTGCAGTCCGATTATATCGACCTTGTGCTTATTCATCAGCCGTTCAACGATTACTACGGAACTTACCGCGCCATGGAAGAAGCGTACAAAGAAGGCTGGATCAGAGCTATCGGCGTATCGAATTTCTATCCAGACAGATTGGTCGATTTGTGTCAATTCGTAGAGATAAAGCCCGCGGTAAACCAAGTGGAAACACACGTTTTTCAGCAGCAGAAAAAGGCTCACGAGTATATGGAAAAATACGGAGTTCAGCACGAATCGTGGGGACCGTTCGCCGAGGGACGCAAGGACTTCTTTACAAATCCCGTGCTTGTTGAGATCGGCAAGAAATACAACAAGAGCGCGGCACAGGCAGCTTTGAGATTTCTTATTCAAAGCAATGTCGCAGTCATTCCGAAGTCTACTCACAAGGACAGAATGGAGCAGAATTTCAACGTATTCGATTTCACTCTGAACGCGGAAGATATGTCGGCGATACAAAAGTTGGATGAGGGAGAAAGCCTGTTCTTCTCACATTACGACCCCGCTGTTGTGGAAATGCTCACGGGACTTCACAGATAAGAGGTGCGCGTATGAAAAGGTTAATTGCGATATTGACGGTTGCTTTGGCGTTCTCGCTTACGGCTTGCGGCAACACCCGCGGCAATTCTTCGGCGACTGAAAATTCAAATTCGCAAAGCTCAACAAACTCAACAAGCTCGGGAAGTTCGTCCGCTCCGACAAGTTCGACAAACAATTCTTCGGAGCAAGGCTCGCAAAGCGAATCTTCAACTGCTCCCGATAATAATGACAGCAGCAACATTCTGATCGCATATTTCACCGCTGCCGAAAACAGCGGCGTGGACGCGGTCGCTTCGGCAAGCTACTCGATGGTAAACGGAGAGCCTGTCGGCAGACTTCGCGCTATTGCGAATATGATACAGACCGAAACGGGCGGAGACCTTTTTTCAATACGCACCTCGGTGGTTTATCCTGCTGATATCAGCGAACTTATCGATTACGCCGCCGAGGAGCAGCGTGAAGACGTGCGCCCCGAGCTTACAAGCCACATTGACGATCTTGACAAATACGATACGATCTTCGTCGGCTATCCCAATTGGTGGGCGGATCTGCCTCAGGTGATGTACAGTTTTTTTGACGAGTATGATTTTTCGGGAAAGACTATCATTCCGTTCAACGTCCACAACGGCAGCCGTCTTTCGGGAACGGTCAATACTATCAAGGAGCTTGAGCCGAACGCAAATGTGGCAACGGACGCGTTTACGATAAACGAGCGAAACGTTCCCGACGCCGCCGCGGAAGTAAAGGAATGGCTCGGCGGATTGGAATATTAAAGTGAAAATCGGTATAATTATCGTGCCGCTTGCGGCACTGCTGCTGACGGCGTGTTCGGCGAAACGGCAGCAATTCATCGTGAAGGAACATTCCTCCCATATTATAGAAACACAAACAAAAGAAAGTACAACAGACAATACAGATATGGATAATTCCGAAAGCAAAACAGCGCCAAATTCCTCCGAAAGCCCAAACACATCAAAAACCATCTCAAATGAATTGCCAAGCACATCCGATTTAACAGAAGAAATTCAAACGGGCTTAATTCGAGAACAAATTCTAAACGGCGCGGAGGGCGATATACATTACAGTTATTACCTCCCCGAAAGCTATGACGGAACGCGCAAATTCCCGATGATGATGACAATGCCGGGCTACGACAGAATGTGGTTCGGCGAGGATTCCTCGGGAAGCAACATCGAATGGAGCGGTTTCCACGCGTGGACGGAGCTTGACGAGGAGATGATAGTCGTTTCCGCGCAGCTTACCGATTGGCACGAAAAATCTGCACGGCAGGCAAACGAATTGGCGCAGTATTTTATCGACAACTTCGCGGTGGATACCGACAGGATCTACGCGGCGGGATACTCGGCGGGCGGCGAGACGATGTCACAAGCGGTCGCGCTTCGTTCCGATATGTACGCGGCGTATCTGCATGGTGCTTCGCAGTGGGACGGAGCGTTCGCGCCGATTGCCGAAAACGGCGTCGCGGTCTATATTTACATGGCGGAGAATGATGAGTATTACGGCTCACAAAAGGCACGTGACGCTTACAACGGGCTGTATAACGCTTATCTCGACAAAGGATTATCCGATGACGAAATTGATGATAAGCTGAATTTGGAAATTCCCGATAACGAATATTTCAATTCGCGCGGTATTTATAATTATCATGGCGGCGGGAATATCGTTTTTGACGATAAAAACGTGCTGAATTGGATAATTTCTCACACGAAACAGGAGTGAGTATGAAACCGAAAATGATTGTAAAGCTCTGCACAGACTTCGCAATGACAGTAATTTTGTTGCTCTTAATGCCGTATGAGCTGATTGGACAGACGGCTCACGAATGGCTTGGCATTGCGATATTCGCATTGTTTATTCTGCATAATATTCTTAACGGCGGATTTTATAAAAGCATTTTCAAGAGAAAATATTCGCCGATAAGAATTTTTCAAATAATTCTGTTTGTCGGAGTATTGCTTACTATGCTTGGTTCGGCGGTAAGCGGTGTGATAATTTCGCGTCACGCGTTAAGATTCTTGCCGATAAGCGGAGGACGCTCGTTCGGAAGAACGCTTCATATGCTCTCGGCGTATTGGGGATTTATTCTGATGAGTCTGCACCTCGGTTTCCATTGGATAATTATGCTTAATCCCGCAAAAAAGCTTATAGGAAAACCGCCCGTAAAATGGACGCTGAGAGCGATCGGAACTGTGATCGCCGGTTATGGTGTATATGCGTTTATTAAGAGGGATTTGTCGCAGTATCTGCTTTTGAAAACGCAGTTTGTGTTCTTTGATTTTGAAGAGCCGCTGATATTCTTTGTGCTCGATTATTTGTCGATTATGGGGCTTTTCATTTTCATCGGGCATTATATTTCTGTGCTTTTAAGGAAAATCGGGAAAAAGAAAAATGAAAAGAATTAAGTTTGCCTGTTTGGTAATGGTTTTGCTGTCTTTCACCGCGTGCGCTTCAAAATATAATTCGGTGCAACATTCAACGGAATTTTTCGCAATGGATACTTACGTTAATTTCACCGCTTACGGAGAAAACCCCGAAGATGCATTGGGACTTGCAAAACAGCGTTTTATTGAATTGGAAAAGCTGTGGTCCGTCACTGATGAAAACAGTGATATTTACGCGATAAATCACGCAAACGGAAAATCCGTGACCGTAAACGAACAGACCGCCGATCTTATCTCTTACGCTCTGCAAACGGCAAACAAAACCAAAACCTTCGAGCCTACGATATATCCGGTAATGACGGCATGGGGCTTTACGACAGACAAAAACCGCGTGCCGTCCGCGGAAGAAATTCGTGAGCTTCTTCAAAATGTCGGAAGTGAAAAGGTCGCTGTTGAAGGGAATTCCGTGCGGCTCGAAAACGGAGTTCAACTCGATTTGGGCGCAATAGGAAAAGGTGCTGCGGGCGATGAGGCGGTTCGTATTTTAAAGGAAAATGGAATAAGATCCGCGCTGCTTGATATCGGCGGCAATATTCAGCTTATCGGGGATAAAAACGGAACGGACTGGCGGCTTGGGATTCGCAATCCGTTCGGCGAGGGTTCTGTAGGAGTGCTGGAAATCAGCGACGCGGCAGTTGTTACCTCGGGAAATTACGAGCGTTTCTTCACAGATGAAAACGGCAATGTTTACGGACACATAATCGACCCGTCAACGGGATATCCCGCCGACAGCGGTCTTGCTTCGGTAACGATAGTCGCAAGCGAGGGAAAACGCGCCGACGCTCTCTCCACAGCGGTTTTCATTATGGGTCTTGAAAAAGCAACCGAATTTTGGCGCGAAAACCGCAATTTCGAGATGATACTGATCTCTCAAAACGGAGAGATCCACCTTACCGAGGGCTTACGGGAGCGTTTTTCGCTCAACTCGGCTTATGACAGAAAAGTTTATGATATTGTATAAAAAACTTGACACGATCCGTGCAATAGGATAATAAAAGGAAAAGGATGTAGTCAAGCATAGAACAAGCATTGGACAAGCAAGAACATACACAGACGAGTTTAGGACGCAGGCATTGAAGCCAACAAAAGAGGTTGGCACAAAGCGTGCAGCAGAGGAGCAGGAGCTGCGTAGGCAGGTGAAAGCGCAGTAGAAGGAGATCGGCTAAACGAGTTGAACAAATTTTTGTAAGAAGCGTCAGCTTTTTTGCAGCGAGCCATCGGAAGTCGGGAATGGGGAAGCGAAAAATATCGCTCCGCGATAACCAATTTCGGAATCCACCGGAGCATAAAAAGCGCGGGAGGAATATGCCATGATAACGCTCGCGGTGAAAGTATATGGGCACAACTGTTTTATTTTCGCGGACGCAAGCCCGAAAATTACACGATAGAGAAGTTGAAAACGCTTATATGGCGGTACTTCATAAGCTATTGGAACAATCGGCAAATCTGTTCGGCGATATTATGCTGCGTTAAATGCTGCCGCGTGACGCAGCAGTATTTAAAAAGCGCCAATGAGCAACCTCTTAATTATA
>DKXD01000038.1:0-21705 GCA_002492075.1 Ruminococcaceae bacterium UBA7135
CGAGTGGCGCTGGCTATGCACATTTTAACGCCCGCCGCTCTCGCCTTTTCGAGAAATTTCACCACGCCGCTTTTTAAATCTATATCGTTGGCATAGTGTACCCGCATACGGTCGTATGCCGCCTCCATCTGCACGCGGTCAAAAAAATCGCAGCCGGCGGTCTCAATACGCCAGAAGCGCATGCTGTCGCACAGTGTGCCGTCCAGATCGAATATGTAAAACTTCTTCATAACATCACCTTAGTATATTGTAGCATACTTTCGGAGTAATTGCAAGAGCCGAATTTCTACTCGATGTTTATTACACGAACGTCGGTTTTTTGTTTTCCCCCATAGTCGGGGAGGCGCCCGCGATTTGTTGTTTCCCCGCCTGCGGCGGGGGAAACAACCTGCGAACAAGGTGTATAGTCGAAAATACGACAATGTTCAAGTAGTTTAATATATTTTATAATATTATGTGGGTGATAAAAATGATCGTGTATACTCCGCTTTGGGAGACCATGAAGAAAAAGGGCGTTTCAACATACGCTTTGATAAACAAATACGGAATAAGCAGCAGCACGATACACCGTCTGCGGCATAATTTGGGTATAACGACACAGCTGATAGACGATCTCTGCAAGATACTTGACTGCCGCATAGAGGATATCGCGCTTTATGTTGGGGAAGACAAATAGAAACAGTCCGCGCATTAACCTGCGGGCTTTTTTCGGCAAGCGTTGAGCGGCTATGCGGACACGCTCCGGATATACGGGTGACTTTTATGTTCCGGCCGCGGCGCGTAAAATTTTTAAAAATACTTGACAATAATAGTAAGCTGTGCTATAATGAACGAGTGATATCAAAATGATATCACTAAATACAATCGAGAAAGGAACAGACATGGTAACGATACGAAATCTGAAGAAAAGCTACAAGGGCTTCCCGGTGCTGCGGGGGCTGAGCATGGATATAAACGACGGCGACGTGTACGGCTTTCTGGGGCGCAACGGCTGCGGAAAGACCACCACAATGAACATCATCTGCGGCGTTATCCCCAAGGACAGCGGCGAGGTGGAGATAGGCGGCGGCAAGCCCGTAATGATAGGATATCTCCCCGAAAGCCCCGCCATTCCCGCATATATGACGGCGCGCGAGTATCTGGAGTATATAGCCGCGTGTTCAAATTATGACGGCGACATCAAAAAGCGCACCAACGAGGTGCTTGAAACGGTAGGACTTCGGGACGCGGCGGACAGGCGCACAAAGGGCTTCTCGCGCGGAATGACGCAGCGTCTGGGAATGGGCGCGGCGATCTTCAAGGATCCCGAGCTGCTGATATTCGACGAGCCGACGTCGGCGCTTGACCCGCAAGGGCGCAGCGAGGTCATTTCAATAATCGACCGCTTAAAGGGAATGGGCAGCACGATAGTTTTGTCTACGCATATTCTCTCGGACGTAGAGCGCGTGGCGAACCGCATAGGCATCGTAAACGGCGGCACAATTGCCGAGGAAGGCGATATGAAAGCGATCCTACGCAAATACAGCGGCGACGTTATCAGCCTTTCCGTGCGAAATCTGACGCAGGAGCAAAAGCTGGAGCTTTTAAAGGTGAAGTTCGCCAACGCCGAGTTCAACAACGACACGGGCGTGTTCCGCTTCGGCGGCTTCACCGGCTCCGCCGAAAACGGCACGGAGGACGCTGCGCGGCAGCTTATAAAGCTCGCCGCAGATAACGGTATGGTGCTTGAAAACTTTACGATAGGCACAGCTACTCTCGAGGAAGTATTCGGAAAGGTGGTCGGATAAATGAAAGCGCAGTTAAAATACAGCTTTAAAAAAGAAAAAGCGCTGTTTGTAAGAAGATATCATCTGCTGGGTATGCTGCTCGGCATATTCGGCTTTGCGATAATGAATCCGCTGTTATGCAAGGCAATGGATTCTATGATGAAAATAGCGAACGAAATGGAATTCCCCACCCAAACGGCGGCAGTAAGCATGGCGTCGGGCGGCGTTTCGGGAGCGGCGGGTCTTGAAAGCATGATGAGTATGTTCCAAAGCGCGTCGTTTTCGCTCGGCTACACCTTTTCGCAGATAATATCGTATTCGCTGCTTATCATAATGCTTGTTACCCGCTCGGCGGCGGGCGGAGAGCAGCGCAAGCGCACGATGATAGTGCCGATGTGCAGCGGTCTGCAATACAAAAACTACCTTATCCCTAAGTTCGTTATCTATCCGCTTTCAACGCTTGTGCTGACGTTCCTCGGCGGAATGATGGCGGGCGGGTTTTGCAACGCGCTGTTCACCGTCGACCGCGTAAGCTTTGATATGATAGCATTCGGTTCGCTTATTATGGCGGTGTACTGCGCGTTTATCATAACGATATATCTGGCGCTGGGGGTTTGCACCTCCCGCCCGGGACTTATGACAGGCGCGGTGTATCTCGGACAGATGATACTGCCGTCATTCCTTGACGCTATGGGACTCAGCGACTATCAGCCGTTCATGCTGGTATCGGCGGCAAGCTCGATGTTTATGTTGGGCAAAGAATACGGACTTTCGGATAGGCTGCCGAGCATTCTTACAGCAATGGGGCTTTGCGTCGTAATAAGCGTGTTGATGTACTTCCTCGCTCGGGGAGTTCTGGGAGCCAAAAAGATAGACAACACGGAAGAGGACAAACCCGCGTTCTGATCTCCCGACAAAACGCCAAAGCAAAGGAGTTATTATGAAGGTTTATATCTATTCGGAGGCGATGGACAAGATAGGAAAAAGCGGCGTTGGCAGAGCGAAGCTTCACCAGATAGCCGCCGCCGAAAAAAACGGCGTGAAGATCGTCGACAACATCGACGACGCTGACGTTGTTCATATCAACACCGTGCTGCCCAACTCGCCTAGACTGGCGAAAAAGCTCCGAAAAAAGGGAGTGCCCGTGGTGTATCACGCGCACTCCACGCGCGAGGACTTCCGCAATTCGTACATAGGCGCTAACGCGGTATCGGGGCTGTTCAAGAGGTGGCTTATCAGGTGCTATTCGTTGGGCGACGTTATCGTCACGCCAAGCGAATACTCAAAAAGCCTGCTTGAGGGTTACGGCATAAAAAAAGAGATATACGCCGTCTCCAACGGCATAGACATAAACGAATACCGCCGAAACGAGCAGGCGGGCAGCGAATTCCGCAAAAAATACGGCTTCTCCGAAAACGATAAAGTGGTTATGTCCGCGGGGCTTCTGATAAAGCGCAAGGGTGTTCACGATTTCGCGGAGATAGCTCGGCGGTTGCCGCAGTACAAGTTTATATGGTTCGGAACGGCGGATCTGAAATTTGTCGGAAAAGAGGTTCGAAACGCCGTTAAAAACGCACCCGAAAATCTGACTTTCGCGGGTTATGTGGAAAAGCCCGAGCTTCAGGCGGCTCTTTCGGGAAGCGATCTGTTTTTGTTTCCCTCGTATGAGGAGACCGAGGGAATTGTAGTACTTGAAGCGCTGGCTATGCAAATACCCGTACTGCTGAGGAATATCCCCGTTTACAACGGTTGGATTTGTTCACAGGGGGAGGGTATAGGAACAATTCATATCTGGCGGAGAACAACGACGAATTTGTGCGTCTCGCCGAGGATATACTCGAAAAGCGCGTACCGTCGCTGGTCGAATTGGGATATGAGGTCGCGCGGTCACGGTCGCTTGAAGCCGTCGGAGCAAAGCTCGCCGAAATATACGCCCGCGCAATGGAGATCCGCAAAAAGAAATAACGCGCACCTTTCTTCTTACACGAGCAAACTCACAATATAAAGAAACGCCGATAAATGAAAAGCATGATTAGATCGGCGCTTACCCAAACAAAGCGTTCGACTGTTTGTTTATGATAAGGAGAAAGTATGAAAAAGTATACGATAAATATGATGAGCGCCGCAACAAGCGTAAAAGGTCAGGGTGTCGGCTCGGCGTATATGGAACAGGTAAAACTGGTGCGCGAGGGGCTTTCGGACAAGTTCGAGGTGTTTGAGAACGCGCGAATGGCAGCGGACATTACCCACTACCATACGATAAACCCCAACTATCTTCTGATGAAGAACCGCCGCTGCAAAAACGGCACGAGCGTTTGCTACGTTCACTTCGTTCCCGAGACCGTTGAGGACAGCCTTAATCTTCCCAAGTTCGCCAAAAGCGTATTTTACAAGTATATGCTGAAATTCTACCGCTCCATGGATAACATAGTGGTGGTAAACCCGTATTTTATCGACGTTCTGGAAAAGTACGATATTCCGCGCGAGAAAGTAACATATATTCCGAACTTCGTGGATACCGAGCAGTTCCACCCGCTCACTCTCGAGAAGAAACGAAACGTCCGCCGACACTTCCACATCCCCGAGGACAAATTTGTGGTTTTGTGCGCGGGACAGCTTCAGGTGAGAAAGGGCGCGTTCGATTTTCTGGAGTGCGCGAAACGTATGCCCGACGTCCAGTTCGTGTGGGCAGGCGGATTCAGCTTCGGAAGAATGACGGACGGTTACAGCGAGCTTGCGAAAGTCGTTAAAAACCCTCCGCCCAATGTGAAGTTCCTCGGAATAGTAGACCGCGAAAATATGAACAAGGTATACAACGCCGCGGACGTTATGGCGCTGCTTTCGTATGACGAGCTTTTCCCGATGACTATCCTCGAGGCGATGTGCGCGAACATTCCGATACTCTTGCGCGATATCCCGATATACAATAATATCTTGTTCGATTTTTATTATCGCGAAAAAAACGTGGACGGTTTCGTGCGCGAGCTGGAAAAGCTCCACGGCGACAAGGAATATTACGCCCAAGGCGTGGCAAATTCAAAACGCGGCAACGAATTCTATGATAAAAAACACGTTCTTCAGATGTGGGACGATTATTACACGTCGTTGTTAAAGAAGCGCTGATTACCCCCTTATCGGCGCTTGTTGTTGATGTTACGGGTTTTCCTCGCTGCGAAATAAAAACGCTTAAGTTTTCCCCCGCCGCAGGCGGGGGGGAAAACTAAGAGAAAAAAGGATAAGAATGGAAGCTAAGGAAAATAAAATGGGCATTATGCCCGTTCGCAAATTATTGATAAGCATGTCGCTGCCTATGGTGATATCGATGTTTGTACAGGCAATGTACAACCTCATCGACAGCATCTTTGTTGCGCAAATAGATCACGACGCGCTTACCGCCGTGAATATGGCTTTTCCCATGCAGTCGCTGATGATAGCGTTTCAGGTGGGGCTGGGAGTTGGAATGAACGCGCTGGTATCGCGTCTTTTGGGCGAAAAAAAGCCCAAAGAAGCGGGACAAGCCGCCGTTCACGGACTGCTGCTGTCGCTTTTGAACTATCTGATGTTCCTTATCGTCGGACTGACTCTGACGGGCGTGTTTTATTCCGTGCAAAGCAAGTCGGAAGCCGTGATAAGCTACGGCAAGGAATACCTCTCCACGGTGATGATATTCGGCTTCGGGCTGTTTTTCCAGATATGCTTTGAACGATTTCTGCAAGCTACCGGAAAAACCGTTTACTGTATGATAATGCAGGGCGTGGGAGCGGTCATTAACATCGGTCTTGACCCTCTGTTTATCTTTGTATTCGATATGGGAGTAAGGGGCGCGGCGATAGCTACCGTTATAGGACAGTGCATAGGCTGCGCACTGGGAGCGCTTCTCCACTTTACCAAAAACAACGAACTGGTTCTCAGCTTTAAGGACTTTAAGCCCGATCGACACACTATCGGAAAAATATACTCGGTAGCAATGCCCTCGACGATGATGAGCGCCTTGGTCTCCGTAATGACATACGGAATGAACATCATACTCAAAAACTACGAGGAGACTGCGGCTACGGTTTTCGGCGTATACTATAAGCTGCAAAGCTTTGTGGTTATGCCCGTTTTCGGTATGAACAACGGCATAGTGCCGATAATCGCGTACAATTACGGTGCGGGCAAGGGTGAACGAATAGTAAAGACGATAAAACTTGGCGCGTGCTTCGCCACAGGCGTTATGATAGTGGGGCTGGCGCTGTTTCAGATCTTCCCGAATCTGTTTCTCGGATTCTTCAATCCCGATGAGGAAATGCTGCGCGTGGGTAACCCGGCGCTGCGGACGCTCTCCTTTTCCTACATATTTATGGGCGCGTCCATTGTGATGACCTCGACGTTTCAAGCGCTTGGAAACGGAGTGTGGAGCCTGCTTGTATTTATCGTAAGAATGATAGCGCCCGCACTGCCGTTAGCGTGGCTTTTCGGAAAGCTTGGCGGAGTGGGCATGATATGGCTAGCGATGCCTATATGCGAATGTCTTGGTCTGATACTTGCCGCGTTTCTTATGCGGAAAATGTTCCTTAAAGTAATAAAACCAATGCTGAAGGTCGGTGAAACGAATGTCGATATGTGATGAATGTGTCAACTATGTTTATGACGAGGACTACGACTGTTACACCTGTCTGGTGAACCTCGACGAGGACGAGATGTACCGCTTCCTTAAAGGTACGAACGAAAGCTGCCCCTACTTCGACCGCGACGACGAATATTTTCTGGCGGGAAAACAATAGCTTCAACCGAAATCCGAGTTCTCGGGCAAATCCGATCGTATATAGTATGATTCCCCCGCCGCAATCGGGGGATTTATATATGATACTAAGGCAACACTGCAAAGCGGGGATGAGAAAACAAGATAATGTGTCTGCTTTTAATGAGAAATTAGTACGAGCACAATTTAATCGACTCTTCCTTAAATATTTTTGTTCAAAATCACTATTGACTAATTTGCTTAACAGGTGTAAAATAATAACACACGTTAAGGAAAAGGGGGTATGGATTTGAAATATTTGCTTGATTTTCTGGGTGAGAACAAGCCCGCCGACAACCGCCTTTCCAACGAGCAGCGCGGGGCTTTGATGAAATCGATGATGCGGCTTATAAACATTAAATCGGACGTGCTGACGGAAGGCTGCTCCTCTCACTCCGAGATAATGCTGCTGTACTGCTCGCTTGATTGGTTTGCCGAGCATGGCGAACACATTACCGCGGCACAAGCGGCAAAAATGCTCAGAGTCTCCGCTCCGTCCGCTTCAAGAACGCTTAAGGGTCTTGAGGAAAAGGGACTTATCGAACGCGACTCCGATCCACGCGACCGCCGCTCCGTGCGAATAGTCGTCACAAAAACGGGCGAGCGGCGTGTGAACCGTATACTCAGCTACGTTTTCACAACAATGGACAGGGCGCTCGGCGAATTTTCGGAAGAAGAACTCGCCGCAATGATTAAGCTTCATGACAAGCTCGTTTGTTCGATAGAAAAAGCTATCAAATCAAGTAAAAAAGCGGGCGACGGTTGCCGCAGCGAAGATTAGGCAATTGCCACTTTGCCGAGCGGTTATTCGCGCTTTTGAATTAAGAAAGGGGAACAAATGTTAGAGATAAGGAACATTACCAAGGACTACAAAACAGGCGCGGACACGGTCCACGCGCTGCGCGGCGTTTCCATAGGCTTCCGCGACAGCGAGCTTGTGGCTGTTCTGGGGCACTCGGGCTGCGGCAAAACGACGCTGCTGAACATCATCGGCGGTCTTGACCGCTACACCTCGGGCGACCTCATAATCGACGGACGCTCCACCAAGGAATATAAGGATCGGGATTGGGACACCTACCGCAACCACTCGATAGGCTTTATCTTCCAGAGCTATAATCTGATACCGCATCAATCTGTTCTGTCTAATGTTGAGCTTGCCTTGACGCTTTCGGGCGTGTCGAAATCCGAACGACGCAAGCGCGCGAAGGAGGCTCTTGAAAAGGTGGGACTGGGGGATCAGCTCAACAAGCGCCCCAACCAGATGTCGGGCGGGCAAATGCAGAGAGTGGCGATTGCGCGCGCACTGGTAAACGACCCCGAAATACTTCTCGCCGACGAGCCTACGGGCGCTCTCGACAGCGAGACCTCGCTGCAGATAATGGAGCTTATTAAGGAAATAGCCAAGGATCGCTTGGTTATAATGGTAACGCATAACCCCGACCTCGCCAATGACTACGCGACGCGCATAGTCCGCCTTGTGGACGGCGAGATAAAAAGCGACAGCAAGCCCTTTGACCCGAACGAAGAAAAATCCGAAAAGGCGGAGAAATCCAAAAACAAAACCGGCCGCAAAAGCAAAATGAGCTTTCTCACGGCGCTTTCGCTGTCAAGGAACAACCTGATGACGAAAAAAGCCAGAACGTTCCTCACGGCGTTTGCGGGAAGCATAGGAATTATCGGCATATCGCTGATACTTTCGCTGTCGAACGGCGTGCAGACATATATCGACGACGTAGAACACTCCACGCTTGCGAGCTACCCCATACAGCTTGACCACGAAACGGTAAACTATTCGGGCATAATGAGCTCTATGACGGACACGGTAAATGAGGAAACAAGCAAAGAACGTGATCCGAATCTGGTTTATACCAACGATATGTCCACACAGATGATGAAGACCATGATGTCCGAGGTAAAAGAAAACGATCTCAACAGCTTTATGGACTACCTCAACACAAACCCCGACAACATAATGGACAGCATAAGCGAGATAAAGTACGGGCACAAATCAAAGCTTTACGTTTATACCCACGATCTTAATGACAAGATAATGCGCGCCAATCCTTCAACCGCCATACAGGCGATGATGGGCGAGGAAATGGCTGGTACGGTCTCGGGAATGTGGAACACAATGGGAACGTTCACGGGTATGGATATGAACGACCGCGCAAACTGCTTTGAGCAGCTGCTTTCCAATGAGCGGGTTGCCGAACAGTATGAGACCATTGCGGGACGTCTCCCCGAGAATTATGACGAAGTTGTCGTAATAGTCAGCGAGCACAATGAGGTCTCTAATCTCACGCTGTATACGCTGGGGCTTCTCGACCAGTCGGAGCTTTCCGAGATGATGAGCCACATTATGGCAGGAGAGTCGTGGGATATCGAAACCGCCAAGGAAAGCTTTTCTTACGACGAGCTTATGGGACTGAAATTCACCGCGCTCACTCCCTCGGACGTGTTCCAAGAAAACGAAAAGGGCGGCTACGATGATATGAGCGGCGATCAAGACTATATGGAGAACGCTCTTAAAAACGGTACGGAACTTAAGGTCGTCGGCGTTATCCGCCCCAACGGCGACAGCCTGTTGTCTGCGAATTCGTCGGGCGGTATCGGATATACTTACGAGCTTACACAGCATATGATAGAAAAGGCAAACTCCTCCGAGCTTGTCAAGAAGCAAAAGGATAATCCCGACACCGATATCTTTACGGGCATAGCATTCCCCAAAGAGGATGACAAGCCCCAAAAGCCGATGTCGCAGGAAGAAGCTCTCAAAAAAGTCATGGAGTTTATGACACAGGAGCAGATAGGACAAATGTTCCAGGCAGTGCTGCAAACGCTCACGCCCGAACAGCAGATGGAAATAATGCAGCTACCCGCCGAACAGCAGTTTGCAAAAACAATGGAGCTTGCCGAACCGAACAAGGTAACGGGAGCGTTAATGAGCTCGCTTACCGCCGAGCAAATGCAGCAGCTTCAGGAAATGACCAAAGAACCGGAAAAGACCGAGGCTACCTATGACGGCAACCTCGAGAAGCTTGGCGTTGACGACGTTGCAAATCCCGATACCGTCTACATCTACGCCAAGGACTTTGACGGCAAGGAAAAGCTTTCAGACCTTATCACAAATTATAATCAGCGAATGAAAAACGACGGACACGAGGAGAAGGTCATCGAATACACCGACTATGTCGGTATGATGATCTCGGGCGTTTCCGACATCATCAACGCCATCTCGTATATTCTTATAGCATTCGTGGCGATATCGCTTGTCGTTTCCTCAATAATGATAGGCATCATCACCTATATCTCGGTGCTCGAACGCACCAAGGAAATAGGTATCCTAAGAGCCATGGGCGCTTCCAAGGGCAACATATCCAACGTATTCAACGCCGAAACGCTGATAGTAGGATTCGCAGCCGGCGTTATCGGAATATTGGTAACCGTGCTGCTGAATATCCCGATAACCGCGATCATTCACAAGCTTACGGGAATAAACAGCATTGCCTCAAGTCTGCCGCCGGTTGCGGGCGCGGCGCTTGTTGTCATAAGTATGCTGCTTACCCTCATTGCGGGACTGTTCCCCGCAAGTATCGCCGCAAAGAAAGACCCCGTTATCGCTTTGAGAACGGAGTAACAAGTCATTATGCAAAGCGTCCCCCTTTTCAAAGGGGGACGTCAGCTTTTAAAAAGTATGTCTTTCGGTTATCTCCCCCACTTCGTAGGGGAAGAACTTAGCTTGTAGAAAAATCCCCGACTTTGCGGTCGGGGATTTATACGTTTGAGCTTAATCGGAAACGTAAGGGATAAGCGCTACCTGACGCGCTCTCTTTATCGCAGTGGTAAGCTCTCTCTGATGATAAGCGCAGCAGCCCGTAACTCTGCGGGGCAGGATCTTAGAACGCTCTGTCATAAACTTCTTGAGCTTTGCGATATCCTTGTAATCAATAAACTCGCTCCTATCTGCGCAGAACTGGCAAACCTTTTTGCGAGTGCGCTTGATAGGATGAGAAGATCTTTCGACTTTTTCAGCCATGATACTTTACCTCCATATTATTTTTGAGTATCGCCCTACGCGCCCAAAAAGGCGTTCGGGAAATGTGATGTTCCTGTCAGAACGGATAATCGTCGCTGTCCGCCGCAGAAAAATCCGCCGCGGGAACGGAAGTGTTGTTCGCCGATGCAGCCGGTGTGCTCTGTGCGGGTGCCGAAGAATTTCCTCCATAACCCGGAGGCGGTTCGCCGATAGGGGGAGCGCTGTTATAGCTGCCGCCGTTTCCGGAACCGTTGGATTTTTCTCCGGTGAAATACGCGTTATCAACTTGTATCTCGTACCATGTGGCGGGGTTTCCGTTTTTATCGGTGTACTGCCTTGTTTGCAGCTCGCCCTCAACAAGGATAAGTCTGCCCTTGGGGAACCACTTCGCGATAAACTCCGCTACTCCGCGCCATGCGACACAGTTAAAGAAATCGGACTTTTTCTCCTCGCCCTTTTTCTGGTAATTTCTGTCGACCGCAATACGGAAATTGCAAGCCGACACACCGCTTGGAGTGGTTTTAAGCTCCGCGTCCGCGACCATACGCCCCATCATAATAACTTTATTCACTTTTACACCTCCGACTTCTGTCCGTCAACTCACTTCGCAGCTGCTGATTGCGGCTGTACGGTAACTACCGAGCGCAGAATACCGTCGGTAATGTTGACGATACGCTCGAATTCCGCAGGGAAATCGGGCTTTGACTCGAAAGTATAGACTACATAATAGCCCTCGCCCTCGTAGTTTATCTCGTAAGCGAGCTTTCTTTTGCCCCACTCGTCAACGCCGGTAAGAGTACCGTTCGTCTTGATAAGCTCCGAGAACTTTTCTACGAGCGCCTTGATCTGCTCCTCGTCGTTTTTCAGCGAGAACACGACCATTGCCTCATACTTTTCGTTCAGCTTTGCCATTTATAAGCACCTCCTTATGGATATATATCCCGCGGTTTTCACGCGGGAAAGGGGTTATCGTTCTTTTAACGATTAACTTAAATATTATAGCACATTTTTCCGGGTTTGTCAAGTACTTTTTAGTTGTTAGTATTAGTTTTTGGAGCGCGGTTTCACAGCGATAAAAAATTCCCCGTCTGCGGCGGGGAATTCTAATCTTCGCGTCAAGTGTTTTTAACGCCAAAAGAATGAGAAATCAATCGCAAATCCAAGAAAGCCCCAAGACAAGCTTGACAAAGCAAGGCAGAGTTTTGTTTTAATATCTGTCTTTTGCACCGCGGCGAAGATAAGCTCGGCGGATAGAATAATTATTTGATATCCGTAAACACCCAAAAGATCCCACACCCAATATTTAAGCTCGGTGTAGTTAAAGAGCGCCCCGACCGCGACTGCGGCAAATAATATTATCAGCTTGCCGAGAAAGAATTTTGACGTGTCGACCTTGCCATGCACGATAATTACCGTAGGAACGATACCGCCGCATATCAGCCCCAGAAGAGCTGTGAAGATAAACGGACGTCCCGAACCGGGCAGGGATAAGACAAAGCAAAACGCGCTTGCGAGTATCGACAAAACGGGAAACAAAAGCGACATAAGCCACGCTTTTTTCGTCGTTATCCGTTCCAGCTTCGGAGAGCTGTCTTTGGACTGCGGCACATAGTTCGGGTCGATCTCAAGGTCGAATAACAGATCTTTTTCCTCCATAATATGCTCCTTTAAAATCCGTGGGAGTTTCGCTGCCGTTTTTTATTGAACGACCCGCGCTTCCTCAAAAATATTGCTGTACGGAAAGTATTTTATCGAGATTTGTTTGGAATGAAATAAAAGCCCGTTTTCGGAAATAGCCTTGACGTATTCCTCCGGCGACACGTTGAGCGGGACCTCGCGAAGCTCCGCGGCGACGCTTTTCGGAACATAAAACACCATATCCTCGCCGTCGGCGTAAAGAATAATCCGCGCGGTCGCGCTTTTGGGGGACACGGTCGCGGCGGGCGCTACTGTAAACTCGTTGGTAACGACCTCGCGCGAGCCGCCAAAGAGATCGGCGGCAAAATACGCGCCACGCCAGATCTCAACCGCCGCCGCAAGAAAAAACACGATCAAAAGCACGATATAGTGTTTTTTGTGCGGCTTGATGTGAACGAAACATTTAAAAAACAGCACGATAAACGCTGCGGCGATAAGGACGCTCGCCACGCAAAGCGCCGCGCCGAAAACGACCCATCGCACGCCGATGTGCGAAATTTCTCTAAAGGAAAACAGCGCGAACCCCGCGTTTACGAAAATAAGCGCCGTGACAAGCCACTGCGCCGCGTGAGCGGCTCTGCTTTCGGATTTTGTGAGTATGATTTTTTCATTGCTTTCCACATTCATTACTCCAATAAAACTATCTGAATGTATTCAGCTTTCCTTACTTCTTATCTTCCCGCTCCGCGTTCTCGAAATCGTGCCGCCGTATCTCATTGCGGCGGACCTTTCCGCTGGTAGTCTTGGGCAGCTCGTCGACAAATTCAACGATACGCGGGTATTTGTAGGGAGCGGTGTTGTGCTTTACGAAATCCTGTATCTCATTTACCAAGTCCTCGCCCGCCTTGTCCTTGTACTCGTCGGTGAGGATAACGCTCGCCTTTACAACTTCGCCGCGAATGGGGTGCGGAGCGCCCGTAACGGCGCATTCTAGTACCGCGGGGTGTGCCGAGAGTACGCTTTCCACCTCGAACGGGCCTATGCGGTAGCCGCTCGATTTGATAACGTCATCGTTTCTCCCGACATACCAATAATAGCCGTCCTCATCGCGCTTCGCGGTGTCGCCCGTGTGATACCAGCCGTCATGCCACGCCGCGTCGGTCTGCTCCTTGTTTCTGTAATAGCCGCGAAACAGCCCGTCCGTATTGCAGTAGTCTCCCTTGATGACTATCTCACCGACTACTCCCGGCGGCACGGAATTGCCGTCCTTGTCAACAAGGTCTACCGTATATATCGGCATGGGCTTGCCCATAGAACCGGGCTTAGGCTCCATACCGATAAGATTGCCGATGATGCAAGTGCTTTCGCTCTGCCCGAAGCCCTCCATAAGCTTTAAGCCCGTAGCGTCGTACCACTGCTTGAACACCTCGGGCTGAAGAGCTTCGCCCGCTATATTGCAGTAAGTCAGACTTGAAAGATCGAATTTCTCGATCCCCTCGTTGAGGAAGAAGCGGAACATAGTCGGCGGCGCGCAGAACGTCGTTATTTTATATTTTTCTATCATTCTCAGCAAATTCGCCGGTATGAATTTATCGAAATCGTATACGAACGTAGTCGTACCCATCGCGGGCTGTCCGAACAGCTTGCCCCAAGCAGCCTTAGCCCAGCCCGTATCCGATACGGTAAGGTGTATGCCGTTGGGAATGACCTTGTGCCAGTGCTTCGCGTTCTGTATCTGGGCAAGCGTTATGGTGTGATCGTGGATAGCCATTTTGGGGTTGCCCGTCGTGCCTGAGGTGAAATACATAAGGAAAATATCGCGGGCGCTGCCTTGAATACGCTCAAGCGTATCGGAATACTTTTCAAGCTCCTCGTCAAACGTTATCCAGCCCTCGCGAGAGCCGTTCACCACAAGCTTGTGCGCGAGCGCGTGCTCCGCCTCCTTCTCGCCGTGCTCGATGTACTCGCACACATCGCCGTCGTGAGTGGCGACTATCGCCTTAACGTCCGCCGCGTTAAAGCGGTAGGTGTAATCGTGCGCGGTAAGCAGATACGAAGCGGGTATCGCCACCGCACCGATCTTCATAAGACCGTACAGCGTATACCAAAACTGATAGTGCCGCTTCATAACCAGCATAACATGGTCGCCCTTTTGTATGCCCATCGCCTTGAACATATTCGCCGCCTTGTTGGATAAGCGCGACAGGTCTCCAAAGGTGAGCGTTTTCTCGTTATCATGCAGGTCTGTCCAAAGCAAAGCGCGGCGGTTCGGCTCAAGCTCGCCGAACTTGTCTATAATATCATAGGCAAAATTAAAATTGTCGGGGTACTTTATACCGAATTTCTTCAAAATACCGTCCTCGCCATATTCCTCGGTAACAAAATTCAAATGCCAATTCTCCACAGTATCATTCATCTTCGTTGTCCCTTTCTTGTCCGCGGCTTCCGCCCCGCGTCGGTTTTCTTTCATAAGCCGCCGAAAAAATCGGTGCTTGATATATAATTAGGTAATCTTTTCAAAACAAAGAATACTTTCGATTTGCAAAAGTGTTATTAATATACAAAACAAGATACCAATATAATTATATAATACACGCCAAACTTTGTCAATAGAAATTGTGTGATATTTTAGTGTTTTTTATCCATACAAAGCGCTAAGATACGCAAAACTTACGCTTTTGCGAAAAAATTTAAGCGGTTCGTCTATTATTCCGAACAGCCTACGGTGCCGTGAATACTTGACATCTAAAAGAAAAAGTATTATAATAAAAGTAGCGGGAAATTGCCGATCGAATTTTCATTTTTGGAGAAGAACAATGGACATAAAACAAGCAAAAGAAAATATAAAAAACGCCGTCGCCGCATATCTCACAAAAGATAAGTTCGGTAATTTCGTTATACCGACAGAGCGCCAGCGCCCCCTGTTTCTGATAGGTGCGCCCGGCATAGGCAAGACAGCGATAATGGAACAGGTCGCCGAGGAGCTTAAAATAGGACTTGTCAGCTACTCGATGACGCACCACACGCGTCAGTCCGCGCTGGGGCTGCCGTTCATTATAAAAAAGAACTACGGCGGCGAAGAGTACAGCGTTTCCGAATACACAATGAGCGAGATAATCGCATCCGTTTACGATACGATAGAAGCGACCGGGCTTTCCGAAGGGATACTGTTCCTTGATGAGATAAACTGCGTTTCCGAAACGCTTGCGCCCGCGATGCTTCAATTCCTGCAATACAAGATCTTCGGAAGACACAAAGTTCCGAACGGCTGGATAGTCGTCACCGCGGGAAACCCTCCCGAATACAACAACTCTGTGCGGGAATTTGACATAGTTACATGGGACAGACTTAAACGCATAGACGTTGAGGCGAACTACGACGCGTGGAAGGAATACGCCCTCTCTAAAGGCACGCACCCCGCCATACTGACTTATCTCGACATCAAAAAAGATGATTTCTACAAGATCGAATCCACAGTCGACGGCAAAAGCTTCGTTACCGCCCGCGGCTGGAGCGATCTCTCCGATATGATAAAAATATACGAGCAAAAGAAACTGCCTGTAAACGAGGGTCTGATAGCTCAATACATACAAAACAAGAGCGTTGCCAAAAGCTTTGCGGCATACTACGACCTATTCAAAAAATACCGCTCGGACTATCAGGTAGACAAGATACTTCAAGGCAAGGCGGACGCGGAGATCGTTGACCGCGCAAAAGCAGCAAGATTCGACGAACGGCTTTCGCTGCTGGGACTTGTCGTAGACGCGCTTATTGAAAACATACGCGCCGAGGAGCTTTACGAAGGCGAGCTTGAAGAACTTATGAAATGCCTGAAGATCGTCAAGTTTGACTTCACTGTCGATAAGAGCTTCGACGATTCCATGGCGCGGCAGGTCTCCGAAAAACAGAAGGAGCTTGCGATAGGACGAAAAGCATCCAATATTTCCCGCGACAGAATATACGTTCTTAACGCCGCGTCTGCGGCTCTTGAAGAAGAGCGCGGCTTGCTGCTTGAAAAATCGCCCGCCGACGCTTCGGCAGCGTTCAAGCTGCTTAAAACGGATTTCGACAAGCGTAAAAAGGGTCTTGCAAAGCTGGTGACCGCCGCGAGCAACTCGCTCTCCAACGCGTTTCAATTTTTTGAGGCGGCTTTTGAAAAAGGCAGCCAGGAGCTGCTGATACTTGTCACCGAGCTTACCGTCAGCGGCTATGCCGCGCGGTTCATCGGGCGCTACGGCTGCAAGGAATATTTCGACAACAACAAGGATATGATGTTCTTCGAACGCCAAAAGGAGATAAAAAAAGAGATAGAAACTCTGGAGCTTGACGACGATTAACGCCGCTTCGGTTTAGCGGAAAATTTCCGCCTTTTGCAGAAAACCCCTTCCCTTAATTTGCCCTTTGCGTCCCATCGGGGCGTAACATAAAAATCAATTTTTGAAAGGAAGTACCGTTATGAGAAAAAATCTTGGAGCAAAGCCCATGCTTATGCCGCAGCCCGTTCTGATCATCGCGACCTATGACGAGAACGGCAAGCCCAACGCCATGAACGCCGCCTGGGGCGGACAGTGCGGCGCGGACGAGATCATGATCGAGCTCAGCCCCCACAAGACAACCGAAAACATCAACAACACCAAAGCGTTCACGGTATCGATAGCAAACTCCGCGAAAGCGGTCGCGTGTGATTATGTGGGTGTGGTATCGGCGAAGGACACTCCCGACAAGATGGAAAAGGCAGGCTTTACCGTAACCAAGAGCGAGTTTGTAAACGCGCCCGTTATCAACGAACTGCCGATGTGCCTTGAATGTGAGCTTAAAGAGGTTCTCGCAAACGGAATGTATATTGGCAAGATAAAGAACGTATCGATCGACGAATCAGCGTTCACAGACGGCGCACCCGATATCGCGAAGATAGACCCCCTCGTTATAGATCCGATAGGTCACGGATATTACAAGCTAGGCGATAAAGTTGCCGACGCTTTCAAATCGGGCTTCGCACTGAAGTAAAAGGTTTTTCTTAACAAAAAATGCTCTCGCCTGCGGTCGCAAGCGAGAGCGTCTTGTTTTTCATTAAACTCTTGATCCATCGACAGTTTAGGTATATGCTTCGCGCGCGTTATTTTTTTCTTTTAATGCACATAACGTTTCCCGCAAACCAAAGTGCGGTCATCACGCAAAGGAAGATCAAAACAAAATAGTTTATTTCCTCGTCCCAGCGCAAAAAGATCACGGTGAAGTCTCCGAAAAGAGCGATAAGGAAAGGCATCAGCGAAAAATTACTCTCGCCGTTTCCACTGTAGAACCGCGTAAGCATTATCGTAAACATCGCCACCATTCCGGCGGACACCACGCACTCTATCGGGATAAAGAGATAATCAAGCGCTATGTTGGTGTGATACACCACGGGAATCGCCATGGAATACGCCACGATATACGCAAACGAGAGCCACTTGCGGTCGGCGTTCTTCGATTTCTTCACATTTTCGGCGGTGTGTATCGCCATAGAGATCAGTATCATTCCATAGGAGATGAACTGCATAGGCGGTATGGAGCCGTCGGTATGCACCATTCCTCCAAGCAGCAGAATACCCGCCGCAATAGACAGTTCCGAAAAGATATTGCCGTTTTTTTCGCGGTGCTTAACCACATCGGTACAGCGCAGAACCGCAAAAAGGTATGAGCCGAATATTGCGAAAATGGTAAGCATTATCATATAATAGTCCAGCAGCTCAAAACCCTTTAATCCGTCTGCGCAGCACTTCACAAGACTGATGACGCGCTCGACTGTGAGTATCACAAAATACAAGCCCAGAAAAATAAATTTCCACGCGTTATACGCGAATTTTTTCGTTTGTTCCTTTGGCATAATTATCACCTCAAAGATCTGTTATTATTTTTATCGTTCCCGCTTTCCGAAAGACGGAAGCCGCGATCCTAATGCGCCGCATATTACAGCGCGGACCTTTGTTTTTCTAAACGGCTATGTATTCTCCGCTTGTCATAACGGGCGCGGTTGTAAGCGTGAAGTCGCGTTCCTCAAGCAGCCCGCGCTGCTCCAGAAAACGCTTGGTGCAGTTCTTGGCGGTTATTGGCGTATTGTTGTTCTCCGATAAGTGTCCCAAAATCAAATTGCGTGTGCCGCCGCGCACCAGCGTTTCGCAAAACGCCGCGCAAGCCTCGTTGGAGAGATGTCCGTGCTCGCTCATTATACGACGCTTCAGCTCGGCGGGGTAGTTGGGATTTTTTCTGAGCATCGTTTCATCGTAGTTGCTTTCGATAAGCACGGTTTTGCAGCCTTTCAGCCCCGCTTTCGCTTCCTCGGTGACGATACCCGTATCAGTGCAGACCCCGAACAACTCGCCGTTAAAGGATACCCGATAACCCATACTGTCAACCGAATCGTGCGAGGTTTTGAAGCAGCTTACCTCAAAGGACGCGCTTTTGTAGCCCTCACTCGCGTCAAACAACTCGGCGGTATCGGATATTTTACGTTCGTCCTTAAGCGCCTGCGTGCAAAGCTTCGGCGCGAATATCGGTATCCTCGTATGCTTTATTATCTGCTCCAAGGCCTTAACGTGATCGGTGTGCTCATGCGTGATAAAGATCGCTTCAATATTTTCAAGCCCCGTGTCGATAAGGTCGAGCGCGTTTTTCAGCGCTCTGAACGAGCAGCCCGCGTCCACCAGCACGCCGTGCCCGCTTGTGCCGATAAACACCGAATTTCCCGAGCTTGAAGAGCAGATCGGATATATTCTCGCCATATTTCCCTTCCTCTTTTAAAATTTAAAACGCGCTGAACAAATCACGTTTTTTTCCAAGTGTGATTTTATCCGCCTGCGGCGGGAAGAAAGCCGTTAAATCAGCACTTCCTTAAAATGCCGGATTGCCGCCGTTAATAATCTCCCCCATATAAAACGGGGGAGAGCGTTTATTCATATTTAAATGCTTTCGTCAAACGACTTTCTTCATCGCCGTATCGCTGATAGGATCCGGCTCGTCAACCTTAACGATGTTCGCGCCGAGATTGCGCAGCTTTATCTCCATATTCTCATAGCCGCGCTCTACATGGAAGATGTCATATATCTCCGAGGTACCCTCCGCACCAAGTGCTGCGACTATCAGCGCAGCGCCCGCCCTAAGGTCGGTCGAACGCACAGGCGCTCCTTTAAGGCGCTCCACGCCTTCGATAACGGCAACTCTGCCCTCAACGGATATATTCGCGCCCATACGGCGAAGCTCGTCAACATAGCGGAAACGATTATCAAAAATGCTTTCCGTGACCATAGACGCGCCCTTTGCGCAGGTAAGCACAGCACTCATCTGGGGCTGCATATCGGTCGGGAAACCGGGGTGCGGGTGAGTTTTTATTGATGTGCCCACATAATTCTCTCCGCCTATAACTCTTATAGAATCATCAAACTGCTCTATCTGCACGCCTATTTTAAGGAACTTATTTGTGATAGGCTCAAGGTGCTTGGGGATAACATTCTTGATAAGAACATTCCCGCGCGTCGCGGCAGTCGCCGCCATAAACGTGCCCGCTTCTATCTGGTCGGGAATGACGGAATACGTCGTTCCGTGAAGTTCCTTTACGCCGCGTATCTTGATAACGTCCGTGCCTGCGCCGATTATATCCGCGCCCATAGAGTTCAGGCAGTTGGCGAGATCGACAACGTGAGGCTCTTTCGCGGCGTTTTCGATGATCGTAAGACCCTCCGCCTTTACCGAAGCCATAATACCGTTTATGGTCGCTCCCACGGAGTTTTTATCGAAGAATATCTGATTGCCCACCAGTTTATCGGCGTGAAGATTTATCATACCGCCATCTATCTCGCTCTCCGCGCCGAGAGCCGCAAAGCATTTCAGGTGCTGATCTATCGGACGGTCGCCGAGATTGCAGCCACCGGGCATCGAAACTTTAGCAGAGTGAAATCTTCCGAGCAGAGTTCCCAGAAAATAAGTGGTGGCTCTCATCAGCTTTGCCTTTTCATATGGGATAGGCATATTGCGCAGCGGTCTGGGGTCGATCTCGACGGTGGTTTTATTCAGCATACGGATATTTGCGCCCATTTCCTGCATTATCTGAAGGGTAATGGTAACGTCGCTGATATTGGGTATATTCTCTATAATACAGGGCTCATCTGCAAGAATGGTTGAGGGCAAAATTGCAACAACGGCATTTTTAGCGCCGCTGATAGTCACTTCCCCCGAAAGCTTCTCGCCGCCCTTGATAACATATTTTTCCAAAGTAGCACTTCCCCCTGTTCCCCTTGTGGGAACGATTCGATTTTATGTTTTATATGTAAAAATTGTATTTATCTGTAACAATGTAACGTTTATAAAAGCATTAAAAGCTTGTGTGTTTGTACGAGCACACTCGCACTTTTACATTATAACATACTTTTTTTGATTTTAAAAGGGTTTATACCTTAAAATAAGTATTCTTTAGCTTTTTTTGTAATATTTCACCAAAACCCAATGCAAATTTTGTTGGTTTGTGCATTTTTTATACAAAACAATTTATGACCTTTTAAAAAATAATGCAATTCGCAGATAATATTAGTATCTTATCTTGTTTTCTTCCCCTGCTCCGCGGAAAAAACTTGTATAATAAATATGTTTTTTTCGCCCGCAAAAATATTATTTCTCGCAAGCCCTAAATTAAACTTGACAAATCGTTCAAAATGTGCTTTAATAATAGTGTATGATAAGTAAAAAACAACCTCAAAAGGAGAAATCAAAATGGCAAAATTAAACGAAAACTTTTCAAAGCTTAAAAAGAATTATCTGTTTATCGAGATCGCAAAGCGCATAAAGGCGTATTCCGAAGCTCACCCGGAAGAAGCGAAAAAGCTTATCAGAATGGGCATAGGCGACGTTACCAGACCGCTCGCGCCCGTCGTTGTTGAAGCAATGCAAAAGGCTTGCGCCGAAATGGGCGTTAAGGAAACGTTCCGCGGCTATGAGGATTCGGGCGCGGGGTATGACTTCCTGCGCGAGGCCGTCTCAAACTACTACAAAAGCTTCGGCGCGGACGTTTCCGCTGACGAAATACGCATTTCGGACGGCGCGAAAAGCGACTGCGGCAACATCATTGACATTTTCGGCAGCGGCAACATCGTGCTTGTTACCGACCCCGCCTATCCCGTTTATGTGGACTCCAACATAATGAACGGCAACGAGGTCATCTACGCCGACTCTACCGAGGAAAACGGCTTCGCGGCAATGCCCGACAAAAACGTCAAGGCGGATCTCATTTATCTCTGCTCCCCGAACAACCCCACAGGCTCGGTATACACAACCGCGCAGCTTAAGGAATGGGTGGACTATGCGCTTGCGAACAACGCCGTGATAATCTACGACGCGGCGTATGAGGCATTCATCACCGAAAACGATGTTCCGCGCTCAATCTTCTGTATTGAGGGCGCGAAGAAATGCGCTATCGAGATATGCTCGCTTTCCAAAACGGCGGGCTTTACGGG
>DKXD01000038.1:21966-22113 GCA_002492075.1 Ruminococcaceae bacterium UBA7135
TCCAAAACGGCGGGCTTTACGGGGACCCGCTGCGGTTACACCGTTATCCCAAACGAGCTTATTCAAAAGGACAGCGCGGGCAATGATATAAAGCTTGCGGATATCTGGGCGCGCCGTCAAGGCAGCAAATTCAACGGCGTTTCCTAC
>DKXD01000038.1:22435-23341 GCA_002492075.1 Ruminococcaceae bacterium UBA7135
AGCAAATTCAACGGCGTTTCCTACCCCGTTCAGCGCGGCGCGGAAGCAGTATTTTCCTCCGAGGGGCAAAAGCAGTGCAAAGAGAACATCGCGTATTATCAGGAGAACGCGCGCGTTATCGCCTCCACCTGCGATGAGCTTGGGATAAAGTACACGGGCGGCGTGAACTCGCCGTATATTTGGTTGAAGTGTCCTGACGGAATGGACAGCTGGACGTTTTTCGACAAGCTGCTGAATGAGATACAAGTCGTGGGAACTCCCGGCGCGGGATTCGGAAAAAACGGCGGCGATTGGTTCAGACTGACGGCGTTCGGCACTCACGAGGCAACAAAAGAAGCTATGGAACGCCTTAAGGAGCTGCTTAAATGAAGCGTTTTCGCATTCGTTTTTACGGCAGAGTTCAGGGCGTGGGATTTCGCTACACCGCCTATCATATAGCGCAGGGGCTAAGTCTTACGGGCTGGGTGAAGAACGAGTTTGACGGCGCGGTTTTATGCGAGGTACAGGGTGACGGCGCGGCAATCGACGAGTTTCTCGGCAAGCTTAACAGCTCGCGCTATATTCGTATTGACGATATGGATATCAAGGAACTCGCACCCGATAAAAGCGAACGGTGTTTCGATATTAGAGGATAAAACAGGCTCCGTGAAGAGGTCTCTTCATGGAGCTTTTGCATATTTTTTGGCGGTTTGGGCATACTCTTTGCGAGGTGATATTATGTCGAAAAAATTCGGAGACCAACGGGGAAATTCCGCAAACGACCGCATACCGTTCGAGCTTGAAAAACCAATCCGAGCAAGCGTTTATCCCGTCCTCGACACCGATCTCGCGCGGGATAATCTCGAAAATGACCTCACCGCCGCGGATCTTCAAGACCTATAAAAATTTTCGGCGCCGAGCCTTTCA
>DKXD01000137.1:0-2283 GCA_002492075.1 Ruminococcaceae bacterium UBA7135
TTATCAATTACAATATTACCTTTAAGAACATTATGAATTATATAAAAAAGAACAATATCTCTTTAAGTCATGGTCACAGCCCATTTGAATTTTCTGTGACAAGAGGATTTGACGGAGCTTTTTATCCGATACCTGGTGGATTAAAGGAGTGCTTGCACGAGTATGATCCCGATCTTACGGTTGCTACTTCTGAAGGCGCGGGAAAGGTATACGATGACTTAAACGATTATCTTAGCACCAGTAAAAATCATGTTCCGACGGTTTATGATGTCCTGAACTGCGAATTTGGGTGCAATACCGGTGTAGGTGCGCGAGAGTCCATAAACACCTTTAATGCTTATGACATAATGATCCACGCAAAGAAATGGGCAAACAAAACCAGTACAAATAAACGTTTCCATAAAAACATATTCAAAACGCTGAAGCTTGAAGATTTCATGCGTGGTTATGAAAACAGATGTGTTACCGTTGAGCCCACCGAGGAAGAACTCAACAAGATATTTAACGAAATGGGTAAGTATACCGATTTGGATAGACACATCGATTGCCATGCATGCGGCTATAAGTCTTGCCATGATATGGCGAGAACCATATTCTATGGAAACAACAGTCCTTCTAACTGTATATTTCATGAAAAGCATCTGCTGACCGAAATGTCATCAAAAATCGAGGTTCAGAACAATAAGCTTGCCGATGTTGTTGGTAACATACATCAGTCAATGCAGATGCTGTCTGACAAGATACTGCCGATCCACCAGCAGGCTGAGGATAACACAGTTAAAAACCGTGATATTAAGAACGATATGAGCACGCTTGAGACTGATATTTCGGGTATTCTTAATCATGCAGGTGAAATTGCCGATTTCGTAAATCAAATAAGCGTAAGCATAGGCGAGTACGAGCGTATTTTGGGTAAGATAAAGGGTATTTCCGAACAGACAAATATACTGGCTATCAATGCTTCAATCGAAGCGGCGGGTGCGGGACAATTTGGCAAGGGATTTGCGGTCGTTGCAAGCGAGATCAGAATGTTGGCGGTAAAGTCAGCAGACACGCTTAAAGCTGCGGAACAGCACACAAATCAAATTCTTGATAGAATTAACGGAATTAAAGGTTGCTCCGAAAAAATTATGACTGATGTTGACAATACTAAGGAAAATGTTACCAATACAGATAAGTCAGTAGATAGCCTAAATGATAGTTTGAAATTTATCAGTCAAAGCGTATCGGAGATCACCGATATCATTCATCAGGTTACGGATCTTGCCTCAAGTCTTGAAGAGACAAACTGATAAATAATTTATAAAACGCCGCTACAGCAATGCACGTGGCGTTTTCATTTTTTTACTGATCCTCAATAAAAAGACTACAGATTTTATTTGCTCTCTCCCCGCGAAGAGGGGGAGATATAATAAGATAGTGAATTCACTTTTAAATGGAAATTAGTATTATACGGTTTAAGTCTGCATATTACCTTTAGGTGTTTCATAGAATTAAATGAAAAATAACACCGTTGGAGGTACAAAATGAAAGAGTATCTGCCCGAAGGCTTTTTGTTCGGTACGCCCGAAAACACCGCATGTCTATCTTCTTATCAAAGTTTAGCAGAGTGTTTGAAAACCGAAAAAATACTTGAAGCGCCTTGCATTGTATGCAACAGCGATCACGATCTTGTAATAGACCTTGGCTGTATGCGCGGAATTATCCACCGTGAAGAAGGAGCGCTTGGGATAGCGGAAGGCACGACTAAGGATATCGCGCTTATTTCCCGCGTGAACAAACCGGTGTGCTTTGTAGTCACCGATTTTGATCGCGATGCGAATGGTATAGTCCGCGCAGTGCTTTCGAGAAAAAAGGCTCAGCAAATGTGTGAGGAAAATTACATAAGTCGCCTTGTTCCCGGAGATGTGATCCCTGCAAGAGTAACT
The DNA here is from genome assembly GCA_002492075.1 of Ruminococcaceae bacterium UBA7135. Classification (GTDB taxonomy): domain Bacteria; phylum Bacillota; class Clostridia; order Oscillospirales; family Ruminococcaceae; genus CAG-115. The sequence goes on from DKXD01000137.1 coordinate 1,929, forward strand.
CACCTTGAACAGTTTGGCTGTTTTGTAGACGTTGGATGCGGAATACCCTCACTTATCCCGATAGATCTCATTTCCGTTTCAAGAATATCGCATCCTTCTGACCGTTTTTACGTTGGACAGGATATCAAGGCAGTTGTAAAATCATTTGAAAATGACAGAATTTGCCTTACGCATAAAGAGCTTCTCGGCACTTGGGAACAAAACGCGGCGCTGTTCTCGCAGGGAGAAACGGTCACGGGGATAGTTCGCTCTATTGAGGACTACGGCATTTTTGTAGAGCTTACGCCAAATCTGGCGGGACTTGCGGAACCACACGGAAACATCAGCGTCGACCAATGCGCGGGCGTTTATATAT
>DKXD01000137.1:2542-7678 GCA_002492075.1 Ruminococcaceae bacterium UBA7135
CAATGCGCGGGCGTTTATATAAAGGCAATAATCCCCGAAAAGATGAAAATAAAGCTCATCATAGTGAACGCGTCGGACAATTCCGACAGCACGTTCCATAACAATGAGCTTAATTATTTCATAAATTCCGGGCATATAGACAGTTGGATATACTCTGCTGAGAATTGCAAGAAACGAATTGAAACCTATTTCTAATTATTGTCAGCTTCCCTCTTGATCTTTTCGCGATATTCCCGCGCGGCGTTTTCAAGTTTATTATCGCCGAATTGATAGTACACCTTATCTTTAAGGTTATCTGGAAGATACTGTTGCTTTACATAGTGATTGGGATAATCATGCGGATAGAGATAATGTTGCCCGCGGATCTCGGCGTCCTCACCGTCGTAATGCTTATTTTGCAAATGACGTGGAAAATCACCGACAGAGCCGTTTTGAACGTCAGCCAAGGCCGCGTCCATAGCAAGATATCCTGAGTTCGACTTCGGCGAGGTGGCAAGCAAGACAATTGCATCTCCAAGCGGTATACGCGCTTCGGGCAAGCCTAGTTGCATAGCGCTGTCTACACACGCTTTAACTATCGGGATAGCCTGCGGATAAGCAAGTCCTATGTCCTCGGCGGCAATCACCAATAGTCTTCGCGAAAGCGAAATGATATCTCCTGCGTCAATAAGCCGCGCCGCGTAATGAAGCGCGGCGTTTTCGTCGCTTCCGCGAATGGATTTTTGCAGCGCCGAAAGAAGATCATAGTGCTGATCTCCGTCACGGTCGTAACGCATATTGCTGCGCTGAGTAAGTTCCGCTGCCGTTTTAAGATCCACCTTGCCGTCAATAGCGGACAAAGCACACAGTTCTATTGTGTTCAAACACTTGCGGACATCTCCGCCGACCCCATGACAAATATAGTTCACAGCCTCGTCAGAGATATCATATTCAGTTCCGTTTTCCTTGGAAAGCTCAGTAAATCCACGCCTAACGGCTTTTTCAAGCTCCTGCGGTTCCACAGGCTTGAACTCAAACACCGTGCTGCGCGAAAGAATAGCATTGTAGATGTAGAAATACGGGTTTTCGGTAGTGGACGCGATAAGAGTTATACTTCCGTCCTCGATATACTCCAAAAGGCTTTGTTGCTGCTTTTTATTTAGGTACTGTATCTCGTCCAAATAGAGCAGAATACCGCTGCTGCCCAAAAAAGTATCAAGTTCCGCTACGATATTCTTGATGTCAGCTGTGGACGCGTTGGTGCCGTTGAGTTTATGCAGCCGCATATTCGCGCTCTCGGCAATTATACGCGCAACGGTGGTCTTCCCTACTCCCGACGGACCGTAGAAGATCATATTGGGTATCTTTCCTGATTCTATCACGCGGCGCAGCGGCTTGTTTTCACCTAGCAAATGAGTTTGTCCGACTACATCATCAAGCGACGCGGGACGTATTTTATCAGCAAGCGGCATATTACAGCCCCTTATGCTCGCGCAACAGAGCCTTTATCTTTTCGTTTGAATCCATTACATTCGATATTGATGTATCATGATTGATAGACGCAATAAAATACGCAATATACTTTGAAACATCGACTTCCTTATACCACGGACGTTTAAGCAGTTCGGGAGTGCGGTAAGTAAGGTTTGAGCTGAATACGGCATCGATCATACCTTCCTCGTATGCTTTATCAAACGCCGCAAGACCGTTTGTAAAGATACCGTAAGTAGCATAAGCGAAAAATCGCTTTGCTTTGCGCTTTTTAAGCTCTTTAGCAATATCGAGCATAGATTCGCCTGAGGAAATGATATCGTCGGCAACAAATACGGTCTTTCCCTCAACGGAGGTTCCCAGATATTCGTGCGCCACAATAGGGTTACGCCCGTTTACGATCGTGGAATAATCACGGCGCTTGTAGAACATTCCCATTTCCACCTCCAGCATTGACGCATAGAACATATTGCGGTTCAATGCGCCTTCATCGGGACTTATTACCATAAAGTGATCCTTGTCGATAATAAGGTCTGGAAACGCGCCGAACATTGCTTTAAGCACCTGATAGGACGGGATAACGTTATCAAAGCCCATAAGCGGTATAGCGTTGCATACACGCGGGTCGTGAGCATCTACAGTGATAACATTGGCAACACCCATATCGTGCATTTCCTGAAGCATAAACGCGCAGTCAAGCGACTCGCGGTAGGAGCGGCGATGCTGTCTGCCGCCGTAAAGCAGCGGCATAATAACATTTATACGGTGCGGCTTGCCGCTTGCCGCCTGTATGATGCGCTTAAGATCGGCGTAGTGATCATCGGGAGACATATAGTTCTCGCGGTCGAACAACTTATAAGTACAACTGTAGTTACCCACATCAACGAGAATAAACAAATCTTTGCCGCGAACAGTGCTCTTTATAAGACCTTTCGCGTCACCCGAAGAGAAACGCGGACACTCCGCTTCGATAAGATAATCGTGTACGGGTTTTCCGTACCTGTCCGCCCAGCGAGTGAGGTAGTTATTGATACGCGCCGCCAACTCCTCTGTTCCGCGCATGGCAATCAATCCTATCGGGGCTACCTCGTTATACTCCGAATAAAGAACCTCCGTATTTTTTATACTTGACATTTTCTTTTCCTTCCATTTCTTTTGTATAATTACAACTTTTCAAGTACCGCATAAGCGGCAAAGTGCTTAACGTCAAATTCGGGGGGAGCTATTTTCTCAAGCAGAGCCAAATGCTCCTTTTCCCATTCGGCTGTCTCTTTTTCCGACAGCGACGCGCCCACTCCCCTGCACGCTTTCATTCTGCCGTTCCAGCTTTCGCGCGTGAACCGCACCGGCAGTACGTATTCATCGTGATAAACAAGCTTAAATCGTTCAAAATAGCACTCGGGGACATAAAGCTCATGCGGCTTAAATCCCGCGCCAGTCCACTTGGGATTGTATTTCAGAACCAATTCCTCGCTTTTTCTCGCTATTTCATCTTCAAACGGCAACCATTCCATTTCCATTGGAACAAAGTAACCTCTGTCTTTGAGTATATCGCAAAGCTTTGGAACAAGAGCTTCATGCTCGAAATACCAAAAGCATTGACAAGCGGTTATCACGTCAAACGAATTAGTGGGAAAATCCGCGTCCTCAACGGGAGAACACACGTAATCAATGCCCATGCTCTCCGACAAACGCCTTGCCTGTTCTATCTGATTTTCAGCGATGTCAATACCTGTCCACTTCGCACCGTATTTCTGCATATTCCGCGGAAGAACACCCGTTCCCGTGCCGATATCGAGCACGCTCTGTCCGTTTACGCAAAGTCCGCGCTTTACGATACGTTCATAGAACTCCTCGGGGTAAATATCGCGGAATTTTGCGTAATCCGCTGATGTCCTGCCCCAATCGAACGCTTTGCCGCCGTCAATCTGCTCGTTGATCATTGTACTTGTCCTCTCAAAATATCACGAACTTCCATAAGACAGAAACCAAGAAAGTTCGTCCCGTTCCAAAGAGTGGGATTTTCCGCTTTGGGATCGTCCGCGCCCATTCCAATGCCCCATATTCTGTCGTAAGGGCTTGCCTCAACAAGCACGCGCTGATTTGTGTTCAGCAAAAACGCTTTCAGATCTTCGTTCTGTGAGAACTTTGCAATGTTTCCTTTAATAACGACATCACAGCAAGACTCGTCCCAAATCTCTTGATTAAATCCCGAGACCTTTCGTCCGAGAGCCTTAAACTGCTTCGGATGCTTTGCAGCCATTATTTCTGCCTGCACCGCTTTATCGCCGAACATTTCGGCTTTCATGGCCATCATGTACTGCTCGGCGGTATGGTACTCTACACCGTCAACGGTGAATTTGCAATCCCACCATTGACTGAAACAGCTTTTGGTAATGCTCCCGTCCGCAGAGGGCTTATGCCCCCAAAAGAAGATGAATTTTAAACGCTCGCCGCGTTTGAATTTATCCTCAAATTGTTTTCTGTAATATGCCATGACAGTCTCCAAAAACTAACAATTATTTATACAACGGAAACTTATCGGTAAGTTCAGTCACCATAGCGCGAACCTTATCCTTGCTGCCGTCGTGGTCTTTCGCGGTGAGGTAAATGCACTCGCCGATAACCTTCATATCGTCTTCTTTAAGTCCGCGGGTTGTAACAGCGGGCGTACCTATGCGAACGCCGCTTGTAAACGCGGGCTTCTGCGGATCGTTGGGGATAGCGTTTTTGTTGACGGTGATGTACACGTCATCAAGATTGTTCTGCAAGTCCTTGCCGGTGATGTTGAACGGGCGCAAGTCAACCAACATAAGGTGGTTATCCGTGCCCCCCGAAACAAGGTCAAAGCCCTTTTCAAGCAAAGTATCGGCAAGCGCCTTGGCATTCTTAACTATCTGCTCACCGTAAGTCCTGAACTCCGGCTTTAACGCCTCGCCGAAGCAAACCGCTTTAGCCGCGATAACATGCATAAGCGGACCTCCCTGTGTTCCCGGGAAAATAGCGGAGTTTATTTTCTTTGCCAGATACTCGTTGTTTGTAAGGATAAGACCGCCGCGCGGACCTCTCAAGGTCTTGTGAGTAGTCGTTGTAACGATATCCGCGTAAGGCACGGGGCTTTGGTGAACGCCCGCCGCGACAAGTCCCGCGATATGCGCCATATCCACCATAAGATACGCGCCGACAGCTCTTGCGATAGTTGAAAGTTTTTCAAAGTCGATGGCTCTCGGATAAGCGGATGCACCCGCAACAATGAGCTTGGGCTTGCACTTGTTCGCTTGCTTGTAAAGAGCCTCGTAATCGATATAACCGTCATCGTTTGTGCCATATGGAACAAAGTTGAAGTACTTGCCTGAGATGTTCACGGGAGAGCCGTGTGTAAGGTGCCCGCCCGCGTCAAGGCTCATACCCATAACGGTATCGCATGGCTGAAGCAGAGCCACGTAAACCGCAGTGTTCGCCTGAGCGCCCGAGTGCGCCTGAACATTCGCGAACTGTGCGCCGAACAGCTTCTTTGCACGCTCTATCGCTATATTCTCAACGATATCCACGTCCTCGCAGCCGCCGTAATAACGTTTTCCCGGGTAGCCTTCCGCGTACTTGTTTGTGAGTACGCTGCCCATCGCCGCAATAACAGCGGGCGAAACAATGTTCTCACTTGCGATA
>DKXD01000137.1:7971-8142 GCA_002492075.1 Ruminococcaceae bacterium UBA7135
AACAATGTTCTCACTTGCGATAAGTTCAAGGTTTCTCTGCTGACGTTCAAGCTCCAGCTTCATCGCGTCCGCTACCTCTTTGTCATAATCGCCCACGAACCCAATTGTATCTACCAAATTGTTGTACATAATGGTCTCCTTTCAAGATATAAAACTACTAAATATAGTATA
>DKXD01000170.1:0-7096 GCA_002492075.1 Ruminococcaceae bacterium UBA7135
TCCCCGGACGCTTGTGGGAAACAAAATTAAACTATAATTTTATTAATAACATTTTTAGGAGGTTTGTTTATGAAAGTTATGTTAGTGAACGGTTCGCCGCATGAAAAGGGCTGTACTTATACGGCTCTCGCGGAGGCTAAAAAGGTCTTTAAGGAGAACGGAATTGAAGCGGAAATATTCTGGATAGGCAACAAGCCCATTTCCGGCTGCATCAGCTGTGGCACCTGCCGTAAGATCGGAAAATGCTGCATCGACAGTGATCGGGTGAACGAGTTCGTCGAAACGGCAAAGTCAGCGGACGGCTTCATTTTCGGCTCACCTGTGCATTACGCTTCGGCGGGCGGCGCAATTACCTCGTTTATGGACAGAGCGTTCTACTCAGGCGGCGCGGCGTTCTGTGGAAAGCCCGCGGCTTCGATAGCTTCTTGCAGGCGCGGCGGAGCGTCCGCGACATTCGACCAGCTCAACAAGTACTTCACTATCAACTGTATGCCAGTCGTTTCCTCGAACTATTGGAACCAAGTGCACGGAAGCACTCCCGAAGAAGTTCTTAGGGACGAAGAAGGCGTTCAGACGGTGCAAATTCTGGCAAACAATATGTCATGGCTTTTGAAGTGCATAGAACTGGGGAACAGAAACGATATCCCGTTCCCGAAACCGTCCGCCAAGATTAAGACAAATTTCATTCGCTGATGAATAAATCGTTCCTTTTACGCGATAATAAAAGAAAACGTGAAAGGAGCTTTTTCTATGAAAGCAGATATTGATCGCGACGGCTGCATTGGCTGCGGCGTGTGCGCGCAAATTTGCCCCGAGGTCTTTCAGATCGCCGAGGATGGCTTATCGGAGATCATCGCATCTCCCGACGGCTTTGAAGATCAGGTTCGCGAGGCGGCTGACTCTTGCCCCGTGGAGGTCATTCATACGGACTAATAAAAATGCGCTCTCCCCCGCGTTGCGAGGGAGAGCGTGATTTTAATGCGATTTATGCACTTTAGCGTTCCGTGAAGGCACATTCTAATGCGGTTTGTGAATTTCTGCTTTACGAGAAAGTGCGTTCTTATGCGATTTGTGCGCTTTTCTTTGAGCGAAAGCGCATTCTTATGCGGCTTATGTGATCTCGTTTCAAAAAGCAACGCATTCTAATGCGATTTGAGTGCTCTTGCTTTAAGGGAGAGGATCTCAATTTTCAACTATATGGCTTTCCAGATAAGTTAGTATATCATTCATTACCTCGCTGCGGTTCAACTCGAAAAGCAGCTCGTGCCGCGCCTCGTGATATATGCGAACATCAACGTTACAGCCGTGGTCAATATACTTCACGACAGCCTTGTGAACGCCGTCTCCGTACTCCCCGACTGCATCCATACTGCCGCTTAAAAACAACAGCGGAATATTTGTGGGCGTATTCTCAATAACGGGAACGCTGTTCGCACAAAGCAGCGCGTTGAGCAGATCGCGGTAACCTGCCACTGTAAATGTGAAGTTACATTTGGGGTCGGAAACGAAGCGGTCTACATTTTTTTCGTCGCGCGAAAGCCAATCGTTGGGCGTTCGGCGCTCACCTACGCGTCTGTTAAACAACTCGAACACAGTGTTACCGAGTTTTGGGCGATAATAGTCGCCGCGGTCGCGCTCCAGAAAATCAAGCAGCTTGCGCAGCGGCGCGGAACCTGTCACTCCGCCCGCAGTTCCCATAATAACGGCGGCGTTCCATTTATCCTCGTGGTATTTGGAAAGATATATCCGAGCCAGAAAGCTGCCCATACTATGCCCCATAAGAAAACGCGGAATATTTGGATACCTCTCGTCAATCACCGCTCTCATTCTGTGCAGATCGCGCACCATATTGATATAGCCGCGCTCCTGACCGAAATAGCCCAGCATATTCTCGCCGACTATAGAATTGCCGTGCCCGATATGGTCGTTGCCCGCAACCGCGATACCATTGCCGCACATAAACCGCGCGAAGTCCTTATAACGCTCGATATATTCGCACATTCCGTGAGAGAGCATAATAACGGCTTTGGGTGATTCGGGTGTGTAGATATAAAAATGAATATCACAAAGCCCGCTTGTGCTTGGGAACGTACCTGTTATTTTTCTCATTGCATTGCCTCCTTACTATAAGCCTTTTCCCAATGACCTTATACGGTTTTCCCACGTCTGCGGCGAGGAAAACCGCACCTAAACCGCATTGCCCCGCCAAAGACGGGGCATTACAGTTGTCATTATTATGTCGTTTTTGCGCGGATCTATACGGTTCATCCGATATCGAACGTATACTCCGTATGGGAAGAGAACTCCCCGTTTGCTTTAAGAACACAGCTTGGGAACTGCGGCTTGTTGGGAGAGTCGGGCGAAAACTGCGTTTCAAGGCACAGACCGCCGAACTTCTTATACACCGCGCCACCCTTGCCCGGCTCATCGTTTAGCCCTATTCCGATATACATCTGAACTGCGGGCATATCGGTAGTGACCGTCATACGCCGCCCCGAGCTTTCCTCCAACACGACAGCCGCAGTGCGCTCCCGCAAATTATTTCCAAGAATGAAGTTGTGGTCGTAGCCGTTGGGAAGCCGTCCGTTATCCATATCCTCACCTATCCGCTTCGGACTTGTGAAATCAAACGGAGTGCCCATAGTATAGGCAAGAACGCCTGTGGGTATCAGCTTGTCGTCAACGGGAGTGTACTGCTTTGCGTTTATCTGAACAATATGATCCTTAACATCGCCATTTCCCGCGCCTTTCAAATTGAAGTAGGAGTGGTTGGTAAGATTTAACACCGTGTCCTTGTTCGACAAAGAGTTTACATGATAATCTATTCGCAGAGCGTTCTTCAATAGGGTGTACTTTATTTTTACGGAAATCGCCGCCGGGAAATGCTCTTCGCCATCGGGGCTGGAGTAGCTGAATACCACGAACGGCTCGTCGCAGTCGTGAAGCTCCGCGATCGTCCAAAGGCGCTTGTGATAGCCGAACTCGCCGCCATGGAGGGTATTGCCGTTGTTGTTGTCGAAGAGTTTGTACTCCTGCCCATTCAGCGAGAATTTTGCGCCGCCGATACGGTTTGCAACGCGCCCTACCGACGCGCCGAAACAGCTGTCGCCTTTAACGTACTCGTCAAGGGTATCGTAGCCCAACAGGATATCATCAAACTTTCCGTCCTTATCGGGAACATACAATGACTGTACCGCCGCTCCGTAATCGGTAAACGACACGGAAAAACCGCTTTTGTTTCTCAGCGTGATAAGACTGCAGCGATAACCGCGGTAATAGCCGAATTCTTTCCACTCAATGCTCATTGTTTCCTCCTTAAACGGCAAGCGCCGATCAATATTTATCAGGATCCATTCTGACAGTACGCTTTACAGGTTGCATAGTCGCTTTTTTAACAGCGTTTCCCACAGGCGCGGCAGCAGCATTGTCATCAGGAAGCTTTATCACCGGCTTGGCTTTTGAAGCCGCGGGAGCCGCCGACTTGGCAGCGGGCTCATCGTCCGGCAGCACTATCTTCGCCGCTGGCTTTGCGGGCGTCGGTTTCGCAAGCGAGGAAGCGGGCTTCGCAGCGGGTGCGCTTTTATCGTCGGGCAGCTCTATTTTGGCTGCAGGCTTGGAAACGGGCTTCACAGCAGGCTTAGGCGCGGGCGCTGCGGGTTTCGCGGCGGGTGCGCTTTTATCATCGGGCAGCTCTATTTTGGCTGCGGGCTTGGAAATGGGCTTTGCTGCAGGTTTCGGCGCGGGTGCTGCGGGCTTAGGAGTCGCCGTCGGAACGGGCGCTGCGGGAATGGTCGTTCTGCGAACGTCGCCGGCATCTATAACGAACCTGTTCACCGTGTCCTCAAGCATTGCTGACTGACCGGAAAGCATAGTTGAAGAATCCGCGCAATCGCGAGCCGCGGTGTTCACCTGCGTCATAGAAGCGGATATCTTGTCCATGTCCGAAATGGACTGCTTGATGGATTCCGCCTGCTCTGTCGCCGCCTGAGCGATCTCATTGACCACCTGTGCGGACTCGTTCGCCTTGCCGACTATCATACCGAGCATTTCCGCGGTCTCGTTGGCGATCACCATGCCGTGCTCCACGGCTTTCAGCGAGGTCTGGATAAGTCCCGTCGTGGATTTTGCCGCCTCGGCGGTCTTTCCCGCAAGGCTGCCTACCTCACCCGCAACAACAGCAAAGCCCTTGCCTGCTGCTCCCGCTCTTGCGGCTTCTATTGAAGCGTTCAGCGACAGTATGTTCGTCTGGAACGATATGTCTTGAATAGTCTTGATAATGTTCGCTATCTGAGAGGACGTTGCGTTGATCTCGCGCATAGCCTCCAGCATTTTGCTCATCTTATCGTTGCCCTCGTTTATCGCGGTAACGGACATCTCGGTCATTTCGCGTGCAAGAGCCGCCTTTTCGGCGCTGGTGTTTATCTGCTCGTGAACGCTGTTCAAACTGCTGCTGAGCTGATCTACGGTAGCAGCGCCCTCCGCCGCCGCCTGTGAGAGCATAGCGGAATTCGTGTTCATCTGCGACGAGCTGGAGCTTACCTCGCGCCCCGCCGCCTCGATGTTCGCTACTACGTTCTTCATCGTACTTATTATTTCTTCAAGCGAATCCTTAACAGGCAGAAAATCACCGTAATACTGTGCCTTCGGTCTTACGCAAAGATTTTCGCGCGCGATCTCGTCGGCTGTGTTGTGGATATCACCGATGATATTCTTAGTGAAATCCGCAAGATGATCCACCGAGGACGCAAGAACGCCCAACTCATCGTCGGTATCGATGTTAATGCGGTTTCCGGAAAGATTACCGTCAGACATTTCCGTTATTTTAGCGCGTATCTTATTAAGCGGCTTTATTATCGACTTTGAAATGACCACATTCACAATGATCAGCAGCGCCGCCATTATAACGACCAGCGCAACGCCTACCCAGAACGCCGTCATAAGTCCGCTGTAATACTCGGACGAGGGAACGCTGATAAGCAGCGTATAGCCCGTGCCCTCTATGGCTTTGGCGGCATAGCACATATTCTCTTTACTAAAGCCGTTCGATTTTGTATAGAGCTTCTGCCCCGAGCTTTGCACATAATCGGAATAGCTCGACTGCGCCGAACCGCTCTTCATATATGACGCTATGGGCTTTCCCGATTTGTCGAGAATGACGGTGCTGCAGTTGTTCCCGTCGATTATTGTCTTCCACGTTTCCGCAGAGATGTCCGTTTTATCCTCAACGACGTACATTCCTTTTAAAACGAGGGCATAGCTGCCGTTCAGATTGTCGGTAAGCATACTTTCAACGTTTTTCTGCGCCGCGCTGAACTGAAACACGATACCCAGCGTGACATTGACGATAAGCATTATCATCAGCACTATTCCGATAAGCAAAATTTTGCCCTTTACGGATTTTTTCATTTCCTTGATAGCTTCTTGTCCCATTAATTTGTTTCCCTCTTTCATCTTTATTTAGATAATAAAGTTCGTAGAGACCGCACAAAATATATACTCGCGGCAAACACAAACCACCACTTATAGCATAACACATTTACCCGAAATTGTCAAGAGTTTTGTTGGTTTTCGTCCTATTTTTTTCTAAATTGAGGGTATATCAAAAAATGTATTGCAGCTTTAGGTTTAAGCACGGCAAGATAAAAGCTTCCCCCATTCAGGGGGAAGCTGTGTTTATGAATTTACCTGCTGAAGCCCTTCCTGCTCCTCTTTAACCTCAAGCTCCACGTCCTTGGCGTGTTCCGCTTGAATATCGGGATCGAAAGAGAGCATAGGCTCTACGTTCTTGTGTTTTATGCGTCTGTCGACATAGTTTTTCGTGATCTTTATAACAACAGGCAGCATTGCCAGAACGCCGATAAGGTTCGGCACCATCATAAGTCCGTTGAACGTGTCGGAAATATCCCACGCAAGCGAACTTGTAAGAACCGCGCCCGAAACGATCATCAGCACAAAGAACACCTTATAGCCCTTTGCCGCTTTCGTTCCGAACAGGTACTCGAACGACTTTGAGCCGTAATGCGACCACCCGACCACCGTTGTGAACGCAAACAGCGTCAGCGCGACGCTTACGAATATCGAGCCGAACGGGCCGAAGATCTTGCCAAAGGAATCGGAAACCAAAGTAGCGGTAGCCGCGCCCTCTGTGAACGTGTGTACCTCCGCCTGCCCGTTTTCAAGCTCGATAACATAGCCGTTATCAAGGCTGCCGACTTCCTCAACGGTCTGAACAATCTCCACCTTTTCGGTGAGAAGGCTCTTGTCTACTCCGCCCGTTTGCAGATCTATCTTGCCGCTGGAAAGAACTACGACAGCCGTCAGCGTGCAAACCACGAACGTATCCGCAAACACCTCGAAAATGCCCCACATACCCTGTTTTACGGGCTCACGGACGTTAGATGCGCTGTGTACCATAACCGACGAGCCGAGTCCCGCTTCATTGGAGAACACGCCGCGCTTGCACCCCTGCCTTATGATCTGCTTTATGCCTATGCCGACCACTGCGCCTCCTACTGCTTTTACGCTGAACGCGAACTTGAAGATGCTGCCGAAGATAGCGCCGAGATTGGATATATTCGCGAAGAATATTACCAGACAGCCCAAAACATACGCTATCGCCATAAACGGCACAACGCGTTCCGCAAAGGACGCTATGCGCTGAAGTCCGCCGAGTATTATCAAGCCGCCGAGTATCATCAGCGCAGCGCCGATAATGATATGCGTCCACTTAACATCGCCGAAGGCTGTTCCCATATCGGCGCCCGCGGGAAGAACGTTATCGATGTTGATGACGATCTTGTTGATCTGCCCCATATTGCCTATGCCGAAGCTTGCGAGTATCGCGAACACGGAAAACATACACGCCAGTATCCTGCCGATCAGCTTGCAGTGCTTATATCCGCCCAAGCCGTCCTGTAAGTAGTACATCGCGCCGCCGCTCCACTCACCCTCGGAGTTTTTACGGCGGTAATAGATACCGAGAATGTTCTCAGAGAAATTGGTCATCATACCGAAGAACGCCGCTATCCACATCCAGAACACCGCGCCCGGTCCGCCCACCATAATGGCTCCCGCCACGCCCACGATGTTGCCGGTG
>DKXD01000170.1:7366-7523 GCA_002492075.1 Ruminococcaceae bacterium UBA7135
AGAACACCGCGCCCGGTCCGCCCATGCAGATAGCGGAAGCCACTCCCGCGATGTTTCCGGTGCCTATCGTTGCGGCAAGCGCAGTACAAAGCGCTTGGAACTGCGATACCGCGCCGCTTTCCTTATTCTTGCGCGCCTTGCTCTTTCTTGAAAACAA
>DKXD01000170.1:7822-8303 GCA_002492075.1 Ruminococcaceae bacterium UBA7135
CTTGCTCTTTCTTGAAAACAAGCCGCCGATGGTATTCATCCACCACTGTTTGATATGCGAAATTTGAAAGAATTTGGTGACGCAAGTAAGGATGATCCCCGCTCCGATTAACAGAACCAGTCCCATATTTGTCCACACGAACGTGTTTATCGCTTTGTTTACCTCCGCGATCTTTTCGGCAAGCGTGGGCGCTTTTTCAGCAGCCGCCTCGCTTAGCGCAACAACCGTTGTTAAAAAATTCATGCTTTCACCTCGATTTTAAGTTATATTATCATTATTATATCACATAATTCTCACAATTGCAAGAGCTTTTGAACTACTTATGCAACTTATTTTGTGAGAAATTGCAAATTTCGGAGAGTGGGTGGGGTGGCGCGCGAAAGCTTGCCCTCAAAGTGCGGCAAGCATTCAATTACAGTCTTGCGCGGCAGCGCGGCAAGCTTGAGCGCGCCGCCCTCGGCTTTTCCGAATGCCCCCGAGG
>DKXD01000188.1:0-2037 GCA_002492075.1 Ruminococcaceae bacterium UBA7135
GGCATATATAATACAACAAACTATAATTTTCCTTCCTTGCGAGATTTTGATTTAAAAACCTTGATTTTATTAAAATAATGTGTTATAATATAAGTGTTAAATTTTCCCTTAAAATTAACTTGATAAAAAGGAGAAAGCCCTATGATCGACAAAACATTATTGAAAAATGACTTTGAAGACATTTTGCGCGAGATGCATTTAAGCGGCGGCAGACGCACTCCGGTGCAGCTGCATAACGCGCTTGCCCGTGCGATAATGAAACAGGCGGTGCCGATGATGAGCTGCTGCGCGCCGTCGGGCAGAAGCGCCTCGTATCTTTCGATGGAGTTCCTTATGGGACGCGCGGTGTATAACAATATCCTGTGCCTGGGTCTGCACGATTACGCCGAGGAGCTGCTGAACAGCGCGGGCGGAGACCTTGTGGCTTTTGAGGAGATTGAAGACGCGGCGTTGGGCAACGGCGGCTTGGGACGGCTTGCGGCGTGCTTTCTCGACAGCGCCGCCGCTATGAAGCTGCCGCTTAAGGGCTATGGCATACGTTATAAATACGGTCTGTTCAAGCAGACGATAGAGGACGGCTTCCAGCGCGAGTACGCCGACGATTGGACGAAGTTCGGCGACCCGTGGAGCATTCGCGTCGAAAACGAGGACGTTGTGGTGCATTACTCAACCGGCGACGTGAATGCCGTGCCGTATGATATGCCGATATTCGGCTATCAGAACGACTTTGCGGGTACGCTCAGACTGTGGCAGGCGGAGAGCCTTGGCGAGTTTGATTTCGCGGCGTTTAACCGCGGCGAATATCTGACCGCTTCCAAGGGTCAGATAGATGCGGAGAACATCTCCTGCACGCTCTACCCGAATGACGATACCAAAGAGGGCAAGCTGCTGCGCTTAAAGCAGGAGTACTTCTTCAGCGCGGCGTCCATGGCGGATCTTGTTCGCCGTCATATTGCGGCGGGAAGACATCTGGATTCGTTCGCGGAGTACAACACCGTTCAGCTTAACGATACGCACCCCGTTATCGCCATACCAGAGCTTATTCGTATCCTTGTCAAGGAGCACGGAATGTCGTTCGAGCAGGCGTTCTCTATCGCGAAGAAGACATTCAACTACACCAACCACACCATTATGGCGGAGGCTCTCGAAAAGTGGGACGCTCAGATCGTTGAGGAGCTTTTGCCCGACGTATACGCGATAATTCTTCAGATAAACGAGGAGTTCATTTCGGATTTGTACCGCCGCGGTATTCCCCGCGACCGCATAGAGAGTATGCAGCCCGTTTCCGGCGGACAGGTGCACATGGCGAAGCTTGCCATATACAGCTCGCAGTATGTCAACGGCGTTGCGAAGATTCACACCGAGATACTGAAAAACACCGCTCTGCACGATTGGTACGAGCTTTTCCCGGAGCGTTTCCAGAACAAGACGAACGGCATAACGCCGCGCCGTTGGCTGGCGCTCTGCAACCCGAAGCTTTCCGCGCTTATAACCGAGCTTCTGGGCAGCGACAGCTGGATAACCGACCTCTCGCAGCTGTCGAAGCTGCGCCAGTACGCCGACGACCAGGCGGTGCTGAAGCGTTTCGCGCAGATAAAGCACACGAACAAGTGCGAGCTTGCCGATTATATTGAATTACACGAGGGTATCCGCATAGACCCCGATTCGATGTTCGATATTCAGATAAAGCGCCTGCACGAATACAAGCGTCAGCTGCTCAACGCTTTCGGTATACTCTATATTTATTACGGAATAAAGGACGGCAGTATCGCCGCTTCAAACCTTGCGCCCATGACGTTCATTTTCGGTGCGAAAGCCGCTCCCGGATATGCCCGCGCAAAGGCTGTCATAAAGCTTATCAACGAGGTGGGCGAGCTTGTAAACAACGACCCGACCATCAACGGCTTGCTTAAAGTCGTGTTCATTCAGAACTACCGCGTGACCTACGCCGAAAAGCTGGTAGTCGCCGCCGACCTGTCCGAGCAGATCTCGACCGCCGGCACGGAGGCGTCCGGCACGGGCAATATGAAGTTTATG
>DKXD01000188.1:2344-2868 GCA_002492075.1 Ruminococcaceae bacterium UBA7135
AATATGAAGTTTATGCTCAACGGCACGATGACGCTTGGCACATACGACGGCGCGAACGTCGAGATATGCGAGGAGGCGGGCGAAGAGAACAACTACATCTTCGGCGCACGCGTGGACGATCTTGCCCGCATAATGCCGAATTACGACCCGCGCAAGCTCTATTCGGAGAACACCCGCATAGCAAAGGTGATGAACACGCTTATAGACGGCACGTTCGACGACGGCGGCACGGGAATGTTCCGCGAGCTGTATTTCTCGCTGCTGGACGGCGCGTCGTGGCATGCTCCCGACCATTATTACGTTCTCGGCGACCTCGAAAACTACGTTCAGGCAAAGCTGAAAGCCAACAGCGACTTCAAGTTCAATCACGACGAGTTTATCAAGAAGAGCTGGCTGAATATGGCGGCGGCGGGCAAGTTCAGTTCCGACCGCACGATAGCGGAATACGCGAACGACATCTGGAAGATAAAGCCCG
Source organism: Ruminococcaceae bacterium UBA7135 (assembly GCA_002492075.1). GTDB lineage: Bacteria > Bacillota > Clostridia > Oscillospirales > Ruminococcaceae > CAG-115. The sequence goes on from DKXD01000188.1 coordinate 2,820, forward strand.
ATAACGGCGGAAAAGCGTAAAAGCATAAAATAAAGAACCGCGGCTCGAT
>DKXD01000188.1:3192-10309 GCA_002492075.1 Ruminococcaceae bacterium UBA7135
CGATTGAGCCGCGGTTTTTGATGTCAAATCGAATATTCAGAAGTGCAATTTTTTCTGCGTCAAATTCAAGATAAGCACGATCGCGGAGCTTAACACAAGATTTATTGCAAGCTCTATAACGAAGTTCATTCCGACCATTGCAAAAATAATGTAGGCGAACATACCGCGTCCGTCTGCCGCAGCGCCGGCTTGCAGGTAGTCGTTAAAGAAAATCAGACATCCGAGAATGTATACTCCCGTATTGACTAATGGCGTAACAATGCCTGCCGCTACCACAGCTGCAATACGGTTTTTCTTTTCGACAAGCCTGTACATCGCGCCGCCCGCAATTCCCGCGAGCGTTCCTTTGAGCATAACGGTGATGATCGTTCCGGGAATACTCATAGCCATAAAAAAACTCGCCTGTCCCGAGATCAGCACGACTGCCGAGAAGACCGCTCCCAGCCACGCGCCCGCTTTCCAGCCGTAAAGCGCCGCGCCGACTATTGTCGGGGCAAGCACTAATGTGATGCAGGTGGTCGGGTTGAGCCAAATTCCCGACGCAAAAATTTGCAGCACCACAACGATTGCGGTAAGCAGACCCATTACAACGACAGTCATAGTTTTTTTCGCAGTCCACTGCGAAGTCTTTTTTGTTTCCTCCATAGAAAACTCCTTTGCTGGCACTCGATCCCGAAGACCGATGTACCGCGGGTATATATTTACGGTGAGAACACCGCAGACCCCAAAAATTGTAAAACCTTTTTCATATTTCCCCCGCTTCGCGGGGGAAAAGAGAATTTTATTTATTTTTCTTATAGATCTCCAGCAGCCCCGTTAAAATGAGGTTCTCGTCAAGGATAAAGTCGCTTTTGCACAGCGGCTTGATAACGCTCGAAAAGCCGCCCGTCGCGATAACGGTGCACTTCTCGCCTATCTCGCGCTCAAAGCTCTCGATAAAGCCGTCCAGCATAAACGCCGCGCCGTTCAGCAGTCCCGAACGCATACAGTCGATGGTGTTCACGCCGATCACCTTTTTTATAGGCTCGCCCGAGATGCCGATAAGCGGCAGAGCGGCGGTCTTCGCCGCAAGCGCCTCGGCGGATATTTTCACCCCGGGAGCGATAATGCCGCCTATGAACGCCCCCGACTTGTCGACCGCGAGTACTTTCGTAGCCGTGCCGAGGTCGATAACGATAGCGGGCAGCGGGTATTTTTCCTTTGCCCCGACAGCCACAGCCGCCAAGTCCGCGCCGAGCGCGGCAGGCTCGTCTATCTTGATGTTCAGACCCGTTTTCAGTCCCGGACCCACCGTTTTGACTTTGCAGCCGCACACCTTTTCCACGGCGGGCTTCAGCTGCACGGTAACGGGCGGCACTACCGAGGACAGGATAGCGCCCTTTATATCGTGCGCGTCCGCCCCGTAGAGCTTTAGTATGTCCATAAGCGTTACCGCGTACTCGTCCTCCATACGGAAGTTGTTCGTGGCTATCCGCGATTCAAAAACGAGCTTTTCATCATCATCGAACGCGCCGAACTGCGTGTTTGTGTTGCCGACGTCTATCGCAAGTATCATAATTATCTCCTATCCGCCCGTAAATGCGGCTCAAACGCCGTCACCCCGCGCGCAATAATTTTTCCCATTACATTATAATATATTTCCGCGAAAATGTCAAGAGCTATTGATACGCCAATTAATGTTACTTGTTTGTTGAATTGGTTCGCGCTCTCCGTTCTTAAGTATGTGTATTGCCTGTCGCTTGGCGGTTCAGCCGCTCCAGCCGCCGAACAAGCAGGGGTATCGCCGTGTCAAGCCAGAAATCAGCGCTTATGCCGCCCGTGGACATTCCGACGTGCTTTTTCGCGAACTCCGGAACAAAACAGAACTCCCCTGCGCTCGGCGCTTTTCCGAATAGACGCTCCAGCTCTTGCATTATCCCGCGCCGCAGCTCCTCGGAAGGATACGGTGCGGCAACGGTATCATACCGCTTTTCCAGCCGCTCCCACAAAAACGGGTCGCCGCGCAGACCCCAACGCTTCGGGCGCTCGGCGAATATTTCCGACACACAATGTTTCATACGCTCTCTTTCTCCTCTGCGCTTTCGGGCGTTGCCATATACTCCGAAAACAGCTCCTTGTTTTTCTCGCTGCCGCGGAGCTTGATAAATGGTTTTTCGGAGTACCCGCTGTTGTCGGTATAAACGCACAGCCGCTTTTCCCTCGCCAAAACGGAGAATTGGTGCGGCTTGACGCTGCCCGCGTACATCAGACCGTCCTTGGTGACAATAACGATAAAGCCCGGAAGATACAACACGAGCGGTACGGCGGAAAGCGCGTAGTACCGCGATTGCCTGCGGGTGAGGTTCGCCTGCTTTTCATATCGGGCTTTTTCGATACTCACGATGTGCGCCGCGTAGTCCCCTCTCTTTTCTGTGACTATGGCTTCAAAATAGCTGTCAACGGTTCTGTTTTCGTATTCGGCGACCGCCTCGATGCCGCGGGTTCCCATATCGGCGACATAATCCGAGTATTTGCGGCTTGACGCGGCGCTCTCCGCACTTAAAAACACAAGCCCCGCCATAAGGCACACCATAAGCACAAGCCCCGCGAGGTTTGCGGGAAAAATCACTCGCACGATACCGATTTTTCGCGCGCGGACGAGGGATATTATAAGCGTTCCGTCAAGCCACGCGCACAGCGCGGCGAGCAGTATCAGAAATATTGTGTCTATGCTCATAGGTGTTCCTTTCGATTATCATTCATCTTCGGGCGAGATAAATTCCGAGAACCGCCTCCTGTTTTTCCTGTTCCCGAGGAGCCTGATAAAGGCTTTTTGCGGGCTTTTTTCCATGCAGAACCTTAAGAATTTGCCCCTGACCTTCACGGTGAACCTCTGCGGCTTGAACACGCACCAGAACATCACGCCGTTTTTGGTGAGATATATAACGGTAGTGGAAAGCACCGCCAGAAACCCGACGGACAAGAACGTCAGGTCTGTCGAGCGCTCTTTATAATCGGCGGCGAGACTGCTGTAACGTTCTATCTCGCGTTCCACGTATATCTCGGCGTAGGAGTTTTCGCCTATAAGCGTCGCTCCCATAAGCAGCTCTTCGGTAGTCGTGTTTTCGTGCTCCGCGACCGCTTCAATGCCGCGCGTTTTCATATCGTTGATGTAGTCGGTGTGTTCGCGGTAGGTCAAGAATTCCGAAACGCACAGATAGATTGTAACTCCCGCGCAGAGCGCCAGCAGCCAGAAAACGGGGCGACCCGCCGGAAACCTCGCGCACAGCACGCCGTGCTTTCCCGCTATAATGCGCGTTACTATGTGCAGAATAAGCACGATACCAACGACCGCCGTCGGCACGATTATTGAAATCCGATCCCACATATCAAATGCTCCTTGATTGTGTTCTCTCCCCCGCGAAGCGGGGGAGAGAACACTCGGTATTAAGAAACTCGTTTTTTGAACACTTTGGTTACGCTTGTTCGCTTGCCGCCGTTTCGGAGATACCGAACCCCGCGAACCGCCCTCGGTTCTCCTCGCTGTCATGGAGCTTCAGAATGGGCGCGGCGCGGTTTTCCTCATATAGCAGCAGCTTGCCGTCCTCCGCTTTCATAAGCGCCGTTTTGTTTTTGAACGCTGCGAACTCGCGCACTCCCTTTTGGGTGATAAACGCGCCATCCAGAGCGGCGGTGAGCGCCAAGCATGTCGTGAAAGCGATATAGAACCATGCCATATCCTGCCTTCTGTCGGCGTGTTTTCTGTCGTTCGCTATTTCAAGCTCATAGTTCGCGTAAGCTTTGTCCGTAAGGCTTTCGACATCCACATCGTAATGCTCGGCGTAGGCGGCAATGCCGCGTGATTCCCAGTCGTTGGCGTGTTCGCGGAGCGATTTCGCCTCGTTCGCGTAGCCGATAACCATAAAAACCCCAAATGCCGCCAGAACCAAGCGGGGAACAGTCCATTTTATATTGAGCGGAAAGACAACGCGGATAATGCCGTCTTTTCTCGCCGCCACCGCCGAGATGATGAACGCCACTATGCAGAATAACAGCGCCGCCGCGGCAACGCAAAGCAGAACCATCGTTGATGTTTTAATAGTATTTTCCTCCGTTTCTCAGACGAAAAGCTCAGCGAGATCTCACGCTATCCCGGCGTCCGCCTATCGGCTCTCTTCCCGCCGCAGACGGGAAAAGAGCCGATAAGATCATAAAGCCGTTTTTCGGGAGTTGCGGACGCACTCATTCGAGGTCCTTGAGCGCCTTTATCTCGTCGCGGTTTACTTGTATCTTGCCGTCCTTTATCACCTTGACCTCTTCCTTGTTGACAGTGAGCGGCACGTCGGGCTTTTTGTCGAGCTTTACTTTAAGAATACCGGTAAGCAGATTTACTTCTGTTACCGTACCTCTGCCCTCCGATGTTTCAACATACGCACCCGTTTTGGGAGTAGTCCGCAGAAAGTCCTCATAACAGTTCTGCTCGTACTTTAAGCAGCACATCAGTCTGCCGCAGGTGCCTGATATCTTTGTGGGGTTCAAAGACAGCGACTGCTCCTTTGCCATTTTGATTGATACCGGGTGGAAGTCGCCGAGGAACGACGAGCAGCAGAACGGTCTGCCGCAGATACCAAGCCCGCCGAGCATTTTCGCTTCGTCGCGCACGCCTATCTGCCGCAGCTCGATACGGGTGCGGTAAATGAACGCGAGGTCTTTTACGAGATCGCGGAAATCCACGCGTCCGTCGGACGTGAAGTAGAACATTATCTTGCTGCCGTCGAACGTGTATTCCACCTCGATAGGCTTCATATCGAGACCGTGCTCGCGAATTTTTTCCGCGAACGTCTGAATGATCTCCCCTTCCTTTTCGCGGTTTTGCTCCACCTGCTTTATGTCCGCTTCCGTTGCCTTGCGGATTATGCTTTTCAGCGGAGAAACCAGCGCTTTTTGCGGAAATTCTCTGTTGGGAAGAACTACCTCTCCGCATTCCACGCCGCGCGCCGTTTCTACTATCGCGCGTTCGCCGCGCTCGAATTTTTCGCCGCAAGGCGCAAAATAGTATACTTTGCCCACGTCATTAAAGCGCACTCCGATTATCTCTACCTTTGGGGAATCGTCGGCGTTGACCGCCGCAGCAAACGAGGGCGTTTCCTCTTGCTTCGGCTTGTGCGGAACGTCCTTTTTACGGGGGCGTTCGCTTCTTTCGGGACGCTTGCGGCGCTCGGTGTTTTCGGAGCGCGGAGGTCTTGCGCCGCTCTTTTCGGGGGCGCTGTTTTCACTTTGCTTTTTCGGAGCTATTTTCTCCGTAAAATAATCGTTGTTTTCCATAATTCTCCTTTTATCGGTTCACTGTATTTTAACGTATGCTTTTTTGTATCGTTAAGACCGCGGCGGCTTGCGTTCGCTATCCGCCCAACACTCTTGAAACGAAATACGCTTGAGAAAGAGCCAGATTGAGATTGTATATCTCGTTTTTGGCAAGCTCGAACGCGGCGTCAAGCATATTCAATATCTCTTCCTCCGAGAAGCTGTCGGCTATCCTTTTCGATTCTTTTTTTCCGAAGAACTCCGCTTCGCAGCCGGACTTCACCGCAAGCGCGTCTCTTATCATCCGCGAAAGATATTCCATAACGCGTGAAAAATCGGTTCGTTTTTTGGCGTCCGACAAGGCGGCGGCAAGCGTGAAGCCGTCCTTCGCGCCCAGAGCCTCGGCGGCTTTGCGGGCAGTTTCGATAAGTGCGGCTTCATCGCCGCCCTCCAACACTGCCTTGCATTTTCCGATGTTTCCCGCAAACATCTCCGACAGTTCGCGAGCCTTTGACTTGTCCACGCCGCAGTCCAGCAAAGCCTGTTCGCAGTCCTTTACGGGCGTTTCGGGAACTTCAAATTCCGTAACGCGCGACAGCACCGTTTCGGGGATAACGCTTGTGTTTTCGCAGGTAAACACAAACCGCAGATAGTCGGCGGGTTCTTCTATCAGCTTTAAAAGAGCGTTCTGGTGCTCGGGGCGCATGGTGTCGCAGTCCTCGAACACATAAACCTTGACGTCGCCGTTGTTGGGGCGTATCACGGTGCTGCTCATCACTTCGCGAAACAGGTCGATAGCATACTTTCCGTCGCACTGCTTTTTTACGAATATCACGTCCGGGTGGGTGTCGTTTTCGATGTTGCGGCAGGTCGGGCAGGATCCGCAGGCGCCGTTTTCGCACAAGAACAGCTCTGCCGTGTATCGCGCCAGCGTTTTTTTCCCTATCCCCGAATGTCCCGAAAACAGAACGGCGTGAGAGAGCCGCCCTTTGGCGGTTATGCCGTCAAGCCGCTGCTTTAAACCGCTTTTTCCGTATAACTTCATAACTCAAACTTTCTCAAATCTTTCGATATTTGTAACGAACACCGTGGCGCCGCCCACCGTTACCTCCACGGGGAAGCTGGTGTACGCTCCGCCGCTGAATGACGAAGAAGCGTTCGGAACAAACTGCTGGCGCTTGTGCGAGTGCGTTCTGATGACATCCAAGACCTCGTCCACCTTGTCGTCCTCCGAGCATATCATAAACGTGGTGTTGCCCGCCATAAGAAACCCTCCCGATGACGCGAGCTTTGTCGCCTGAAAGCCGCTTTTTGTCAGCGCGGATTGCACCGAATGGCTGTCGTCGTTGTTGATTATAGCAAATATAAGCTTCATATATAACATCTCCTTGTTTTGGAAAATTTATGCAGAGCCTTTGCGCCCAAACCTGTTTTAACGAAAAAATCACAAACAGCGGCGCTTGCGGACAATGCAAATCTCTCCACTTTAATTATACTACAAACCGCACCGAAATGCAAGAGTTTTCGCAAATTCGTTGAGCAAGAAGCGGAGAGCGGCTGTTATAATGTACAAAATACACAAAAATCGCAGATTTTTTTGTTTGCTTTTTTACTTGATTTTTTTTGAGAATATGGTAAAATATTAGTGAGGCTTATGTCTTAAAACTTCAAGGAGGTAATTTTATTATGGCTTATCAGATTTCAGATGACTGCATCGCATGCGGCGCATGCGCAGACGGCTGCCCCGCAAACGCAATTTCCGAGGGCGACGGCAAATACGTTATCGACGCTGCAACCTGCATTGACTGCGGCGCTTGCGAGGGCACCTGCCCCA
>DKXD01000188.1:10576-10772 GCA_002492075.1 Ruminococcaceae bacterium UBA7135
TTGCATTGATTGCGGCGCTTGCGCAGGTACTTGCCCCGTTGGCGCACCTCAGGCGCAGTAATTCGATACATAGCGGCAGAGCGTGAATTCGTTCGGCGTTCGCGGATCGTTTTTGGCGATTTGCGGACGCTTTTATTTTTGTCGCGCGCCCCGACGATAAAGGTCGGGGCGCTTGTCGTTTATAAGTATCCGTATT
>DKXD01000085.1:0-578 GCA_002492075.1 Ruminococcaceae bacterium UBA7135
GCGTTCCCAACAAGACCAAGGTCGCTAAGATCACCAAAGCACAGCTCCAAGAGATCGCAGAGACTAAGATGCCCGATCTTAACGCGGCGACTATTGATACCGCTATTTCGATGATCGCGGGTACTTGCCGTTCTATGGGCGTAGAAGTTGTTGATTGATAATATAGTGGGAGGGGATATCCCCGATGACCACAAGGAGGTAACCTAATGAAACACGGAAAGAAGTATAATGAGAGCGCAAAGCTCGTTGATTCTACAAAGGTTTACGAGTCCGGTGAGGCTCTTGACCTTGTTTGCAAGACCGCAAAGGCAAAGTTCGATGAAACTGTCGAGCTGCATGTTCGTCTGGGCGTAGACTCGCGTCACGCAGACCAGCAGGTTCGCGGCGCTGTAGTTCTCCCCAACGGAACAGGTAAAACTGTAAGAACGCTTGTGTTCTGCAAGCCCGAAAAAGAAGCTGATGCAAAAGCTGCGGGCGCGGACTATATCGCGGACAACGAGACTGTTGCTAAGATCCAAGGCGGTTGGATGGACTTTGAGGTCGTTATCGCGACCCCCGATATGATGGGCGTTGTAGGA
>DKXD01000085.1:845-21423 GCA_002492075.1 Ruminococcaceae bacterium UBA7135
TATGATGGGCGTTGTAGGACGTCTCGGTAAGGTTCTCGGTCCGCGCGGACTTATGCCTAATCCCAAGGCGGGCACAGTAACTCCCGACGTCGCTAAGGCTGTTCAGGAAGCTAAGGCAGGTAAGATCGAGTATCGTCTGGACAAGGCGAACATCATTCACTGCCCGATAGGTAAGGCATCTTTTGGTACGGAGAAGTTGGAGGAGAATTTCAACGCTTTAATGGAAGCTGTAGCTAAGGCAAAGCCCGCGGCTGCAAAGGGTCAGTATATTAAGAGCTGCACCGTTTCTTCCACTATGGGTCCCGGCGTTAAGGTGAACACGCTGAGATTCGGCGTGTGACGGGCTCGCGTTGTGAGCCGTTCACAACAGGATAACCAAAACCGCTCGGAGTGTTCCGAGCGGTTTTCGTATGGTATTGCGGCGCAGACGTTGATTTTAAGCTGTGTTAAGTCGAAGCGTAGGGAAAACAACGCGCCGAAAGAATGGGATAAATATATGGAAAAATTTGTTTGTCCGTGCTGCGGCTGTCGGACTTTGGATGAACGTGGCGTTTATGACATCTGTCCCGTGTGCTTTTGGGAGGACGACGCATACCTTGTTGTCAACAATGGAGAACTAAAAGGCGTTCGTGTTGATAACGATATTCCCGATGAAGCTTTGCTTGACGTTCCGTCGGGAGCGAATGATGGTCTTACCTTGCGGGAGGGACGCAAAAATTACAGAAAATTCGGCGCGTGCGACGAGAAAATGATGCGATATGTTCGCAAGCCAAAGGAAAACGAGCTGCCGTAAGGAAAAACAGACGATTTTTCGTGATTTTTTTAAAAACCCCTTGATTTTTGCGTGATTATGTGGTATAATATTCACATAGTTTGGCAAAGACCGAGGCTCATACCTCGGTCTTTGAGTTTTATATCATTCTGTATTTGAAGGAGCGGTGCTGATGGCGTTGGCAAAAGGGTTTGGTTCGATAGAGGCGGCAGCCGAAAAGGCAGTACGCCCTATCGTGGAGGAACACGGCTATTCGCTGTGGGACGTGGTGTTTATCAAGGAGGGCGCGGCGTGGTATCTGCGGATACTTATCGACAAGCCCGAGGGCATATCTATCGACGACTGCACGTCTATCGATGGACTTATAAACGCGGAGATCGACAAGCAGGATTTTATCGGCAAGATAGATTATCTTGAGATAGGCTCGGCAGGTCTGGAGCGTTCGGTGCGGCGGGTAGATCAGCTTGCCGCGTCAATAGGAAAGCGCATAAAGCTGAAAACGTATAAGCTGTGCGAGGGTCTGCCCGAAAAATCGGTTCGGTGCGAGCTTGCCGCGTTCGACGGCGAAAAGGTTACGGTTAAAGGAGAGTTCGGAACGGCTGAAGTGGGTGTTTCGGATATCTCAACTATAAATTATGACGATTTTGACGATTTTGACAAGTTAATGGAGGAGTAAAGGAAAATGGCTAAAAGAAAAACACAAAAAGGGGAAGATTACGGAGATTTTTTCGAAAATCTTGAGAAGCTTGCGAATGAAAAAGGGATCGATATCGAGATACTTGCGGAAAAGATCAAATCTGCTATTGAACGCAGTCTTAAAACCAATCTGCATTTCGGTGACGATGAGGATTATGTCATTGTGGATATCGATCTGAAGAACCGCAAATTCGACGTGGCTATCTTAAAAGAGGTCATAGAGGTGGTGGATAAGCTTTACGAGCCCGAAAAGGAGATAGTTCTTGAGGAAGCTCGCAAGAAAGATCCGAAAGTGGAGGTCGGGGATCACGTTCGCTGTTCCATAGATACGAAGATGTTCAAGCGTATCGCCGCGAAAAATGCCAAGGATCTTATCCGCCAGGGCTTCTCTACCGCCGAACGCCAGCGTCTCAGCGAGATATGGGGGCAGTATGAGGACGACGCAGTTTCCGCGACCGTTACCAAGGTAGAGCCGAAATCGGGATTTGCAACATTGGAGATCAATCACAACGAGGTAATGCTGCCGAGAAACGAACAGATACCCGGCGAGACACTCGAAGTCGGACAGGTGATAAAGGTATATATCTCGGGCGTATCCAAGGAGTTCAAAGAGGGCGAGAAAAATCAGACCCTGAAGGTATCGCGCAACGATAAGGGGCTGATAAAGCGCTTGTTCGAGCTTGAGTGCCCCGAAATATTCGACGGAACAGTCGAGATAAAGGCTGTAAGCCGCGCTCCCGGAAGCAGAAGCAAAATAGCCGTTTGGAGCAACGATCCCAATGTTGACGCGCTCGGAGCTTGCATAGGACCTCAAAAGAGCCGTATCAATGCGGTAACAAAGGAGATAAAGGGCGAAAAGGTGGACGTTGTGATGTACAGCAGCGAACCCGAGGAGTTTATCAAGCAGGCATTGAAGCCCGCGGAGGTCTCTAAGGTCGTTATCACCAACCCCAATCCCGACAAGCGCGCCTGCAAGGCGGTCGTTCCCGACAATCAACTGTCGCTGGCTATCGGCAATAAGGGTCAGAACGCATGGCTTGCGGCGAAGCTTACAGGCTACAAAATTGACATTAAAGCCGAAAGCGCTGTAACTCCCGAGGATTTTGAGGTCGTTCCGCTTGAAGAGAAATACCTCCATCCCGAACAGCCCGAGGGTTCCGAAGCGGCGGAGGGTATCGCTGGCAAGAATGAGGAGGAACAGCCCGCAAAGGCGGAGTAAGGAGCGGTTATGCAGAACAGACTCGAAAAACGCGTTCCGCAGCGCAAATGCGTGGGCTGCGGCGAGATGATAGGAAAAAAAGGCGCTGTAAGAGTAGTGCGAGACAAGGAAGGCTGCTTTTCCGTAGACCCCACCGGAAAGAAATCGGGACGCGGCGCGTATATTTGCAATGACGTAAAGTGTTTGGAGCTTGCCCGAAAGGGAAAAAAGCTTGAACGCTCGTTCAAGTGCCAAGTTCCCGCGGAGATATATGACGCACTCGAAAAGGAGTTGACCTCAGATAAATAACGCATTACAGACGTTCTGCCTGTGCAGACGCGCGGGAAAGCTTGCGGTAGGCTTTGACGCGTCGGTTGACGAAATTCGCCGAAAAACTCCCGGCGGAGTAATTCTGGCGAACGACGTTTCGGAAAAGACCGCAAAGGAAGTGAATTTCCACGCGCAGCAAAACGGAGTTGAAGTAATAAAAGCCGTGTTCACCATGGACGAGGCGAAAAAAGCCACAGGCAAACGAGCGGGGGTCTTTTTCGTAATGGACGAGGGACTGTTCAGTTTGATAAAAAAACATACGATAGCAAACGACAGAGAGTTTCATAATACAGTCAATGAAACATAATGTATTTATGCTGCTGTCAAAAGAACAAAGAGCGTATACTTATGTCGTTTACTATAAGATTTGATTTGGAGGATTTTTACATTGCCAAGTAAACAGATAAAATATAAATTACAGGATGTTGCCAACGATCTCAATGTGGATAAGTCCGAGCTTATCGAGCTTTTGGATAAGGCATTCCCTGTAAATACCGCCAGAAAAGGGCAAAGCTCGCTTACATCGGACGAGGTAGGCTACGTTCTGGCTAAGTACAGTGAGAAATACGAAGTGGAAAACGCATTGAAAGCGTTTGCTACTACTAAGGACATCAAAACTCCGAAACCCGTCGAGCCGGAAAAGAAGTCTGCTAAGAAGAAAACGACGAAGAAGTCCGAGGAGAAGCAAGAGAGCGTTGAAGCAGCTTCCGATGAAGCAAAGAGCAAGCCCGCGAAGGCGGAAAACGTTCCCAAGGAAAAGAAAGAAACCAAGCTCGAGGCTAAGGTACAGCCCGAAGCTCCTAAGGCGGAGACGAAACACGAACCGAAGCCGGAGGAAAAGCACGCGGCGAAGTCAGAGCCGAAGTCCGAACCAAATTCCGAGCCAAAGCATGAAAATATGCAGGAAGATTCCAAAAAGGCTAAACCCGAACTTAAGGACAACAAACCTCGCGACAATCGTGATAATCGTGACAATCGCGACAACAAGGATAGCCGTCAGGGCAAGCCCGAGAACAAGCGTCCCGAGCCGCCCAAGCCGCCTAAGCCGCCTAAGCCCGTTGTTGCGGTGAAAAATCCCGCAAAGCCCGCTATAGATTCCAGCAAGCTTAAAGTAAACAACCCGCCCAAGCAAAAGCAAAAGGGCGAGACTGTTCAGCACGGAGAGCAGATAACGAAGCGCGTTGATACCCGCGGCAGCTATGTGGAGCTTGATAAATACAACGAGCGTTATGAGACCATAGCGCCCGCGGGAAGAATGAACAACGATAACTTCCGCAGTAAGCAGAAGATAAACCAGAAGTCGCAGCAAAAGGGCAAGCAGTACGGCAAGCAGCGAGAGACCGAAGCGCAGAAGCTCAAGCGTTTAGAGCTTGAACGCGCCAGAAAGCAGCAGCTCAAAGTTCAGATCCCCGATGAGATTGTTGTCGGAGAGCTTGCAACGCGTCTTAAAGTAACCGCCTCCGAGGTCATCAAGAAGCTGTTCGGGTTGGGTGTTATGGCGAACATCAACGAAATGATCGATTTCGACACAGCGTCTCTTGTTGCCGAAGAGCTGGGTGCTAAGGTAGAGAAAGAGATCATCGTGACTATTGAGGAGCGCCTTTTCGAGGATACGCCCGATGCTCCCGAAGATTTGCAGCCGCGTTCACCGGTCGTTGTCGTTATGGGACACGTAGACCACGGCAAAACGTCCATTCTGGACTATATCCGCCACGCGAGCGTTCAAACTACTGAAGCGGGCGGTATCACGCAGCATATCGGTGCGTACCGCGTTCATTTGGAGGACAGAGACATCACGTTCCTCGATACTCCGGGTCACGAGGCGTTCACTTCTATGAGAGCGCGCGGCGCGATGATAACGGATATCGCGATACTTGTAGTTGCGGCGGACGACGGCATTATGCCCCAGACTATTGAAGCGATAAATCATGCAAAGGCGGCGGGAGTTCAGATAATCGTCGCCATGAACAAGATAGATAAAGAGGGCGCTAACCCAGACAAGATAAAGGAAGAGCTTACGAAGTACGACCTTGTATGCGAGGATTGGGGAGGAAATATCGTTTGCGTTCCCGTATCCGCGAAAACCGGCGAGGGAATGGATACGCTTCTTGAAATGGTAGGTCTTACCGCCGACGTTATGGAGCTTAAAGCCAACCCGAACAGACTGGCGCAGGGCGCTGTTATCGAAGCTCGTCTTGATAAGTCGAGAGGTCCTATCGCGACCCTGCTCGTCCAGAACGGAACGCTGCACACGGGCGATATTCTTATCGCGGGAGCGTCTGTGGGACGTATTCGCGTAATGCGCGACGACAAGGGCAGAACCGTCACCGAGGCGGGTCCGTCCGTTCCTGTAGAAATTATGGGTCTTTCGGAAGTTCCCAGCGCGGGCGATACGTTCAATGCGGTCGAGGACGAGAAGCTTGCAAGAGAGCTTGTTGAAAAGCGCAAGCGCGAGGCTAAGGAGGAACAGTTCAAGAGTTATCAGAAGGTAACGCTTGATAACCTGTTCAGCTCTATCGAGCAGGGCGAGGTGAAGGAGCTTCCTATAATCGTCAAGGCGGATGTTCAGGGCTCCGTGGAAGCGGTAACGCAGTCGCTTGAAAAGATAACGAACGATGAGGTTCGCGTTAAGGTAATTCACGGCGGCGTGGGCGCTGTAAGCGAAAGCGATGTAATGCTTGCAATGGCGTCGGGCGCGATCATCGTCGGATTTAACGTAAGACCCCACCCGTCGGCGGAGGAATCCGCAAAGCGCGAGGGTGTTGAAGTGCGTTTGTACCGCGTTATCTATGACGCTATCGAGGATATCACGGCGGCTATGAAGGGTATGCTCGCACCGAAATTCCGCGAGGTACAGCTCGGAAGAGTTGAGGTGCGCCAGGTTTACAAGATAACCGGCGTCGGATTTGTTGCGGGTTCGTATGTTTTGGACGGCAAGGTCGCGCGTAACGGTCAGGTGCGAATTGTGCGCGACGGCATCGTGGTCGGCGACGACAAAATAGCGGGGCTTCAGCGCTTTAAGGACAGCGTTAAGGAAGTCGCTGCGGGATTTGAGTGCGGTATCAGCCTTGAAAAGTTCACCGACATCAAAGAGGGCGATATCTTTGAGGCGTATATAATGGAGGAATACCAAGATTAGTATTTAGTTTTTAGTAGTTAGTTGCAGGGGCTGCATTAACTAACCGCTAACAACTATAAAACTAATAGCTAAAAGGAGGCTTTTATGGCTAACTTTAATATACAACGGCTCAGCGAGGACATTCGGCGCGAAATATCGGCGGCGGTAAGCGGCGTAAAAGACCCGCGCGTCGCGGGCGGCTTTGTGACGATAACGCGCTGTGAGCTTACCAACGATATGAGCTACTGCAAGGTATGGGTGGCTTGTATGGGCGGCACGGAGCGCACCGCGAAGGCAGTTGAGGGAATGAAGGCGGCAGCGGGATATTTCAAGAAACAGATAGCCGGCGCCGTTCGAATGCGCAAGATACCCGAACTGATATTTCAGCCCGATAACTCGCTTGAGTACAGTGAGCATATTGAGGATATCATAGCTCATTTGCCAAAGCGCGCCGATGAAACGGAAAGCGATCCAAACAAGGAGGACGGCGATGAAGATTGACGTACAGCAGGCGGCGGAGTTCCTCAAAGCGAACGACGACTACCTTATCTTAATGCACGCAAGCCCCGACGGCGATACGCTCGGGTGCGGTCACGCATTGTGCGGAGCGCTTCAGAGAATGGGCAAGCGCGCACGCGCCGTCTGCCCCGAGGAGATACCGCACAAGTTTGATTACCTGTTCTCCGCTTGCGAAAAGCAGGAATTTGAACATAAAAACGTCGTTTGCGTTGACGTTGCGGACACGAAATTGCTCGGTGATATGAAAGAGATCGGCGACACGGCGGAGCTGTGCATAGATCACCACGAGACTAACACCGATTACGCGAAGAGAACGCTGCTTCGCGGCGAATACGCAGCAGCGTGCGAGCTGATGTACGAGGTGATAAACGCTCTCGGCGTGGAGTTCGATAAGGAGCTTGCCAACTGTATTTATACGGGCACGGCGACCGATACCGGCTGCTTTAAGTTTTCGAACACCACACCGCAGACGCACCTTATCGCCGCGGAGATGATGAAGTTCGGCGCGGATTACGCGATGATAAACTATGTAAACTTCGACCTCAAAACGCAGGGGCGCATAAAGCTTGAACAGGAAGTGCTGAAAAATATTCGCTATTTTGAGGGCGGGCGTGTGGCTCTGATATCCGTGCCGCTGGCTCTTGTGCAGAGCCTTGACGTTGACAGCGACGATGTGGGAGCCTTGGCGAACATTCCGCGCCAGATCGAGGGCGTGGACGTCGGCATTTGCGTTAAGGAGAAGAAGAACGGCTCGTTTAAGGCGTCTTTGAGGACAAGCAAGCTTGTGAACGCGGCGGAGGTATGCCTAAAATTCGGCGGCGGAGGTCACGCAAGAGCGGGCGGCTGTTCGTTCTTCAACGGAGCCGAGGACGCTGAGAAGAGGATAGTCGAAGCGTCCTGTGAGGCAGTAAGAGCGGCTCTTGGCAAATGAATGGGATAATCGTTGTAAACAAGCCGCAGAATTTCACGTCGTTTGACGCTGTGGCGATAATGCGCGGGTGCTTTCACACAAAAAAGGTGGGGCACAGCGGCACTCTCGACCCTATGGCAACGGGAGTTCTGCCGATCTTCATCGGCGGCGCGACAAAGGCGGTGTCCTTGCTCCCCGAAAGCGGCAAAAGCTACCGTGCGGGATTTCGTTTAGGTGTAACGTCGGAAACTCTGGATATCTGGGGCGATTGCTCCGAACAAAAGAACGTGAGCGTTTCCGAGAAAACGCTGCTCACTGTTCTGGAGAAATTCAAGGGCGATATCGAGCAAGTACCGCCGATGTATTCGGCGCTTAAAGTAAACGGGCAGAAGCTCTGCGACCTTGCCCGCAAGGGAATAGAGGTGGAGCGCAAGCCGCGAAAGGTTACGATATCGCGCTTGGAGCTTACTGAGTTCGACGGCAGAGACGGCATAATAGAAGTGGATTGTTCAAGCGGCACTTATATCCGCACTCTTGCCGATGATATCGGCGCGGCGCTCGGTACGGGCGCTGTTATGACGAGCCTTGTGCGGACGCGCGCCTGCGGCTTTTCGCTTGCGGAGAGCAGTCCGCTTGAAGAGCTCAAAACAAAGCCCGCCGAGGAGCTTGAACGTTTGCTAAAGCCTGTGGACAGTGTGTTCGCCGAGTATCCGAAGATAGTTTTGGACGAAACACAGCGGCGGCTTTATTTTAACGGCGTTCGCTTGGACGCAAAACGGCTTCACGATAACGCTTGCGAGGGATTGTGCCGAGTATACGGTGCGGAGTTTATAGGTCTTGCTGAGATAGTCGGCGGCGAGCTTATTTCGGTGAAGCGACTTACCGATTTATCATCATAAATCGGCATAAACGGTGATAAAATTGATTGATATAACATACGGCGCGCCATGTTCGGAGAAAACGGCGGCGGCGCTGGGATATTTCGACGGACTGCACCTCGGGCATATGATGGTCATTGGAGAGGCGCTGACGCAGCGGGACTTGAAGCCCGCTGTGTTTACGTTCAACTGTGACACAACATTGCCGAAGTTCCAAAGTCCCGAGGACATAATCTCGTTTGAGAACAAGCGGGAGATGCTTGCAAAGGCGGGCGTGGAGTACCTTTTCGCCCCCGATTTCGCAAAGGTCTGCACGCTGACCGACGAGGATTTCGTGCGGAAAATTCTCCACGAGACCTTGAACGCGGGATTTGCGTGCTGCGGCAGAAATTTTCGGTTTGGGTTAGGCGGACACGGCACGCCCGAACGTTTGGAGAAGATAGGCGCGAAATACGGGATAAAGGTGCGGATAGTCGAGGACGTGTGCCTTGACGGCAAGATGATAAGCTCCACACATATCCGCGAGCTTATCAGAAGCGGCGAGATAGAACAGGCAAACAGGCTGCTCGGCTATGAGTGGCAGTTCAAGCTGCCCGTAATACACGGCAGGGAGCTTGGACGGCAGCTGTGTTTCCCGACGATAAATCAGATACTCCCGGGAACTAACGTGATGCCGCGTTTCGGCGTGTATAAAAGCTACGTTCTCGTACATGGACGGAACTGCCGCGGCATAACGAATATCGGCATACGTCCGACTATCGGCGGCAGCGGCGGGGTTATCTGCGAAACACATATTCTGAACTTCGACGGCGACCTCTACGGAGAAAATATAGCGGTCTCGCTGTGCAAGTTCATTCGCCCCGAGCGAAAATTTTCGGGACTTGAAGAGCTTAAGGCTCAAATAGCAGAGGACATAAAATCAGCCGCAAATTAACGGCTTATGATTTGATAAGGAAAGGGTTTGAACAAAATGGAAGAAGTAAGAACACGATTTGCGCCCAGTCCTACGGGCTATATGCATATAGGAAATTTGCGCACCGCGCTTTACACATATCTTTTGGCGAAGAAGCACGGCGGCAAGTTTATTCTGCGAATAGAGGACACTGACCGTGAACGCTATGTTGAGGGAGCGGTGGATGTTATCTATAAAACGCTCCGCGACTGCGGTCTTAATTGGGACGAGGGTCCCGACGTGGGCGGCGATTACGGTCCGTATATCCAAAGCGAGCGTATGGGAATGTACAAGGATTACGCCGAGGATCTGGTGAAAAAGGGCGAGGCGTATTATTGCTTCTGCACCAAAGAGCGCCTTGAAGAGCTTGCGGCGGTACAGAAAGCTTCCAACATCTCTCCGATGTACGATCGTCACTGCCGCCATCTTTCCAAGGAGGAAATAGACAAAAACCTTGCCGAGGGCGTGCCCTATGTTATCAGACAGGCTATTCCGGAGGAAGGCTCCACAACGTTCCACGACGAGATTTACGGCGACATTACCGTTGAAAACTCTATTCTGGACGACCAGATACTGCTGAAAACCGACGGTATGCCTACCTACAATTTCGCTAATGTCATCGACGACCACACAATGAAGATAACCCATGTCGTTCGCGGCAACGAGTATCTTTCGTCCGCTCCCAAATATAATTTACTGTATAAAGCGTTCGGCTGGGAGCCGCCGATGTATGTTCATGTCGAGCATATTATGAAGGACGCTCAGCACAAGCTTGCCAAGCGCGACGGCGATGCGTCTTTCCAAGACCTTATGGAAAAGGGCTATATGACCGAAGCGGTTCTGAACTACATTCTGCTGCTGGGTTGGGCGCCTAAGGGTGAAAACGAGATATTCACGCTGCCCGAGATGATAGAAACGTTTGACTTGTCGGGCATTTCCAAGTCGCCCGCGATATTCGACCCCGCGAAGCTCAGAGCGATAAACGCGCATTACGTTCGCGCTTTGCCGCTTGAGGAGTTCACCGAGATCGCCATACCGTATATACGCAAGACCTGCAAGCGCGAGGACATTGACCTTTCGCTTTTGTGCAGCGTATTGCAGCCGCGCTGCGAGTTGTTTACGGATATCCCCGAGCAGGTCGATTTTATCGACAAGCTGCCCGAGTATTCGCTTGATCTTTACGTCAACAAGAAGATGAAAACCACGCTTGAGACCTCTCTCGACGCGCTGAAAAAGATACTTCCCATTATCGAGCAGCTGGAGGACTTCACACTGGAGAGCGTTCATGACGCGCTGTTCGCGCTTATCGGAGAGCTTGGCGTAAAGAACGGCATGGTTTTGTTCCCGTTAAGAGTGGCGCTTTCGGGTAAGCAGTTCACTCCCGGCGGCGGCGTGGAACTGTCGATAATCCTCGGAAAAGAGGACGCTTTGGCAAGAATACGCAAGGGAATAGAGCTTTTATCGGCGAGTGTGTAACTTTCATACGCGATACACAAAAACGTCACGTTAGAGTATTATAATAAAGCTATATAATTCCAAATATGTTTTCGCTCCGCGCGGCGGGGCGAACCAATGAGAAAAAAGGGTCGTTATGATAGAAGTAAAAAACCTAAGCAAAAGCTACGGCAGCAAGCTTGCCGTGGATAAAATATCGTTCACCGCGAACGACGGCGAGATACTGGGCTTTTTGGGACCTAACGGCGCGGGAAAATCCACCACTATGAATATGCTTACCGGTTATCTTTCGTGTTCGGGGGGTAACGCTTTGATAAACGGCATAGACGTTCTGGAGGACCCGGTCGGCGCGAAAAAGAACATAGGCTATCTTCCCGAACAGCCGCCGCTTTATCTGGATATGACGGTGAACGAGTATCTTAATTTCGTTTACGGACTGAAGCGCTGCAAAATGCCGAAGAAGTCTCATTTAAACGAGATAAAGGAGCTTTCCAAGATAGAGGACGTTCAGAACCGCGTTATCCGCAATCTTTCCAAAGGTTACAGACAGCGTGTGGGACTGGCGCAGGCGCTGGTAGGAAATCCCAACACGCTTATCCTCGACGAACCGACAGTAGGTCTGGACCCGAAGCAGATAATCGAGATACGATCGCTTATTAAAAAGCTCGGAAAAAATCACACGGTGATATTGTCATCGCATATTTTGCCCGAGATACAGGCGGTGTGCGACAGAATAGTGGTTATAGATAAGGGCAAGCTGGTAGCGAACGACACGGCGCAAAATCTTTCCAAAAAGCTCTCTGCCGATCATAAGCTGACCGTGCACATAGAGGGCTCGGAAAAGGATGTAAAGCCGCTTTTGGAGCAAATTCCCGATATGGTGGAGGTGCATGTCTGCCGCGAAGTGGAGAAAAGGGTGTTCGAGTATGAGCTGAACGCGAAAGAGGGTGCGGATATCCGCCGCGAGGTGTTCAAGCGAATGTCGGCGCGAAATATGCCCATACTGCTTATGAGGAGCAGCGAGCTTACCTTGGAGGAGATATTCCTGAAGCTCACCACGGGCGATTTTTACGGAAATCTTGAAGACGGGGAGGAAGAAGAATGACAGCTATCGTTAAACGCGAGATCGCGTCCTATTTTACTTCTCCGTTGGGATATGTTTTTCTGGCGGTATTCTACGGTTTTTCCGGATTGTTCTTATGGCTTGGGTGCCTCAGAGCGGGTCAGTCTGATATGGGCGTTGTCTTTTCGATGATGTTCTTTATTATGATGATAATGATACCGATACTTACGATGCGTACAATGGCTGACGATAAGCGTCAAAAGACCGATCAGCTTACGCTTACAAGCCCCGTATCCTTATTTGGCATTGTGGCGGGAAAATTTCTTGCGGCGTTTGCCGTGTTTTTCTGCGCGATGCTGGTGATGATCGTATACGCGCTGTTTCTTGCCGCTGCGGTGAAGAATTCCGACGGCACGTTCGGATGGGCTGTTTTTTGGGGGAACTTCGTGGGTATGACGCTTATGGGTGGAGTTTTCATATCCCTGGGCATATTTATCTCCAATCTTACCGAAAACCAGATGATCGCGGCGGTAGGCTCTATCGGCGCGAACATAGCGCTGTGTATGTTCGACGTTATTTCGGGCTATGTTACCAACGATACGGTTAGAGATCTGTTGAACAACCTTTCCGTTTACTACAAGTACAGCGAATTTACGATAGGTATTTTCAGCTTAAAGAACATCGTGTTCTTTTTAAGCCTTATAGTTATCTTTAATTTTCTGACAATGCGGTTTATCGAACGCCGCCGCTGGAGCTGAGGGGGTGTTTGATTTGAGTAAGAAAAATCCCGAAACGGAAGAACTTGACGAGGTAAAGTCGGAAGCTACCGAAAACAAGGCAGCAACGGAAAAGGCGGAGACCGAGAAACCGACCGAATCTGCGGAAAAGTCCGAAAGCTCCGAAAAGAAAAAACGCCGCGAGAAAACGAAACATTCCTTCAATAAGCGCGGCTTAAAGCACGGCGCGCTGTCCGTTGTTCTTACCGTAGTGTTTATCGCGGCTGTTGTGCTGCTGAATATCATAGTGGGCGTTGTATCGGATCGTTTCGACACCGACGCCGACCTTACCACCGCGGGCATATATTCGCTTGACGAAAAAACGGAAACGTTTCTGACCGATACGCTTGACAGCGACGTTACGCTTACTGTTCTGAAAAGCGAGCAGGAGTTCGAGGCGCAGGACACCGCGTACAAGCAGGTAAACGAGATACTGAAGCGTATGGAAATGGCGAGCGGTCACGTGGACGTCCGGTATCTTGACATAGACCAGAACCCGAACTACACCTCAAAGTTCAAGGGCGAAACGCTTTCCGCGAACTACATCGTGGCGGAGTGCGAAGAAACGGGCAGACACAAAATAATCTCCCCGTTTGATTATTTTAACTTCAATCAGACTTATTTGCAGTATTACGGCGGCTATATGGTGGAAAGCTCCAATATCGAGCAGGAAGTCGTTTCGGCGATGATGTACCTCACAAGCGACAATCTTGTGAAGGTGGCGTTCACCGAGGGCTATGGAGAGAACGAAAACAGCTCCGCGCTGCAAACTCTGCTTTCACGCAACGGTTACGAGGTAGAGACGCTGCCGCTTGCCACAACTGCGGAAATAAGCTCCGATATCGATTATGTGGTAATATTCGCGCCAACGATCGATCTTGATAAGTCGCAGCTGGCGAAGCTTGACAAGTTCCTTGATAATAACGGCAACTTTGGTAAAAACGTTGTGTATTTTGCTTCGGCAGGTCAGCCCAAAACTCCCAATATCGATGAGTTTTTAAGCGACTGGGGAATTTCTGTGGGCTATGATGTTATAGGTCAGGCGGATCAGAACTATCTCATAAGCGCGGACACGCTTTTTGCACACCTTCAGCAGGTATGCGACACTGATTACACCAAAACGGTTTACGGTTCTCAGCTTATGACATTCGGCGCATATGTACGCCCCGTATATCTTCTCGATAACAGCAGCTTTGACAGAACGGTGCTTATGAAGACCCATGACAAGGCGTTCTTGTACCCGATGGATGAGGAGCTTGCCAAAGACTTTGATATCGATAGTGCCGAAAGCGGCGAGTTTAACGATGTCGTCATATCTCAAACGACCACCGAGAGCGGTTCTAAAAGCAGAGTTTGCGTTATAGGCACGGAGATGCTCGCTTCAAGCGCGTTTATGTCATACACGAACGCCAACAACGCGGAGTTTTTTGTGGGAATGTGGAATTACATCTCCGGCAGAGAGCAGGGAATGACGATAAGAGCGAAGTCGCTTACTCCCGCCACGTTTGAAATGAACGTAAAGACCGCTAATTCGCTTTCAATAGCGCTTTGCATAATCATTCCCATATGCGTTATCGTTTTGGGAATAGTTATTTGGTTACGCCGCAGACACAGATAAGGGGGCGCGATAATGACAAAATCTGTAAAGACGGTTTTTATAGCCGCAGGCGTGCTTTTGGTGCTGGGCGGGGTCTTGTTGGTGCTGATGCTCACAAAGCCGAAGCCCGAGACGTCGGAAGCTGGTTCGGGCGCGTCGGACGCGGAGGGCGTAAGCGCATATATCATCGATAAACGCGCCGCGGAGGTCACTTCTGTCACAGTAAACAATGACAGCGGCTCGTATACTTTCACACGCCAAAAGCGAGTTGTTTCCACGACCGATGAAAGCGGCAACATCACCTCTTCGGACGAGTACTATTGGACAAGCGAAGATCTTAAGGGAGTGCCGCAAAGCGATACTCTTGTGAAGAGCTTCATCACGTCGCTTGCAAGCCTGCCTCAAAAAAGCACCGTCGAGGAAAACGCCTCTGACCTTGAAAAGTATGGGCTGGACACTCCCAAGGCGACCGCCGAGCTTAAATTCGAGGACGGCACGGATATCACAATGCGGTTTGGAATACAAAATCCCGCAGACAGTTCGAGCTTATACTA
This sequence comes from Ruminococcaceae bacterium UBA7135, assembly GCA_002492075.1. GTDB lineage: Bacteria > Bacillota > Clostridia > Oscillospirales > Ruminococcaceae > CAG-115. The sequence continues at coordinate 15,664 of DKXD01000085.1, forward strand.
TCGTGACGAGGGTAACAAGGTTCGGCTGATAAATTACTCTGCGGCGGAACCCGCATTTTCGGACGTGAAGCAGTTCGCGAACTTGACAGTGACCGAGAGCTATAACACCGAGGGCACGAACGAGCTGGATTTCTTGAAAATAACGCGTCCCGATCTGGAAGAGCCTGTTTGTATCCGTTTTATGAGTGAGATCGCGGAGCTTGCAGAAGACGAAGACAGCATAGTCTCCACGTTCAACACACATTGTTTTACTTCTCCCGTAAACGCCGAGATCGACGTCACTAAGGGAAAGAACGTGTGTTACGATGTATATGGGCTTACGATGAGCTCGTGCGAGTATCTTGAGCAGACCGAGGAAAATCTGAAAAAGTGCGGTCTGGACGAACCGCAGGCAATCGTTGAATTCAAGTACGGCGGCAAGGAGTACGAGCTGAAAATAGGCGATGCTCTCCGCGAGGAGGTCGCAAGCACAACAAGCACTTCCATTTCCACAGTAAAAGGCTATTATGCGGTATTGAAAGGGGTCGCCGGTATCTATTTGCTGCCGTCGGATAAAGCTTCATGGGTGTCGTTTAAAGTAAGTGATCTTATCTCGCACAGACCGCTTTCGCCGTACATCTATGCTGTGGAGTATGTTGAGGTTACTGTGCCGAGCGGCACATACAAGTTCGATATAGACGGCGAGAATAAGACATTTAGCTGCGGCGGCGAGCAGCTGAACGCCGACGAGTTCCGAAGCTTCTATCAGACGCTGATAGGCTCCGTTGGCGAGGAGATGTATACGGGCGAGGCGAGCGGCACGCCCATAGCGTCGGTGACGTTCAACTACAAAAGCAAGTATTTCGACGCTTACGGCGGAGAAAGCGATACGCTCTCTTATTATGGGAGCGACGACCGCAAGTGCATAGTGGTGCTGAACGGCACGCCGATATTTAAGGTTCGCAGAGTTTATGTAGACAGACTTTCGGAGAATGTTGACGCTATTTTGAACGGCGGCAAGGTTCAGATCGATTATTGAGGAAGCACTGATTTAATGGCGGTTTTTCCCGCCGCAGGCGGGGAAAACCGCACAATACAATGTTTATAAGTGTATAAGTGTAAAAAACGATTTAATCAGCAGTTTCTTAACTACCGTAAATTATTTATTTAACAGGAGGAAGCTATGGCAAACGAGAAATTGATGTATTACAGAGGCTTTCCGCTGATAAGAAGCGGCGACAAGATCTTTTACGGGAGCGGCGGAGACGCGTTCGCGGCGCAACTTACCGTAAAGGACACAAAGAAGATAGCGGACGCTGACGTACCGAACAAGATAATGGTGCAGCTTGTCCCCAGAAACCCCGCCGATATGGCAAAGGCTCGTAAGGGCGAGTTTATCGGGTTCTATGAGGCGCTTGATACGGCGCACGTCTGGCTGTCCGAGGTATTGTTCAGCTGATCAAATCGGATCACCCGCGTTTTGCGGGTGATTTTGTCTTGAAGAGAAATGTTTGTTTTTTCTGTAGAATATCGGTATGGGGTGTGAGATCGGTGGATTTAACCGTAAAATACAATGAACTTACCGCGGACGAGTTTGTCACTTTGTGGGAGACAGTATGGGACGGCGCTCCCTCGCGCGAGCAGGTCAGGCTTGCTTTGGAACACACACTGTTCCGAGTTTCCTTTTATGATGATAACAATATTGTTGCAATGGCAAGAGTTATCGGCGATATGGGACTTAACTACTATATAAAGGACGTGGTCGTAAGACCGGAGTATCAGAAAAAGGGGATAGGCAGAACGCTTATAAATGAAATAACGCGATTTGTCAAGGAAAACGGCGTTATCGGCACGGAGATTTTCGTGGAGCTGTGCGCTGTTCCGGATAAAATGCCGTTTTATGAAAAACTTGGTTTCAAATCCAATCAAGCTCAAAGAATGTTTTTATATCAGCGAGTGGAATAAAATAAGCGGAGAACAGAGCGTTCTCCGCTTATTTTTTATTTCAGGTCGTCCACCGAAAGCGTACCGCCGCGTAAAACCTGACCGAGCAAGTCGGGCAGCTTCTGCGGACTGCACGCAAAGCAGGGAATACCCATTCCCGAAAGCTTTTGCGCCATGTGCTCGTCATAATACGGCTTGCCGTGGTCGGCGAGAGCCAAAAGGCACACAAGCGTAACTCCCGAAGTCTTTATTTCTTCCATTCGGCGCACGAACGCGGCGCGGTTGCCGCCCTCTTCTAAGTCGGAAATAAGAAAGAACAGCGTTTTGCGCGGATTTTCGATAAACTGTTGGCAGTAAATGACCGATTTGTCGATGTCGGTGCCGCCGCCAAGCTGAAATCCGTACAGCAGGTCTACGGGATCATCGCACTTTTCGGTGAGGTCTACGATGTTGGTATCAAACGCTATGACGCGTGTTTTCAGCGAACTCATACTTGCCAATATACAGCTGACTACGGAAGAGTATATCACGCTTTCCCCCATAGAGCCGCTTTGGTCTATGTCGAGAATGACCGTCCACTTGTTGGCGGCGGTCTTAGATCCTCGGTCGAAGAAGTAGAACCTTTCGGGAACGAGCGTTCCAAGCTCCGGCGACCAATGCTTGAGGTTGCGCCGTATCGTCATTTTGTAGTCGAGCGCGGCGGCGGACGGTATCGGCGAGTGCGCGCGTTTGTTTACGGCGGCGGTGACGGCTCGGCGAATATCCTGTTCAAGCTGTTTGTTTATGTCCTCAACTATCTTCTTGATGAACGCCCGAACGCTGTCCTTAGAGCGTTTAGGTATCATATCTTTAAGCGTGAGTATCGTGGACGCGAGGCTGATGTCGGGTTCGGTGTTTTCGAGCAGCTCCGGCTCAAACAAAAGCTGCTTTAAGCCGCAGCGGTTCACCGCGTCGTTTTGGATTATCTTGACGATCTCCTTGTCAAAGAGAGTGCGCACATCGCCGAGCCAGCGGCTTATCTGCGGGTTTGACGGACCGTGTCCGCCGCCCCTGCCCGAACCGCCGAACCCGCCGCTTTCCGACCTGTTGTAGATCGCTGCCAACGCGCTGTCCATAAGGCTTTGCTCCTCCGAGAGCGCGGGCATATTCATACTTGACAGGCGGTTTTCGCTCTCTTGCCCGAGGATAAGCCGCCAGCGCTGCAATTCTTGTGTGTCGTTCATTTAAAATGTTCTCCCTCTCTGCCCCAAAGCATTTTATCGATATTTTCCGCGGTAATATCGCTTATTTCCTCGAATTTCGGTTCTCCTCGAACACACGCTCCAAAAAAGTAAATCTTTCCGCATTCGGAACATCTCAAATAGAAGCAGACCGTGTAGTGAGTTTCCTTTTCAAGAACCTCTGTCATTCGGTCAAATGAGCAGTCGCCCGCGTAAAGCTCCAGACGGCGCTGTTTCAGCATTTCCGAAAGCATAGCGTACAGCGGCGGATAATTCAAATGAGGTTGGGCTTTTGCGCCCTCGAAAGCCGCTTTTACTATTTCACAGTTATCACACATAATTATCTCCTATAGCGATAATCGCAGCTCGTAAAACCGGCGCACCCATTCGGGATAACTTTTGTATTCTCCGCTTTCGGTAAGCTTTTGCAGGGTTCTTTTTCCCGCGCGTCTATCCATTATAGCAAATATCTTCACAAGATAGTTTTCCGAACCGAGTGCGTCCGCTATCGGCATTTGAAGGAACTCCGTTGCTGCGCTCAAAAAATCCCACTCGCTTAGAACGCCGTTTTCGGCAAATTCGCGATTGAGCTTTTGATACTCCTCTTCGGGAGCGTTTTTCTCCCAAAGCTTGTGCTCCTCATACTCAAGAAGACAGCCGTTGTTCCATGTAAACACCGCAAGCTCTTTGCCATCAAGCCGTATTGCGGCTCTGCCGTAGGAGTTGTGAACCGCATGATAACGCGTAAGAAAATATGTCACTCTGCCTCGCAAGCCCTCGCAGAGCCTTTCGCTTAATTGTTTGTTAAGATATTGCCATGATTTGTAACGCTCCATAATTTCCTCACAGGTATTCATCAACGGCGCTTAAAAGCAGCTCTTGCAGCTCCTCGTCCATATACTCATAATCGTCTGGGATATTCAGGCAGACCGTTTTCCTGCCATATAACTCCTCCGCGTACTTCTCGCGTATTCTGCGCAGGTGCTTTTTCTCCATACAGAAGATCACGTCCGCCCAGCCGATCAGCCCCGCAGTTACCTTTATCCGCGAGTTGCTTTCCGTTCCCGCCGAGCGCGCGTTATGCCCGTTATATCCGTCGAACAGCTTTTCGGCAGTGAGGCTTCGACGCTTGTTCTGACTGCACAGAAAAAGTAAATTCACATTGAATACACCGCCCTTTTCAAAATCAGCATAATTCCAGCGCGTAATCATCCTCAAACGCGCTCTTTGTGTCAGCGCAGTCATATACGCGTCTGCAAAGGTTTTCGGGCACTTGCTCTCTGCCGTAATTATACCACTCCCAAACGACTTTTGACGCTCGTTCAATGTGAAAATCATTTGGCTCGTTGACAATACCGAACGGATCATAAACCGTGCATTTTTCGCTGCCGTCAAAGAGAATGACAAGAACGTTGCCGTCAAGCTGTGCACTTACGGGTCTGTGAAAATTATCGTAAGGTCTGCCGAACCACTCTCCGAAAAAACGCAGCGAACCGCCTTTTTTCAGTATATTCATTTGCTTATCACAACCTTTTTATTGGGAAAAACATATAATTCTTTCCCGTCCGCGGACAAGTAAAATCATGTATTGCGCCCGCAAGCGGTATTTCGTTATCTTGCAGATAATGTATCATATTCGAAAAGGTGTTCTCGTTTTCGCACTCGGTATACAGATATTCAAAGCTCGGTATTATCCACTTCACCCAACCCTTGGGAGCATCCGAGCCGTCGACACATTCCACTCCCGCAAGATACAGCCCGGTGCTGAAATTTTCCCACGGATCGAACGAACGTGAAAAGTCCGACATTGCGCCCCATATTCCAATGATATTGCCGTTTTCGTCCTTTTTGGCAAGGTGTGTGATCTCATCGAAGTGTGAGTTCGCATTTTCCCACAAACGCCCGATAAATCCGGCACCGTCGTCGGTCGAACCTTCCTTTCCTATTACTGTAAACGATACTTTTTCACATTTTTCGATTTTCATAAATATCCCCCTAATTCTCCCGCAGACTGTATCCCTCAAAATATCCGCTGACCTCTCCGCTTTGAATGATGTGCTTTCGCGCCGCGCGAAGAACTCTCTTTTTGAAGCTGAACGGTTTCAAATCAAGTTCGCAGTCAAGCACGTAAACAGTAAAGCGGTATTTGTGCGATTTACCGTTTGGCGGCTTGGGACCCGCATAGCGGTGAAGTCCGTACCCCATTCCCTGAACAGCGCCGTTTATGGTATGCTTTCCGTGCGGAATTCCCTTTGGAATGATTCTTGCGGCGGGGATATTCCAGATCACCCAATGCGTGAAGCGCTTTATCGGGTGGGACATATCTTCAAGCGTGACTAATAAGGTTTTCGCGTTCGGGGAGAGGTCGTTCATTGTAAATTCGGGCGAAATATCCTCGCCGCGTCCTGTGTATTCGCGCAGAAATCCGCCTTTGCTGTCGATAGCGGAGCAAGTAAAATCAAGTGTGTCCATTGGGTTATCCTCCCCGATCAAAATACAATCTCCGACCGAAACACCTGTGCGTTCCCGAGTGCGCCGCATCAAACGCTCCATATCCCGAAACGCTTATCCCGCGCCTGTGCGCCGCCGCGCGGACAGAAAGCCGCTTTCGCGGCTC
>DKXD01000088.1 GCA_002492075.1 Ruminococcaceae bacterium UBA7135
TGTTTCCTTAATAATTATATCATATAATGGGGAGACTTGTCAATATGAAAAGATATTTTGTAAACATTTGTAACTTTTTAGTATTTGTTCAAAACAGCGAAAGCTGTTCGGGCTGCGGAAACTCCCGCAGATAATCGAAAACGCGGCGCGGGTCGTTTTCTATGCCGTAATGCTCACATTCCTCGTCAAAGATCGTCCAAAGCCGCGAAGCGTTTGGAGAGGCAAGCTCGTAAGCGTTTTTGTAGGTCGAGATATAGCGCTGTTTAAGCTCGGGAAAGCGGCGGTCGAGCTGCGCGTAGAAGTATTCGCGGTCGCCGCTGCGCAGCGTCATTCCCATACCGAACGTGATTATCCCGTAAACGTTCGCCTCGGCGCATATCCGCACAAGCGAGCGGATGTTTTCCTCGGTGTCGTTGAGAAAAGGCAGCAGCGGAGTGAGCCACACCACAGTCGGGATATTGCGCTTTTTCATCTTGCAAAGTACCTCGGCGCGGCGGTCGGTCGTGCAGACATTCGGCTCGACTATGCGGCAAAGCTTCTCGTCGGCGGTGGTGAGCGTCATCTGAACGACAGCCTTTGCGCTTTCGTTTATGCTTGCCAGAAGCTCGATATCGCGCAGTATCATATCCGACTTCGTGAGCACGGTCACGCCGAAGCCGTGCTTGTGAATTATTTCCAAACACCGCCGCGTAAGACGCAGCTCGCGCTCTAAGTGCAGGTATGGGTCGCTCATAGCGCCCGTGCCTATCATGCAGCGCTGCCGTTTGGAGCGCAGTGCCGCGTCAAGCAGCTCGGGCGCGTTCTCCTTGACCTCGATGTCCTCGAACGCGTGGTTCATTTGATAGCAGTCGCTGCGCGCGTCGCAGTAAATGCAGCCGTGCGTGCAGCCGCGATAGACGTTCATTCCGTTGTCCGCGTTCAATATTCCTTTTGCTTGTATCTTGTGCATAGATCCACCTGTTCATTGCGATGTAATATATGAATATTATAACAGCTTTTCGCCGATTTGTCAAGGGAAGTTTATAAATAAAGTATACTTTCTTGTTCTCCCTGTCCGGCGGCGGAGAAAATGCCGAATCTTCAATAAACTCCAATATGCGCTTTTTTGAAGAAGTTTTGCCGCGCTCACACAAAAGCGCATAAAATCATTCTTTATAGGCAAAAACAGTAATGTTGCACAAGAAATTATTAAAATGGGTATACGAGTTTGTGAAGTTTTTTCGCAAAAACCCTTGACAAATGAGCAAAAATATGTTAAATTATATTTAGCACTCAAAGGGTTAGAGTGCTAAAAGCAAAGAACAGCGCCGAAAAGCATTATAGGCGGGAATACGGCGTAAACAGAGCGCTAACGGAGCGGGGGTGACTTTGTGGAACAGCGCGCGGCGAAGATACTGGCGGCGATCGTGGACGCTTACATCAAAACCGGAGAGCCCGTGGGCTCTAAATTGCTGTCACAAGACCCGAACATCGGCGTGTCGCCCGCAACGATACGCAACCACATGGCGGCTCTGGAGCAGGAGGGCTACCTCGATCACCCGCATACTTCCGCGGGCAGAGTGCCGACATACAAGGGATTTCGCTACTATGTCGAGAACCTGATGTGCCCCGAACCGGTAAATCCCGAACTGCTTCTGACAATAGACGAACGTTTGCAAAGCGATATGAGCGCCGAGGCTATCGTAGAGAACGCGTCGGCGGCGCTTGCGGAGATAACTCAGTGCGCCGCGATCTCCACCAATCACGTTTCCAAGTTCTCGGTGATTACCAAGGTGGACGTAGTGCCCGCGGGCAAGCGGATGTACGTTTTGCTGATGATAACCTCCAACGGCTCGATAAAAAACAAGGTCTGCCGTATGGAGTTCGATATGACAGGTGAGCAGATGGCGGACTTCACGAATTTCCTCAACGAGCATTTGCGCGGAGTTAATCTCGAAAGTATGTCCGAGGAGTATGTCGAGGGTCTGACGGCGGCTCTGGGAGGGTATATGCTGTCGCTTTCACCGCTGCTCCACGCGGTGTATGAGCTGTCCGAAGAAATGATGCGCGATTCCGTTGAGGTGAAAGGCGAGGCAAATCTGCTGACGTGCGCGGAGTTCCCCGCACAGGACGTGATACGTTTCATAGAGCGCAAAGCCGAGCTTTCAAATTTGTTTGAGGACGCGTTTTCGGGAATAAATATCCGATTCGGCGAGGAGAACGGCACGTTCGCGATATCGAACTCCACCGTTATAAGCGCCGGGTACAGCAAGGACGGCAAGCCCGCAGGCTCTATCGGAGTTATAGGACCTATGCGAATGGATTACCGCAAGGTGATACCTTATATAGAATATCTAAGCCGCAAGGTGACGCAGATGCTCTCGGAGAACGAGGAGCCGCGTCTGCCTGAGGGTAAGGAGGGGGACGAAAAGAATGACAAATGAAGAAGAACTTGAGGAAATAAAGCCGGGCGAGGAGGGCACGGCCGAAGAGACAGTCGAAGAAGCAGCCGACGAGACAGCCGAAACCACCGTCGAGGTGGAAAAAGCAGCCGACAGCGAGGCTGAAAAGGTCGCAAAGGAGCTTGCCGCCGTGAAAGATCAGCTTTTGCGGACGATGGCGGAGTACGATAACTTCCGAAAGCGCTCTGCGCGCGAAAAGGACGCGCTCCGCGCCGAGATAATCACGAACGTTACGTCGAAGTTCCTGCCCGTTCTGGATAATCTGGAACGCGCTCTGCAAACGGAGTGTTCGGACACCAACTACAAAAAGGGAGTAGAGATGATAAACGACAGCTTTTTGGAAACGCTGAAAGGTCTGGGCGTGGAGGAGATACAAAGCGACGGCGCGCCGTTCGACCCGAATTTCCATCAGGCAGTCCAGCGCGTGGATAATTCCGAGCTGGAAAGCGGCATGGTAGCGCAGACGTTCGCCAAGGGCTACAAGATAGGAGATAAAGTTATTCGGTTCGCAATGGTCAGCGTAGCCAATTAGTTATTAGGGAATAGTTATTAGTTGTTAGTTTTGGCGCTGCAGTGAAATTCGCGAAAATGCGGATTGGCACAGAGCAGCGTAACGGTGGCGCAGTCAAGCCGCGTTTGGTAAAAACGCAAAGTTACAGTAGAGCAGTGAAATTTGCGAAAGCGTTCAAGCTGTTCACTCGGAGCGAAGCGGAGAGTGAACAGCTTGGACGGCTAGCGAACGGAGCTAAGCGAAGTGAGCGGTTCGCAAATTTCCTTTAAATAAGGAGGAACTAATTATGAGCAAGATAATAGGTATTGATTTGGGTACAACAAACAGCTGTGTATCGGTAATCGAGGGCGGCGAGCCTGTGGTTATCACGAACTCTGAGGGTTCGAGAACGACCCCGTCCGTAGTGGCGTTCACAAAGGACGGCGAAAGATTGGTTGGTCAGTTGGCGAAGAACCAAGCAGTGCAAAATCCCGATAAAACGGTAATTTCTATAAAGCGCCACATGGGTTCGGATTATAAGGTGGATATCGACGGCAAGAAGTACACTCCGCAGGAGATATCCGCGATGATACTCCAGAAGCTGAAAACGGACGCCGAGGGCTATCTTGGCGAAAAGGTAACGGACGCGGTAATCACCGTTCCCGCATACTTCACC
>DKXD01000106.1 GCA_002492075.1 Ruminococcaceae bacterium UBA7135
TTGAAGTCCATATCGCCGAAGAAGTCCTCAACGCCCTGGATGTCTACCATAGTCATCCAACGCTCGCCCTCGGTGATAAGTCCGCAGGAGATACCCGCAACGGGCTTCTTTATCGGAACGCCCGCGTCCATAAGTGCAAGCGTGGAGCCGCAAACCGAGCCTTGCGATGTGGAACCGTTTGAGGAAAGCACCTCAGACACCAGTCTTATCGCGTAGGGGAACTCCTCAACAGAGGGGATAACGGGCACGAGCGCTCTTTCGGCGAGCGCGCCGTGACCTATCTCACGTCTGCCCGGACCGCGCGACGCTTTTGTCTCGCCTACCGAGTAAGCAGGGAAGTTGTAGTGATGAATATAACGCTTGCTTTCTTCCTCGTCGAGACCCTCCAGCTTCTGAGCGTCCGATACGGGACCGAGTGTGCATATAGTCATGACTTGGGTCTGACCGCGTGTGAATACGCCCGAACCGTGAACTCTCGGAAGTACGCCGACCTCTGCCGCAAGCGGTCTTATCTCGTCGAGCTTACGTCCGTCAACACGCTTGCCGTCGTCAAGAAGCCAGCGGCGAACCACGAATTTCTGGAGCTTGTACATGCACTCGTCTATCATCGCGATCTGCTCGGGATACTGCTCGTCGAACTTTTCGTGAACCTCCGCGTATATAGGCTGCAAGCGCTCCTCGCGGATATTCTTGTCGTCAGTATCCATTGCGTAGCGAACCTTTTCGATAGCGAAATCGCTTATAGCCTCAAACATATCGTGATCGACTTCCATGCTCTCAAACGAGAACTTGGGCTTGCCTATCTGCGCTTGGATATCCTTGATGAACGGGATAAGCGAGTTTACTATCTCGTTGTGACCCGCCATAATAGCGTCGAACATAACATCGTCGGATACTTCGTTCGCGCCTGCCTCTATCATAACGACCTTCTTTTCGGAGGACGCTACCGTCAGATTGAGGTCGGACTTCGTTCTCTGTTCCGCGTTCGGCATAAGAACTATCTCGCCGTCGACTAACCCTACTGAGATACCGCCGATAGGTCCGTTCCACGGAACATCGGAGATAGATACCGCGATAGACGCACCGATCATGCCCATAATTTCGGGCGAGCAATCGGGATCTACGGAAAGCACCGTCATCGTTATCGCAACGTCGTTGCGCATATCTTTCGGGAAGAGAGGGCGCATGGGGCGGTCTACCACTCTGGAGGTGAGTATTGCCTTTTCGGAGGGCTTGCCCTCACGGCGCAGGAAGCCGCCGGGGATCTTGCCCACGGAATAGAGCTTCTCTTCATAGTCTACGGAGAGCGGGAAGAAATCCACGCCATCGCGCGGCTTGGGAGAAGCGGCAACGTTTACCATAACGACCGTTTCGCCGTATCTCACCCAGCAAGAGCCGTTCGACAATCCGCACAGCTTGCCTGTTTCAACGGTAAGCTCGCGTCCTGCGAACGTTGTTTTGAACACCTTGTAATTTTCAAACATTGTAAAATTCCTTTCGGTATTTAACTATCTTATAGCAAACGACAAATTTGTTTCAACGTTTGCTTTATAGTAAACGACAGAGAGTTTCGCCATTTAGTAGATACAACTTTTGTGTTTGTGCCACTCTCAAAAGGAGAATGAGCGGTTGTTTAAGTCGTTTACTATAATAATTTTCACGCTCACTGAAAGTGTGTGAAAATCATACTTTTCTGCGAAAAAGGGCAGAAAAACGCTCTGCCCCTGCTCGAAACATTATTTACGCAAGCCGAGCTTTGCAACGATCGCGCGGTAACGCTCGATATCCTTCTTTTGGAGATAGTTAAGAAGATTTCTTCTGCGTCCTACCATTTTAAGAAGTCCGCGAGTGGAGTGGTGATCCTTCTTGTGTACCTTGATATGCTCGGTAAGTTCGTTTATTCTCTTGGTGAGAATGGCGATCTGCACCTCGGGCGAGCCTGTGTCCTTGTCATGCTTGCGGTTAGCTTCAATGACTGCTGTTTTTTCTTCTTTTCTTAACATAATAACACCTCATAAATTTAATAGTCCGCGTCACAGCAGGGGGAAATGGTGTCAATTCCGCGATCCGTGGAGCGGTAGTTTCTGTTGCGGTCTGCACAACATTAACATTATAGCATATTTTTTTCGGTTTGTAAAGGGGTTTTTACATATTTTTTGTTTTTTCATTTTCTGAAATTTTCGTGAAATACAACAAATCGGCGGAGCAAAATATGTGCAATTCTACAAAGTTTTTTGCCATTCAAGCTTTTTTTTACCATTCAAGTGTTTTTTTTACCACTCACGCAATTGCTGCAAAAAAGGCGGTTGACAAACGCTATAATATGCCATATAATATTATTAAATAAAGTTGTAAAGTGTTTTGTTATTAGGAACAGGGTGATCAAAATGAAAAAGTATATGGTTCAGATCATCGCGGCAGTTTCATAACATAGAGATGTGCAAAACTTGGTTTCTCACATGTAACGCCACAACATTTAGAAGTGATACACATAAAACGAACTATATATCAAGTGACATCTTAAAAAAATTGCGTTTTGCACATCTCTATCATAACAAGCATAGGAGATGATTACAAAAGAGAAATTAAGGATTGGCTAAGAAAGCAAGTAAAAAACAGAAGGTGATTTAATGTGAAAAACAAAATTAAACAAATGGTT
>DKXD01000197.1 GCA_002492075.1 Ruminococcaceae bacterium UBA7135
AGTCAGATTATATTTTTCACACATTTTCATAATGTCATTCTCATTTACAGAGGGATCTTCAAGGTAAAAGATTATTATTAAATACTTATATTTCATTGTGATTATTTTTTTAATTAAATCTTCAAACGAATTACCAAACTTCGAAGCTTCAACAAGAAGTAAGTGCGCTACAACTATATCATATGCCTTAATAACATTATCCTCACATATATCCTTTTCAATTACACTTATATTTTCCTTGTATTCAGTAACTTTTTTAATTGAGTTTATTTTTCTTATATCTCCCGGATATACAACAGCATCAATGGAAGTATTTGGAAATGATCTTGAAATTATAGACAGACTTGTCCCCCCGCTCCCCGCATCAAGTATACTCGTAATGTTCTCTCCTTTTATACGGTCAAGAAAATCATTTAAAATTATTTTATGCCCTTCCACGGATTTCCCCCTAAACTATGATTTATCTTTCCTCGCTATCTTCCTCAAACAGCACGTCATACAAATGCTCCTCGCTTTCAACGAAACAGCAGCCATCCTGAGCGTACAGTATCACAACAACGGTTCCCTTCTTTAAGCGCCTGCCGTTCGCGGAGACGGCGCGGAACAGATACCCCTTGTTTCCATGCTTGACACTGATAACTCCGAAAAGGTCTTTTGTAATCGTTTCAGAAACACGCGCGGTCATGCCCTCCAGCTCTTTCTCACTCGGCTCGCCGCTTTTGTGCATCTTATAATATATCGGTGAGAAAACTCTGCTTATCATAAAATTCACGGTTATCCCGCCAACAGCTGCCAACGGCAAGGTTATCCAGCCTATGGATATAACAAGATCCATAAGCAGCCCCATGACCGCTCCCGAAAATATCACTATGATGAGCCGCAGCATATTTTTCGGAAATACCGACTGCCACAGCGTTTTGTCCGCCTTATCCTCGAACAGCATACCCGAATCCGGAAAAAACGACTTCCCGAAAAACACCCATGCTATCGTCTGCGCGATCAGATATCCACCCGAAAGCGCTATCAGCAGAATGTAGAAAATTCTCATTTATCGTCCTCTTGAGGTTTTTCTTTAAGCGTTATTCTCACCTTATTTACTCGCAGCTCCGCCGCGTCAAGAACTTCCAACGTAAGCTCTTCGGTTTCGGTTACATCGCCGTTTTTGGGTATCGAGCCGAACAGTTCCAACACCCAACCCGCCACGGTATGCGCCTCACTGTCTATCTCGAGGTCAATATCGCGGCTTTCAAGGAAGCGCCGCAGAGAATTCAGCGAGACCTCACCGTAAATATCAAACTCACCCTCGCCGCGAACAGTCACGGGACTTTTCACCTCGTCGCTTTCGTCCCATATCTCGCCCACCAGTTCCTCGAGAAGATCCTCCATAGTTACTATACCAAGCGTTCCGCCGTGCTGATCAAGCACCACGCTCATGTGGCACTTGCGCTTCTGCATAACCCGCAAAACCTCCGATATTTTCTGCATAGACGGTACATAGATCGTTTCTTGAATAAGCTCGCGCACGGAAAGCTCCGCGCCCTTTTGGTCATACGCCTTTATGAAGTCCTTTTCGTTTATTATTCCCACGATGTTATCGAGATTTTTTTCAAACACGGGCATACGCGAATACTGTTCTTTAAGAAATTTCGCGCGAACCTCCTCCGCGGAATCGTTCACCTCGACGGCAACGATACGAACGCGCGGTGTGATGATCTCGTCGGCGGTTATCTCGTCGAACTGCAGTGCGCTCCGCACGAGGTCGCTCTCCTGCTCCTCCAGAACGCCCTCGTCCTCGATCTCGTCGATTATCGCCATAAGCTCCTCTTCGGTGACGCTGACGCTCTTTTTGTTGTGGAACAGCTTCGCTATGCCTTTTTTCAGCAGAATAAAGAACGACGAGAACGGTGTGAATATCAGCATAAGGAACGTTATCACCGCCGAAACGCCGATACAAACGCCCTCCGCGTGATCCTTTGCCAGACCCTTCGGCATTACCTCGCCGAAAATCAGCACAATGACCGTACACGCCACAGTCGATACCAGCGAGCCGTAGGTTTCGCCGACAAGCTGTATGCACAAAATCGTCGAAATGGACGAGGTCGCGATATTTACTATGTTGTTGCCGATAAGTATTGTAGTCAGCGCCTTGTCGTACTTCGTAAGTATTTTCAACGCCCGCGCCGCGCCTTTTGAGCCGTTTTCCGCCATGCTCTTTAAACGGATGCGGTTGACGCTTGAAATCGCGGTCTCGGAAGCGGAAAAAAACGCCGACATCGCTATCAGTATAATGATAAGCACTATTCGCATACGATATTCTCCTTACTCAGCGCGTATTTTCGGATAGCCTCGGTAACTCCGCCGTGGTCGCAATCCGCGCAGATAAAGCGCGTTTGCCTTTTTATCTCCTCGTGACCGTTTTCGGGGCAAAAGCTCCAAGCGGCGGACATCAGCATATCAAGGTCGTTGAAGTAATCGCCGAACGCCATAGTCTCGGCACTTGTTACATCAAGGCTCTTTTGGAGAGCTTTCAGGGCGGCTCCTTTGCTGACTCCCGCCGCCATAACGTCCATCCAGACCTCGCCCGACACCTGAACATTCAGCTTGTCCCCCAGCGCCTTGTCAAGAGCGGGCTTGCCGTGAGCGTAAGCTCCGCGCTCATCGCACACCGCCAGCTTGAATATCGTGCCCTCTACCGAGCGAAGGTCGTCCACAGCCCGGTGATGTCGGTAAAACTTCCCTACCTCGTCGAAGAAATCATCGGAGCTTTTCAAGTGATAAACCCCGCTTTCGGCGCATACCACCAATTGAAATCCGCCTATTCTGTCGCACACGTCAAGCATTTCTTCATAAGTCGCTCTGTCAAGCGGAAAAACGTGCGTCATTTTATCTTCTCGGTATGTGCAAGCCCCGTTATCGCATATAAAAGTTATCCTTTTCCGATATTCTTCGGGGAACAAATGATCCGCCGCGGAATACGTCCGTCCGCTTGCGACAGCGAACGTTATCCCTCGCCGCTCCAATTCGTCGAACGTCTCAAAAAAATCGGGCGACAGGCTTTTGGCGCTGTCCAGAAGCGTGCCGTCCAGATCGCTTGCAATCAGTTTTATCATAAAACGGTATTTTCCTCCTTTTACCGCCGCAAAGCG
>DKXD01000151.1 GCA_002492075.1 Ruminococcaceae bacterium UBA7135
TTTTTCGGCAAACCGAGTTCTCCCCCGCTTCGCGGGGAAGAAAGCTTTATTTTACTTGAAACAAAACTCCCGAGAATTTCGGCAGCCGAAGCTTTTGGAGCGTACACTCCGCGTCATCGAACGTGTCGCCGCCGAATTTGTTCCAATCCGTGTGGAGCAGCAGCTTTGCGTTTTCATAGCCCTCAACCGGGTACTCCTTTTCGCGGTCGCCGAGGTTTAACACCGCCACAAGGGTCTCCTTGGAGCTGCGGCGCTCGATAGCGTAAATGCAGTTTTCGGTGTTGTCGCAGTCTATCCAGCGGAACCCGCCGGTTTGGTAGTCCTGCTCAAAAAACGCCGAGTGCGTCAGATAAAGCTTATTAAGCGTTTTAACGAACGAGTTGAAGCTGTCGTGCTTTGGATATTTGAGGATATCCCAATCCTGTTCGCGGCCCTCGTCCCATTCGCGGAGCTGTCCAAACTCCCCGCCCATAAAGTTGAGCTTCTTGCCGGGATGCATATACATATATAAATAAAGCGCCTTGCCCTGCGGGAACTTATCGTCATACTGCCCGTTCATTTTCTGGAGTATCGTTGCCTTGCCGTGAACGTTCTCGTCGTGAGAAAACGGCAGAATATAGCTCTCGTTATAATAGTACATCATCGAGAACGTCAGCTTGTGGTAGTTCTCCGAACGATATTCGGGCGCTGTGCGGAAAAAGTTAAGCGTGTCGTTCATAAAGCCCATATCCCATTTGTAGTCGTAACCCAATCCGCCCCAATCCGCGGGCTTTGTCACTCCGGGATAATTGGTGGAGTCTTCGGCGAAAAGCAGCGCGTGCGGGATACGGTCTTTTATTCCCTTGTTCATCGTCTTTATAAAGTCCACTCCGTTATTGTTCACGCCGCGGGCTTCTTCGCCCTGCCAGTAGATAATTCGGCTGATAGCGTCCATTCGCAGACCGTCAAAGTGAAATTCCTTGAGCCAATAATACGCGCACGACTGCAAAAAGCTGCGGACTTCTCCGCGCGAGTGCATAAAGTTGCAGCTGCCCCATTCGCTCACCCCTACCGCTTCATGCGGGTACTCGTACAGCGCCGAGCCGCCGTATTGGCGCAGACCGTATTCGTCCACGGCGAAATGCACGGGCACAAAATCCATTATCACGCCGATATCGTTTCGGTGGCATTTGTCGATAAGCTCCATAAGCTGTGTCGCTGTGCCGTAGCGCGATGTGGGAGCGAAAAATCCCGTGTTCTGATAACCCCACGATTCGTCGCAGGGATGCTCGGAAAGCGGCATAAATTCTATGTAATTGTACCCCTCTTCCCTGACGTATTTTATCAGCTCGTCGGCGATCTCGTCGTAGCGGTACCAAGAGCCGTCCTCTTTTTTCTGCCAAGAGCCGAGATGCATTTCGTAAATGTTCAGCGGCTTGTCGCGGCAGTCGGAACGCGCGGCGAGCCATTTGTCATCGTGAAATCTGTACGCTGTGAGGTCTCGCAGCACAGATTTGTGATCGGGGCGCAGCTCCATTCCAAAGCCGTAGATGTCGCAGTGATCCGTGTACCCGCCCGACTTGCTGTAAATGCGGTGAAAGTACTTGTCACCGTCCTTGCCGCCTGTGACATACACCTCGAAGAAATTGCCGTCGTTTACGCGGTTCATCTCGTATTCTATCCAATCGGTGAACTCACCCAGAAGTGTAACCCGCGCCGCGTTGGGCGCGAATACGCGAAAAATCCAGCCCTCTCCCGCGCGGTGCGCCCCAAGATACTCGTAGGCGTCAAAGACCCGACCTGTATAAAATCCATAGAGATCCATAAAATTACCTCCGGTTTATTTATTGACTAATGTCTATTTTTCTGCTATAATATATTATAGCAGAACATTTTTACGGTTTCAATCGGCATTTATCGTTTGCGGTATATTATTAGACTGTTGTCGAAAAGTGCCTATTTTTTCAAACTTCGCGCGAAGCTCTGCCGTTCGGTTAAAACGAAAACTCGACTTAAAACCAAATCTTTATGGAGGAAATATGGATCTACGTGTAAAAAAAACAATGAGCAGCATAATCAACGCGTTTTTACAGCTGCGAGCAAAAAAGCAGTTGGAGCGCATTACGGTAAAGGAGCTAGCCGACCTCGCCGAAATAAACAAGGCGACGTTCTATTTGCATTACAAGGACATTTACGATCTGTCGGAGCAGCTTGAAAACGACATTTTCGAGCGCGCTTTCAACAACATACGTCACCCGAATTCCGTGCTCTCCGAGCCGCGGGTGTTCATACGGGAGTTTGTTGAAACGTTCATTGCCAATCAATCGCTTATTGATATAATTTTCGGAGACGGCAGGCGCAACATTCTCGCCGACAAGTTCGAGACCGAGTTGAAGCGCTTTATCTTCGAGCAGAACCCGCAATACAAGGACTCGCCGAAAATGAACATCGTGCTCACTTATGTGATAAAGGGCGGTTACTACGCTTATGCAGAAAACATACGGTACGGCGCCGACAAAGTCATTGAGGTGGTAGAGGAAATGGCACAGGGCGTTGTGGAGCGCCTTGAATAGACATTGTTCAACAATTGTTTTATAGCGCTTCCCCCGACCTCGGCGGGGGAAGCGTTTCGCTTGCGGAAAAGCACTTTTTACTTTTTTGTCGGAAAATCGGGCAAATAAGCGAAAATTTTTTAAAAAATTACAAAAAAGCCCTTGACAATCATTTCCTGTTGTGGTATAATATTAAAATGTATCATAATGGATATATAGGCGAACTATGCCCAAAATCCGGTACTGTATGTGGTGGTTCGCTGCATACAAAAGCACCAGCAAAGCAATTTAAGCAGCGCTGTGTAAACGCGGCGCCGCGCAGCATCGTTGCGGCGGCGCGTTGAAGTCACGGCAGGCTGCCGATATGCCGTGTCAAAACAGGGGAAAACGGCGTGCCGGCAAAAGCGGGCGGACGCTGACAAAATCAGCGGTGCGCCCGGTGCGGAGCGATTTTAAATAAGGAGTGATCAAAGCCGATGGTAAATACTAAGCCTGTACAGTCGGGAAAAACAACCAGACAGAGCTTCTCGAAGATCAATGAGGTCATCGATATGCCGAACCTCATAAGCATCCAAAAGGACTCATACGAGTGGTTTCTTAAGGAAGGGATCAAAGAGGTCTTTAAAGATGTGTCTCCGATAGTGGATTCAAACGGCAAGTTTGAACTTTCGTTCATCGATTACAGAATGAACGAGCCGCCCAAGTATTCCATAGAGGAGTGCAAGGAGCGCGACGCAACGTATGCCGCTCCGATGAGAGTTACGGCGCGGCTGTTCAACAAGGAGACCGATGAGCCTATCGACAACGAGATATATATGGGCGATATGCCGCTGATGACGGACAGCGGAACGTTTGTTATCAACGGTTCGGAGCGTGTTGTCGTATCACAGCTGGTGCGTTCGCCGGGCGTTTACTACGGATTTGACTATGATAAAACGGGAAAGAAGCTGTTTAAGGCTACCGTTATCCCGAACCGCGGCGCTTGGTTGGAACTGGAGATGGACGGCTCCGATGTGTTGTACGTTCGTATAGATAAGAACAGAAAGTTCGCTTGCACAACTTTTTTGAGAGCTATCGGTTTGTCGAGCGATCAGGATCTTATCAACAAATTCGGTGAGGATCCGAGAATTACCGTAACCATAGACAGCGGCAAGGACAACACCAAAAACGAGGAGGAAGCTCTTCTTGAGGTGTACAGAAAGCTGCGCCCCGGCGAGCCCGCAACGGTGGACTCCGCGCGGACAACGCTGGATAATTTGTTCTTTGACGCGAAAAGATATGACCTTTCGCGTTTCGGAAGATATAAATACAACAAGAAGCTCGCTATTTCTGCGCGCATAGCAAACAAGCGCGCGGCGGAAAACATCGTTGCTCCGCTTACGGGCGAGGTGCTGCTTACCGAGGGCGAGATAATTACCAAGGAAAAGGCTCTTGAAATACAGAACGCGGGCATCATGAGCGTCGCTGTGCATAAAGACGATGGCGAGGGCGTTATCAAGATCGTCGGCAACGGAATGGTTGATATCCATGAGTATGTTCCCGAGGATATGGATGTTGAGGCGCTGGGTATAAACGAGCAGGTCAAGTTCGGCGTTTTAGCCGAGATACTCGAAAAAGCGGACGGCGACGACGAGGAGCTTGCAAAGCTTATCGAAGCGCGTTCCGACGAGCTTATCCCCAAGCACATCACCCTTGAGGATATTTTTGCGGCGGTGGGGTACTTTATCAACCTCAATGACGGCGTAGGCGATATCGATGATATAGACCACTTGGGCAACAGACGTATCCGCTGCGTTGGCGAGCTGCTGCAAAATCAGTTTAGAATAGGCTTTACGCGTATGGAACGTACCATTCGTGAAAGAATGGGGCTTTTGGGCAACGAGCAGGAAAACGTTACCCCCGACAAGCTGATAAACGCGCGTCAGGTGATTGCGGCAATGCGCGAGTTCTTCGGAAGTTCTCCGCTGTCGCAGTTCATGGATCAGAACAACCCGTTGGCAGAGCTTACTCACAAGCGCCGTCTTTCATCGCTTGGTCCGGGCGGACTTTCACGTGACCGCGCGGGATTTGAGGTGCGCGACGTTCACTATTC
>DKXD01000156.1 GCA_002492075.1 Ruminococcaceae bacterium UBA7135
TTATTTTCTCTCCCCCGCGAAGCGGGGGAGAGAAAATAAATTTGTATGCTTTCTATTAAGAATCAGTATTATAATTTACCTTGCGGTCTTTGCAGATCGTAAAGCGCTTCATCTGCGAACACTCCGCGAAAATACGCTTCGACCGCGCCGTCAAGCCGTTCGATATACTCATTGTAGTTTTTGGGCAGCTTTTTCAGCTTTGACGCGTCTTTTTTGTCGAAATGCCATATTATTTCTTTCAGCATCCATTGATAAACAAACGTTATCTTCCGCACCGTTTCTATATCTCTTCCGTTTTCGGCAGCGTCCTTTGCAAGCGTTATCACACAGTCGTAAAGCTCCCAAAAACGTTTTTCTGAAAACCGAGAGCGTTCGTAAAGCGAATACAGCAAGCTCTTTTCGGAACATTCCGCGTTTTTTTCCAGAACCACCCGCGCTTCATTTACCGTCATAAGATTCACCCTTTGCTGCGGTCTTTTCATTCCGTACATGTCTTCATTGATGCCCCCTCGTAAATACGCGTCCATCGCGTTATCATAAATAATGATAATCCTACACTAAATAAATAACATATTTAATACCTCCTATATTTTTATTGTTTTTATATAAGTAAAGTTCATTTTAATGTGTAACATTAAAATTTAAACTATTCCAATATTCTTTATTCTGAGCTTCGTCACAAACATAACGAGGTTTACCGTTATCATCGTAATAAGCTATATAATAACCTGTTATTTCACTATCCTCTTCAACTCCTATATAACCAAATCCTTCAGGAGTTTTACCAATTACCTTGTAACCATCAGATGTTGTGTCTCCAATATTCAAATTCCATAATTCTCTATACTCATTTCGTTGCAAATGATTTTTTGTTTCTTCAGAAGCATTATTAGGTACTTCTCTTGTTAAAGGAATAAGATCTTTATTAGTTGACTGAGAATTATTATTCTCTGTACCATTATTACTTGGTGATTCTATTTTTTCAACCGAAAGAAAATCACAATGTATAAAACTACCGTCTTCTAATTTATAATACATGGTATCGGTACGAGCAACCACATGCACTTTATCATCTTTATTATATTCTTTAACTATATTAGAACCTTCTATTGGTTTAACTCTAGATTTAACATTATTTTTCCAAACATATAGATCCATAATATATTCAGTCTCAGTCCATTCCTGTCCTGTAGTATTGGAAGAAGGAGTGTCTGCAACAGAACTGATAGCAGGTTCAGATATGGAACTTGACGTAGTAGATTTTACTGAAGACATTGTGCTTGATGTAGTTGTGGAAGAAGGTGTATTGCTCAAATCCTGGCTGTTAACGTCATTCATATTTGAAGATGTGGACGTATATGAAGAAACTTCAGACGTGTCAGAAGAATGGGCAAAGGATGATGTAACGGTTGAATTCTGACTATTAACATCGTTCTTATTTGAAGATGCGGTCAAACTGCTTGATGTGGCTGCTGACGTATATGAAGAAACTTCAGATGTGTCGTTTGCGGCTTCTTTCTTACAACTTGTCAAAAGCAATGCAGTCAATATGAATGCGACAATTGGGATAATTCTTTTTGTTTTCATAATAAATTTCTCCTTGTGTTAAATATTTTCGAAGCTTACCTCATTGGCAGTCATAGCTTAACCCTTTGAAGTTGTGATCTTACCGACAAATCCCATTATCTCATCGCGCATACGGATAGCCTCTTTGCGCGCCGCCTCGGCGAACTCGCGCTCATCGCACTTCTGCTTCTGATAAGCGCACATAATGCCGCGCGAGCTGTTCACGATACCGCCCAGACCGTTCTTGTCGAACGCCGCCGAGATGTCTTTCGCGGTCGCACCCTGCGCTCCGTAGCCGGGGATAAGGAAGAAAGTATGCGGCAAAATTTCACGCAGACGCTTTATCTGTTCGGGATATGTAGCTCCCGCGACTATTCCCACACCGCTGTAACCGTAAACTCCAGGCAGCTCCTTGCCCCAGTCCTCGCACATCTTGCCCATTATCTCAAACACGGGAACGCCTTCGATCTTCTTATCCTGTAATTCTCCGCTTGACGGGTTAGAGGTCTTTGCAAGCACAAAAATGCCCTTGTCGTTTTCCTTGCACACCTTTAAAAGCGGCTTTATGCCGTCGCTGCCAAGATATCCGTTGACGGTGAGCGCGTCGCCCAAAAACGGCTCGAACTCCGCGCCGCCAACCTTGACCTTTCCCAAGTGAGCGGTCGCATAAGCCTCCATAGTTGTGCCTATATCGTTGCGCTTGCCGTCCGTGATGACGTACATTCCTTTGGAGCGCGCGTACTCCTGTGTTTTGTAGAGCGTCTTTACGCCCTCTGTGCCATACATTTCGTAATACGCCGCCTGCGGTTTTACCGCGGGAACGATATCATACAGTGCGTCGATAAGTCCCTTGTTGAACTTCAGCAGAGCCTTTGCCGCACCTTTCAGCGTTTCGCCGTATTTATCAAAGCATTTGCACTTGATGTATTCGGGAACATAATCCAACTTGGGGTCAAGTCCCGCCACCGTGGGATTCTGAGTTTGTTCGATTTTCTCGATAAGTCTGTCTAAAGCCATTTCTTTACTCCTTATTTTAAATAAATTTGCGAACCGCTCTTTACGCTTCGCTCCGTTCGCTAGCCGAGTAAACTTGCCTCCACTCCGCTATCGCTCCGTTGTGGCAAGTTTACTCGCTTTCGCAAATTTAATGCTGCGCCGTAATGTTGATTTTTATTAAACGCGCCGAAATGCGTTCTTTTGTATCGTTGCGCTCTAGCCGTTAAAGCCCCGCAAGCAGCGATCTTAGCGTGTCGGCATACGTCCCATAATAAAACTTTCCTTTGCGTTTTGAAACGACCGCCCAAACGCTCTCACACTCAAACACGGTTTTCGCCATATAAGTGCCGCCGAATTCGAGCATGAGGATCGGAGGTTCGTCCTCCGCAAACTTTTTCGGCGGTATACTTTCCACAATTTTCCATGGAACTTTCCCCGCCGAATATTCCTCCAGCGCGGAAAGCTCATCCTTTGTCAATTCCATTTTTGCACCTTTTTCGTGTCAAAGCAGAGCTTCAATATCCCTACGCGCATAGATAACTCTTTCAACGCGAGCTTTCAACTGTTTTCGTCCTCATAAACGACATTGCCGTTCAAAATGGTCATCTTTACCCGTCCCTTGAGCGTCATTCCCTTAAAGCAGGTGTTGTGTGATTTTGAGTGGAGCTTTTCGGGATCTACCACCCACTCCTCGTTCGGGTCGAATATCGCGATATCGGCGGGATCGCCCTTGCCCAGACTTCCGCCCGGAATGTTTAGAATCTTGCGCGGATTTACGCACATCAGCCGAACCAGATGCCGCATACTTATTCTGCCTGTATGATACAGCTGCGTGAGCGTTACGGCAAGGGAAGTTTCCAAGCCTACCACGCCGTTGGGAGCCTTTTCAAAATCGGATTTTTCCTCAGCGGAATGAGGTGCGTGGTCAGTGACTATGCAGTCTATCGTGCCGTCGCAGACAGCCTCGGTTATTGCGGCAACATCATCGTCGGTGCGAAGCGGAGGATTCATTCGATAGTCCGCGTCACGAAGCCGCAGCTTCTCGTCCGTCAGCGTGAAGTAGTGTGGGCAGGTCTCGGAAGTCACCATAGTTCCGTATTTCGCGCCCAGCCGAACAAGCTTCATACTCATTGCGGTGGAAACGTGCGCTATGTGTATCGGCATTTCCAGATCGGCAGCCAAAACGATCTCACGGGCGGTTTGAGTATCTTCGCTCATTCTGTGCATACCCGGCACGCCAAGTTCCTTTGATACGGCGCCGCTGTTGATTATTCCGCCGGAGATTATATCGGGGTCTTCGCAGTGCGATATCACGCGAAGTCCCGCGTAGTGTGCTTTTACCATGGCTCTCGCCATAATTCGCGCGTTGCGGACGGGCTTACCGTCGTCCGATACGGCAACGCACCCTGCTTTGTGAAGCTCTTCAAAATCGCAAAGCTCCTCGCCTTTAAGCCCTTTTGTTATGCAGCCGATAGGGTACACCCTTGCTTTTGCCTTTCGAGCCTTGTTGAGTATATACATTACTACTTCTGTATTATCGATTGGCGGCGTGGTGTTCGGCATACAAGCGACCGCCGTAACTCCGCCGGCAGCCGCCGCTTCGCAGCCCGTGAGGATATCCTCCTTGTGCGTTTGACCGGGGTCTCTGAAATGAACATGCATATCGCAAAGTCCCGGTATCACAGTACGCCCGGAGCAGTCTATCACTTTATCGGCGCTCTCCGTTATATTTTCGGCGCATTTTACGATCTTTCCCTTATTGATCAGTATATCCGCCGTACCCTCGAAATCGTTCACGGGATCAACTATAAAGCCGTTTTTCAGTAACAAATCCATTTTTTCCTCCGATTATTCACCGTAAATGACGACTTTATCGCAGCCGTCAATTTCCTTTACCATAACGCGGACCTTTTCTTTGTTTGAAGTGGGGAGATTTTTTCCGATGTAGTCCGCTCGAATGGGAAGCTCTCTGTGCCCCCTGTCGATAAGCGCCGCGAGCTGTATAAGCTTGGGTCTGCCGCGCGTCATCAAGCCGTCTATCGCCGCCCGTGCCGTTCGCCCTGTGAATATTACGTCGTCTATTATAACAACGCGCTTGCCGCTTATATCGAAGCCGATATCCGAACCATCGTGGGATTCGCCGCGTCTTTCATCGTCCCGAAAAGGCGTGATATCAAGCATTCCTGTGGGTATATTGCGCCCCTCGTTTTCGGAGATCTTCGCGCCTATGCGTTTTGCAAGCACCGCCCCGCGCGACAGCAGCCCGATAAGGCACAGATCGTCAGCGCCCTTGTTGCGCTCGATTATTTCAAACGATATTCTTGTTATCGCTCTGGTTATCGCGTTTTCATCAAGTATCTCCGATTTTACGGAAGCTTCTTCCACTTTTTTCACCCCATTTACACAAAAAATGCCGCTTTATTCAGCATAAAGCGACCTTTGGGTTCGATTATACGGCGGGCTGTTCCTGTATTGTGCCCGCTGTCATTATTTCGCCAACCTTTTCGGCGTCCCGCGCCGGATTAAAAGCCGCATACACTTTATATATTATACTCTATTTATCCGTTTTTGTCAAGGGATATAATATGATCACAGCGCCAAAAATCCAAATCAAAGCGCATTGCTTTGTAAAAATCAGCGATTTGCACAACAGCTTTTGTAAAGCGGACAGGCTTTTGGGCGTTATTCACGAATTGTGGCTTTTATGGGAAAATATACACATAAAAATCACAAAAACCTCTGTACATTTTTAAAAATATCATGTATAATATATTCGTAAGGAAAAATCGACGGAAACGAACGATAAAGAAAGATCGTTAAAATTTATGGGAGCAATTATATGACTGTTCACGACGTTTTGTCAATGCTTGGCGGACTTGCGGTATTTATGTTCGGTATGCACACGCTTTCGGGCGCGCTCGAAAAGCTTGCGGGCGGCAGGCTGGAGCATTGGCTGGAAAAAATGACCTCAAATCCCCTTAAGGGAGTGGCTTTGGGCGCGGGCGTTACCGCGCTGATACAATCCTCGGCAGCTACCACCGTTATGCTGGTCGGCTTTGTAAACTCGGGGATAATGAAACTGTCGCAGGCTATCGGCGTTATAATGGGTGCGAATATCGGTACGACTGCGACCGGCTGGATACTCAGCCTTTCTTCGGTAAGCGGAAGCGGTATTGTGGCTGTTTTCAACCCGTCCAACTTCACGCCTGTTCTGGCGCTTTTGGGCATCATTCTTATAATGTTTATGAAGTCCGATAAGAAGAAAACCGTCGGCACGATACTAATCGGGTTTTCGCTTCTTATGTTCGGTATGAATATGATGTCCGCCGCAGCAGAGGGTCTTAAAGACAACGAGTCGTTCGCGAACGTTATGGTGATGTTCTCCAATCCGTTTTTCGGAGTGTTGGCGGGCGCGCTTCTCACGGCGGTTTTGCAGTCGTCGTCCGTGTCTATCGGTATTTTGCAGACGCTCTCCAACAAGACGGGTACAATAACCTATTCGATAGCGCTGCCGATAATCCTCGGACAGAACATAGGCTCCTGCGTTACGGCGCTTATCTCCGCTGTCGGTGCGAACAAATCCGCTAAACGCGTGGCGATCGTTCACCTTTACTTTAATGTCATCGGTACGGTGGTGTTCCTGTCGCTGTTCTATTTGGTGAATGGGCTTATTGATATGCCGTTTATGACGGAAACGCTGAATTCCACGGGAATAGCGGTGATACATACCTGCTTCAACGTGCTTGTAACATTGCTGTTCTTGCCGTTTACAAAGCAGCTTGAAAAGCTGGCTTGCTTTACCGTTCGAGACAAGCCGGGCGATGAAGAAACGGAAGTTCCGATTTTGGACAAGCGCTTCCTTAAAACTCCCTCGGTCGCTATCGAGCAGTGTAAGACGGTCGCTTTTAAAATGGCGAAGCTCACCAAAAAAACTTTGCTGATGTCGCTTGATCTGGTCGACAAGTATGACAAAGAGATCGCTCAGACGGTCGTTGACAATGAAAACGCCATTGATATCTATGAGGACAAGATAGGCTCGTATATTCTGCAAGTAGCTTCAAAGGACTTGTCCGTGGCGGACAGCCGGGTTGTTTCAAATCTTCTGCACACGATCGGAGACCTCGAGCGTATTTCCGACCACGCGGTGAATATCAAGGAGACCGCCGAGGAGATGTATGAAAAGAAAGTAAAGTTTTCGCCTGCCGCCGAAAAGGAAGTCGGTATTATGATAAACGCGGTGACGGAAATACTCGATATGGCGATAACCTCGTTTGTGACATTGGACGTTGCCAAAGCGAAGGATGTAGAGCCGCTGGAGGATGTTATCGACACCTTGCGCAACGAGCTTAAGAACCGTCATGTAAAGCGTTTGCGGGAGGGCGTATGTACCATAGAGCTTGGCTTTATTTTACAGGACTTGCTGACGAATTTCGAACGCGTTTCCGACCATTGCTCCAATATTGCGGTGTGCCTTATCCAAATCAACGAAAACAGTCTTGATACGCACGAGTATATGAACGAGCTGAAGCGGCTTGACAAGAGTGAGTTTATGGACGAGTTCACCATGTATAAGAACAAATATGTGCTGCCCGATTGACGATCCTTCCATGTTGCGGTAATTATAGCTAAGCGGTGTGATATAATTAAATCAACAGCAGCACAATTGTGTTGCTGTGTTCTTTACGCAAATATATCAATTAAGGTTTTTTCTGTCAATTGGGGGATATTTCTTGTTAAGACGTTGTGTATATGATATAATTTGATCTATAAATACTGTATATTTAAAGGAAATGCTGAATAAAGTCATATTTTTTTATGTATGATGTTACCGATATTTCTCTTGTCTTCGGCGGGAGAATTTCGATTAAATCAGAGCTTCCTTAAAATGTCAGAAAATCGGGAGGTTTTGTATGAGACTTAAATTATTACCGTTGTTCACAGCATTTGCCGCCGCTGTTTCTCTTTTTGGGGCGGCGTCCGTCAAAACCAAAGCAGCGGATGAACACATTCATAAGCTGTGCGTCGGTTCGTCTTGCACTGATGACAGCCATGGCGACATACATTGGACTGCTTGGAACGGCGGCGCTTCATTAAATACGGGAAACTATTATTTAAGCGGTGACGTCACACTAACTCAAAATCTAACTATACCCGGAGATGCGGATGTAAATTTGTGCCTTAACGGTTATGTGCTCAATTTAAACGGAGATAATCGTATAAACGTTGAGGGCAATCTGAACATTTGCGACTGCGGTGAAAACAAAACGACCCATAAATTTTCCTCCAAACAATTTACCGTTAACAACAGAGGAACTTTTTCCGGGCTTTGGGAGTTAAACGAAAACAGCGGAACACATTCGATCAAAGGCGGAGTTATTACCGGTAGTATTTCCGGTCAGAATTTGGACGGTGAAAATTGGTATAACCAATTCTCATCGGCGATAATGATCAGAACCGTGAACAACAAAAGCGGAGCGCTGTCTCTGTACAGCGGAAATATCTGCGGCAACATTGAGGGCGCGGTCGGTTTTGAGTCACAAGGTTCGTTTGCTATGCACGGCGGGAAAATCTGCGGAAATGTCGGAGAATGGTCAAGTGCTGTCAGCCCAAATTGGAGTGCGAATTCAATAGTTCTGGACGGCGGAGAGATCAGCAATAACATCAGCGTGTGCGGCAACGATTATGGGCTCGGCGGAGCTGTACATATCGAAGAAAACAACGTAAGCCTTGGCGGGTCTGTAAAAATAAAGGATAATCATTATATTACAAAAACGGGAGAATTTGCGGCGGGCGATCTGGTCGTAGACGGTACCAGTAGGAACAATTATTGCTTTAGTATAACAAGCGCATTGACCGATGAAGCGGATATCGGATTATATGCTTGGTACGAGGGCAAGGTGGGCGAGAGCTTAACCGGTCATACAATAACCAAAAGTGATCTCGCGAAATTTACTCTGCAAAATCCCAAATATGATTTGCGGCTGACTGACGATAATTCCATTGAGCTTTGCAAACCTCATACGGTACACACCTGGTCGGAGGATTGGAGCGTCGATGATACGTACCATTGGCATGAATGTACCTACCCGGACTGTTCGTTAGCTGACAACAGTCAAAAGAACGGTTATGAGGAGCACAAGTGGAACAGCGGTATTATAACTATTCCGGCAACTGAGGAAAATGAAGGTGTAAGAACCTTTACCTGTACGATATGCGGCAAAACCAAAACAGAGAGCATACCCAAGCTGCCGAGCGGAGACGTTTCAAAACCTGATGTCTCATCGGTTCCCGAAACATCCGACGAGCCATCATTCCCGGAAACGCCCGACATTCCAAGCATTCCCGAAGTATCCGATGAATCTTTTGAATCCGAAGAGCCGTCTGATTCCGATATTTCAAGTGTGTCTTCAAAGCAGGAAGTTTCCGAATCCAACGAACATTCCGAAACGTCAAACAGTTCTTCCGATTCTTCGGAAAGTTTTGCAAATCCCGAAACCGGTAGATCATATTCTCTTTTTATGGCGGCTGTCATAACAGCGGCAATGGCGATCTGCGTCTGCCGTCGAAAGAAATAAGCGGTATCGTTCGGTTATTGCCATTCGCTTTTTGCGGCAATAATCGGCGGCACCGAAGAAAATCAAGCCCCCGCCGAACGGCGGGGGCTTGATTGCGTGTGATGAAAACAAAATTTATTTTTCGGGCTC
>DKXD01000118.1 GCA_002492075.1 Ruminococcaceae bacterium UBA7135
ACCCGCCCCGAGCTTGACAAAGAATTTATCGAAAAGCTTACCAAAAAGATAGGCTACGGCCCCGCAATGGTCACAAAAATGGGCGTTGTTGTCAGCTGCAACGCGGGTCCCAATACCGTTGCGGTATTCGTAAGAGGACAGGAACGCAAGTAACTTTAAAGTGGATATCCGCCTCGTTTTGCGAGGCGGATAACACAAACGGCATTAAGGAGTATTAGCTTTGAACGGATTTAAGTATATAGAGTATGTTTTCGGAAATTTTGTTAGAATAGTCCGTTCCGTTACGATCTTTGACGTACTGGATATTCTGCTGCTGACATTCTTGATATATTCGCTGATAAAGCTTATGCGCGAGACCCGTGCAATGCAGCTTTTAAAAGGTATTTTCTTGCTTTTGCTGCTTTTCATCGTGGTAAAGTCCTTTGACCTTAAGGTTATGGGTTACCTTATCGACAACTTTGCACAAGTCGGTATCATCGCGCTTATTATCGTGTTCCAGCCCGAGCTTCGCAGGATACTCGAAAAAGTGGGACGCGCAAAGGTCTCAACGCTGGCGGGGTCTTCCGAAAAAATGGCTTCGGACCGCGACAAGGCTATCGTGGGTATCGCGGAGGCTTGCTCTCGGCTGCATGACAGCAAAACAGGCGCGCTTATAGTCATCGAACGCAACACAAGGCTCGGCGATATAATCGAAAAGGAAACGACCAGCATAATCAACGCGGAATGTGAACCGGAGCTGTTCTGCAATCTCTTCTACAACAAGGCTCCGCTGCATGACGGCGCGGTGATAATACGTAATTTCAGGATATACGCGGCGGGGTGCTTTCTTCCCAACACACAGAAAGACCAATATCTCTCCACCGACCTCGGTTCTCGGCACAGAGCCGCCGTTGGTATGAGCGAGAACTCGGACGCGCTTGTCATAGTCGTTTCCGAGGAGACCGGAAACATTTCCGTGGCGCTTGACGGGCAGCTCTCCCGCGACCAGACGCGCGAGAGCCTTATCACAATAATGCGTAAATATATGCCCGGCGCAGCAACCGAAAAGAAGAAAAAATCCCGCGTTAAAGCGAATTAAGGAGGCAGTGTTTTGAAAACGATTTTTCTGAATTTCTTGAACGGCATCAAAAAAAATTACAAAACTGTTATCCTTGCATTCGTGATCGCCTGCACGCTTTGGGTGGTAATTTCGGTGCTGACATTCGATACCATCTCGAACCGCATAAGCGGTATAGATATCTTGACGCAGCCCACAGAGTATATGTCACAGAACAATTTGCAAATAACCAGCGAGATAAAAGACAAGGTGACCGTCCAAATAGAGGGAAAGCGCTACGATATAAGCGACCTTGACGCCGAGGACTTCACGGCGGAGGTCGATCTTTCCTCAGTGCGTTCGGCGGGAACATACAATCTCCCCATTAAGGTCACCTCAAAAGCCAACCGCACGCTCAGCATAACCAACACCCAGCCCGAACAGCTTTCCGTAACGCTTGACGAAATCATATCCAAAGAGTTCCCCGTTCAGGGAACCGCAGACATCAGTCTGCCCTCGGATTATTATCTGGACAAGATAACGGCGTCACCCGCGAACATCACTCTTACGGGTTCGGCAAGCGTGATCGGCAAGGTCACAAAGGTCGAAGCAAAGAGCACGCTGCACGGGAACATCTCCGAATCGCAGCAAACGGGAAGCGAAATAACCGTTTACGGCGCAAACGGAGTTATTTCCGAGGGAATAACTCTCTCCACCGACAACATCACGGTAAATATTCCGATATTCAAGCAAAAAGAACTGCCGCTTAAGTTCTCCGTCAATTATCCGTCAAACTTTAACGCCAACAGCCTGAAATACAATATCAAGCCGGAAAAGATAACGGTCGCGGCGCCGGACGAGTCTATCAACAACATCTCCGAGCTTGACATAGGCACGATAAACCTTTCCGATATTGGGCTTGACGCAACGTCATATATCCCGATAGTGCTTCCAGACGGCTACAAGAACCTCTCCGGAAACAACAATGCCCGCATTGATTGGGATATCGACGATTACGGAAAACTGGACTTCGACGTTCCGGACGAAAATATCAACATCACAAATTCGCCTAACAATTATGACGTATCGCTTATCACAAACTCTTTGAAAGTGACTGTTATAGGGCCCAGCGACAGCCTTTCCGCTATAATTGCGTCGGATATCACCGTAAACGTGAACTTATTGGGGGCGCAGATACACGAAGGCTCTCAGGATGTTTCGGTATCCGTGCAGATAAAAGGCGCGCGTCAGAGCTGTTGGGTATCGGGCGACTATAAAGTGACTATAAACGCGTCTCCCGTCATCGAAAGCGAGAGCTAACAATGGCGATCATATTATCGCAGATAAAAACGGCTTTGGATCAGCCCAAGGAGCTTGCGATCAGCAAGGCGCTCTCGGCGCTGAAGCTTGCGAAAGGCGACGTCAAAACGGCAAGGCTGTACAAAACCTCCGTTGATGCGCGTCATGAGATAATGTTTGTAAGCTCCGTATATATTGAGCTGTACAATGCCGAAAATGAAATGCAGCTGGCAAACAAGCACCCAAACGCAAAGTTTTTTGAACGTCGGGAGCTATCCGTGGAATTTGGCTCTGCTCCGCCCGATGGCGAGATAATCATCGCGGGGTTCGGTCCCGCGGGAATGTTCTGCGCTCTGACGCTGTGCGAACACGGCTACAAGCCGATAGTTATCGAGCGCGGCGCGGCAATGAACGAGCGCATTTCCGCCGTGGAACGCTATCAAAACGGCGGTGCTCTTGATCCGCAGACCAACGTTCAGTTCGGCGAGGGCGGCGCGGGAACCTTTTCGGACGGCAAGCTTACGACACGCATAAATGATCCGCTATGCACGCGCGTCCTTGAAAAGCTGTGCGAGTTCGGCGCTCCCGAAGACATACTCACAAACGCAAAGCCGCATATCGGCACTGACAAGCTGCGCGGTGTGGTCAAGAACCTAAGAAAACGCGTTATCGAACTAGGCGGCGAAGTGCGGTTTATGTCGCGGCTGGAGGACGTTCGGATAAGCGGAGGAAAAGTGCGTTCAGTTCGCGTGAACGGCGACGAGATAAAGTGCGGCGCGCTGGCGCTCTGCATAGGGCACTCGGCGCACGACACCTTTGAAATGCTGCTGAAAAACGGCGTGGAGCTTGTTCCAAAGGCGTTCTCCGTTGGGGCGAGGATAGAGCATCTTCAATCCGACATCAACAAGTCGCTGTACGGCAAATTCGCAGAACACCCCGCGCTCCCGCCCGCCGAATACGCACTCTCTTATCGGGAAAACGGACGCGGCGTATACACCTTTTGTATGTGTCCGGGAGGATATGTGGTCGCTTCGGCAAGCTCGGATGGCAGCATAGTCACCAACGGTATGAGTTATTTCGACCGTGCGGGTGAAAACGCCAACAGCGCGATGCTGGTATCGGTATCGCCCGATGACTTCGGCAGCGAGCCGCTTTCTGGCGTGGAATTCATACGCGGACTTGAATCGAAAGCGTTTGAGCTTGGAGCAAAAGGCGGCGTGAACGGCGCGGCTCCCGCAATGTTGACACGCGAATTTATAAGCGGCGGCAACGCGTTCTCGCTTGGACGCGTCACGCCAACCTACCCGTTGGGTGTGCAGCCTTGCGATCTTAAAGAGCTGTTCCCCGATTTTGTAAGCGAGTATCTGATAAAGGGCATACGGCAATTTGAACGCAAAATACGCGGCTTTTCCGACAGCGGCAGCATTCTTACCGCAATAGAAAGCCGCAGCTCGTCGCCCGTGCGTATTCCGCGCGGCGAAAACGGCGAGGCGCTTTCCTGCGGCGGGTTATACCCCTGTGGCGAGGGA
>DKXD01000155.1:0-251 GCA_002492075.1 Ruminococcaceae bacterium UBA7135
ATTCTCAACGGCCCGAACCTCAATTTGCAGGGGCGGCGCGACACCGGGGTTTACGGATCGCAGACTTTCGAGTCGTATTTCGAAGGACTGAAAAGCCGTTACCCGGCCGTGGAGTTCGCCTATTTCCAGTCGAACATCGAGGGTGAACTGATCGATGCCGTGCAGCAGGCCGACGGTCTGTATGACGGCGTGGTGCTCAACGCCGGCGGTTACACGCATACCTCCGTGGCGCTGCGCGACGCCGTGTCGGC
>DKXD01000155.1:296-5986 GCA_002492075.1 Ruminococcaceae bacterium UBA7135
GGTTGCCGCTTTCGGGGATTCCGGAGTGTTTCCTGTCGGAGCGGGAGAGGCCGGCGCTTCTGCCGCGCAGGCGGCAGCGGGTTTCCTCGGAGAAGGGGAGTCGGGGCGGACCGGAATTACCGAGACGGCTCAAGGCTGCCGCGGAATATGTCGATCACACAATAATGTTCAAATTATAAGCATCATACGTTTATGTACAGAATGAAAAAAACCAAGATCGTTGCGACGATGTCGGACTTCCGCTGCACCGAGGAGTTCGTGAAGAACCTTTACGATGCCGGTATGGACGTCGTGCGCGTCAATTCGGCACACGTGACGGAGGACGGAGCCACGCATATCGTCGAGACCGTACACCGGGTGAATCCGGCCATTCCGATCATGATAGATACCAAAGGGACCTGAAATCCGCGTGACGACGATCGCCGACGAATACGGCAACAGCATCAATTTCCGGGTGGGCGACCGCGTCGCCGTACGGGGTTCGGACGGCAGCGACATGACCACCCGCAAGGTGGTTTATATGAACGTGCCGACCATCGTGCGCGACATTCCGGTCGGGGCGCGCATGCTGATCGCCGACGGCGAGCTGGAAATTCGTGTGGTGGAGAAGACCGACGAGGAGCTGATCTGCGAGTTCGTCGTGGGCGGCGCGATGCGTTCGCGCAAGAGCGTCAACGTGCCTGCGGTGTCGATCGACCTGCCTTCGGTGACGGAGAAGGACCGCCGCTTCATCGAGTGGGCCGTGAAGAACGACGTCGATTTCATCGCACACTCGTTCGTGCGCAGCGCCAAGGACATAAAGGCCGTGCAGGAGATTCTCGATGCCCACGGCAGTAAAATCAAGATCATTTCGAAGATCGAAAATCAGGAGGGACTCGACAACATCGACGAGATTATCGAAGCGTCGTACGGCATTATGGTGGCGCGCGGCGATATGGGCGTTGAGATCCCGTTCGAGAAAATTCCGCAGATACAGAAAATGCTCATCAAAAAGGGTTACAACGCAAACAAGCAGGTAATCACCGCAACACAGATGCTTGAAAGTATGATACACAATCCTCGCCCCACAAGAGCTGAAACAACCGACGTTGCAAACGCTATCTATGACGGCACAAGCGCTATTATGCTCTCCGGGGAAACGGCAGCGGGCGAACACCCCGTTGAAGCGGTAAAGACTATGGCTCTGATAGCGGAGACCACCGAGCAAGCAATAAACTACAAAAAGCGCTTCTATGCGCTGGAGTCGCGCAGCACGGTAAACGTCTCATCGGCGATATCGCACGCTACCGTGGCGGCGGCTCTGGATCTGGGAGCTACGGCGATAATCACCGTTACGAAAACGGGAACTACCGCAAAACTGCTCTCCCGCTATCGTCCCGAATGTCCAATAATCTCCTGCACAACAAGCGAGGTGACTTGGCGACAAACGGCGCTTTCTTGGGGAGTTATCCCGCTTATGGCAGAGGAGACCATGACAAACACAGATGACCTCATTCATCAGGCGGTTTCCAGAGCGGTTGAAGCGGGGCTTCTGAACAACGGCGATCTCACTGTTATTACGGCGGGCGTTCCGCTTGGCGTTTCGGGAACCACAAACCTTATGAAGGTGCATATAGTGGGCGATGTTCTGGTTACGGGCAACGGCGTTACAAAAGGCGTCGTCACCGCTCCCGTATGCGTTGCGAAATCCGAGGCGGACGCGCTGGAGCGCTTTGAGGCGGGTCAGATACTGGTTATAGAAAAAACGTCCAACGCGATACTCTCCGTGCTAAAAACGGCGGCGGGGATAATCACCGAAGAGGACGGCGCGGACAGTCACGCCGCTATCGTAGGAATGACATTGGATATTCCCGTGATAGTGGGCGCAAAAAATGCCGTGCAGATACTAAGGAGCGGAACGGCAGTGACTATCGATTCAGAAAAAGGAATAGTTTTATCGGGGAATGTTTGAAATACGGCAACAACACTAAAACGGAAAATGGATAATGTAGAATGGAGAATTTCGGAGCGCGCCGCGCGCACATCCCAAAATTATCAATTCTCAATTATACATTATCAATTAATTCAATCGCGTTTTCTTAATGCTTAAAGGGGGAAAATATTTATGTGCGGCATAGTTGGTTATCTGGGACAAAGAGACTGTACAGAGGTTTTGATGGACGGTTTGGAAAAGCTGGAATACCGCGGTTATGACAGCGCGGGGATCGCGGTGTTTGAAGGTCGGGATATCAAAACCGTAAAAACGCGCGGCAAGCTCACCGCGATGAAGGAAAAGCTGGAACGCGAGGGCAGGCCGCAGGGTCACTG
Organism: Ruminococcaceae bacterium UBA7135; assembly: GCA_002492075.1. GTDB lineage: Bacteria > Bacillota > Clostridia > Oscillospirales > Ruminococcaceae > CAG-115. Next base: position 2,604 of record DKXD01000155.1, read on the forward strand.
CGGTATCGGGCATACGCGCTGGGCTACTCACGGAGAGCCGTCCGATGCAAACTCCCACCCGCACAGCAATGGACGTGTGACTATCGTCCACAACGGCATAATCGAAAACTACGCGGAACTGAAACAGTTCCTGACGGAACAGGGCTACACGTTCCTTTCGCAAACGGACAGCGAGGTGGTCGCTTGCTTGCTTGACTACTACTATTCGGAGCGCAATCCGCTGCACGCCATAACCGAAACGCTTAAAGAGCTTCGCGGAAGCTACGCTCTCGGCATAATTTTCAAGGATTTCCCCGAAAGAGTGTACGCGGCACGCTGCGGCAGTCCGCTGATAGTGGGCGTTGGACAGGGCGAAAGCTTTATAGCAAGCGATATTCCCGCGTTTCTGAAATACACCAAGGACTATGTTCTGCTTGAAGACAACGAGATAGTTCGTCTCGACACCGAGGGTGTAATGTTCTTTGACGTACACGGAATTCAGATAAGCAAGGAGCGCCGAATTGCCGAATGGGACGTTGAACAGGCTCAAAAATGCGGCTATCCGCATTATATGCTCAAGGAAATTCACGAGCAGCCCGGCGTCGTTCAAAAGACGCTGGACAGTCTTACAAAAGACGGCATTCCCGACTTTACGGACATCGGACTTACGGATGATATGCTGCGCGGCTTCAACAAAGTGTTCATTACCGCTTGCGGCACGGCAATGTATGCGGGGATAGTGGCAAAGTACGCGATAGAAAAGCTGGCGCGAGTTCCCGTGGCGGTGGAGATAGCGAGTGAATTTCGCTATATGGACCCGATAGTCGGCGAGAACGATCTTGTTATTGTGGTGTCGCAGTCGGGCGAGACCGCCGACACCAAGGCGGCTTTGGAACTTGCCAAAGAGCGCGGCGCAAAAACTCTCGCGGTGGTGAACGTGAAATATTCCGCGATAGCGCGTCTTGCGGATATTTGCATAAACACGCTTGCGGGACTTGAAATAGCGGTGGCGTCCACAAAGGCGTATTCCGTGCAGATAGCGTCGCTGTATCTGCTGGCGTTCCGCTTCGCATACGCGCGGGAAGCGATAGATGCGGACGAATTAAAGCGGCTGACCGCTCAGCTTGCGAAAACACCCGAGGTGATACAGAACATCATCGACAGGTGTGACGAGTGCCAATTTATCGCCTCTCAGCTTGTCAACACCGAAACGCTGTTCTTCATCGGGCGCGGCTTCGACTACGCGCTGTCGCTTGAGGGTTCGCTGAAGCTTAAAGAGATATCCTACATACACTCGGAGGCATACGCCGCGGGTGAGCTCAAGCACGGCACAATCTCGCTTATAGAGCAGAACATTCCCGTTATCACCATAGCGACGCAAAGTCACATTATCGAAAAGACTATCAGCAATATGGAGGAGGTAAAGGCGCGCGGAGCGTTTGTCATCGCGATATGCCGCAAGGGCACAACGTTCGCGGACGGAACGGTCGATCTGAAGCTGGAGCTTGATTTTGGCGAGCTGAACGATATGCTCGTTCCCCTGCCGACGGTATGCGCTTTGCAGCTTATTGCGTACTACTCCAGTATCCTGCGCGGCAACGACCCCGACAAGCCCCGAAACCTCGCAAAATCCGTTACTACCGAATGATACTTGCCGCCTTACGGAGATAATACGAAAACAAGCCGACCGCAAAAACGCGGTCGGCTCTTGTTTATCAAATTGTCTTTCCAAAGCGGCGTTTTGTCAAACACATTCACGGCGCTTACTCCGCACGGTTGCTGACTTCGATAAGCTTATTCAGCGTTTCGGCAGCCTTTCCCGAATCAATGATCTCTTCTGCAAGGGCAACGCCCGCCTTCATGCTCTCCGCCTTGCCGCCGATGTAAAGAGCCGCTCCCGCGTTCATCAGAACCGCGTTTCTTTTGTGACCCTTTTCTCCGTTCAGGATAGCGCGGGTGATGGCGGCGTTTTCTTCGGGAGTTCCGCCCAAGAGATCGGCTTTCTCGCAGCGCTCGAACCCAAACTCCTCGGGCGTTATCGCGTAGGACTTGAACCAGCCGTCCTTAAACTCGCAGACGGTAGTCGGTGCGCTCATGGATATTTCGTCCAGCTTATCCTGCCCATATACTACCATGCCGCGCTTCACCCCAAGACTTATCAGAACCTGCGCCAGCGGCTCCGCAAGATACTCGTCATACACGCCCAGAAGCTGCATAGACGGCGAGCCGGGATTGGTCAAGGGACCCAAGATGTTGAACACGGTGCGGAAACCAAGCTCCTTGCGGATAGCGCCGACATATTTCATCGAGGTGTGGTATTTCTGCGCGAAGAAAAAGCACATACCGACCTCGTTCAACAGTTCGATACATCTTTGCGGGCTTTGCTGAATGTTCACGCCGAGCGCCTCAAGGCAGTCCGCCGTGCCGCACTGAGAGGACGCGGCGCGGTTTCCGTGCTTCGCGACCTTCATTCCGCCCGCCGCCGCGACAAGAGCGGAAGTCGTCGAAATGTTAAAGCTGTGCGCGTTATCGCCGCCCGTGCCGACTATTTCAAACAGCTCCATATCCGTTTCGACCTTTTCCGCGTGATCCCGCATTGCGGCGGCGCAGCCCGCGATCTCGTCCGTAGTTTCCGCGCGGGCACTCTTTGTGGAAAGCGCCGCAAGAAACGCGGCGTTCTGCGTGGGGCTTGTTTCTCCGCTCATTATCTCGTTCATCACTGCATAAGCCTCATCATACGTGAGGTCTTCCTTGCTTACGATCTTTACGATTGCTTCTTTTATCATGGTCTTGTCTCCTTTAATAAATATTAGTGAATAGTTGTTGGGGAAGTACTGATTAAATCGTTTTTTAAGCACGGTTTCATCGGATCTCTTCCCGTCTGCGGCAGGGAGAGCCGTTAAATCAGCGTTTCCTTGGTTCTGCCCCGCTTGCGGGGAGAGCCGCCCTTAAAAACTTACACGATCACCTCCCAAAAAACAAAAAACTTCTTTGACAGATCTGCCAAAGAAGCAAAAATCCCCGACAGATCCACACTATCTGTCAAGGACGAATAATTTAACTATCCGCGGTACCACCTTGAATTCACGGAACGACCCGTGCACTTAGCGGGATACTGACATATCCCCGGCAACTGACGTATGCCCACACGTTGCAGAATACTCTGTGACAAGTCACATTTGACTGCACCCTCAGCGGTCCATTTGACAACTTGTGTCTTGCCCGATTCTCAGCATCGCAGGCTCTCTGTATAGGCATCATTGCCGTTATCTCCGCGTCAACGGTTTATTTGTTTTTTATATTATATCACTATTCTTTGAGTTTGTCAATACAAAAAAGAAAATTTTTTCCTTATCCGCGAAAAAGCGCGCAGACATTTTGCGTGGTATCGCTAACGAAGAATT